>JAPWKE010000005.1 GCA_028283655.1 Acidobacteriaceae bacterium | reverse complement strand
GAGGCGTTGGACGAAGGTGGTGGGGTCTTTTAGCGGCACGCCTTCTAGTAGCAGCGCCTGGTCGAAGAGGAGCCAGGCGGCGTCGGCTACCTTGGTCTCTTCGGGGTTGGCTAGTAGCTTGCGGATGATCTCGTGGTCGGGGTTGATCTCGAGGGTGGGTTGCAGGTCGGGCAGGTTCTTCTGTCCCATGGCCTGCATCATCTGGCGCATGCGGGCGGAGGGTTCGTCTTCGTCCGACACGATGACCGAGGGGCTGTCGGCGAGGCGGGAGGAGGCGCGGACCTCCTTGACGCTGTCGCCGAGGGTGGCCTTGATCTTTTCGAGCAGGGGCTTGAGGGCCTCGGCCTTTTCGGCGGCCTGCTCGGGCGTGGAGTCGTCCTTGAGGTCGTCGGAGGTGGTGGACTTGTTGACGGCCTTCAGGTCGATGTCGCCGTACTTGGGGACGCTGGAGAAGACGATCTCGTCGATGTCGTCGTCGAGGATGAGGACTTCGATGCCCTTCTTCTTATAGACCTCGAGGAGGGGCGAGTTGCGGAGCAGGCTCTCGTTGCCGCCGGTGATGTAGTAGAGCGCCTTCTGCTCGGGCTGCATGCGCTCCCGGGCCTCGGCGAGCGAGGTGAGGCCTTCGACACTGGAGGACTTGAAGCGCACGAGGTCGAGGAGCGTCTCGCGGTTGGCGAAGTCGCCGTAGACGCCTTCCTTGAGGGGGCGGTTGTACTCGGCGATGAACTGCGCGTACTTGTCCTTGTCGTTGGCCGCGATGTTCTTCAGCTCGGAGAGGATCTTTTTGACGCTGGCGGTTTTGATGGTGTTGAGGACCTTGTTCTGCTGCAGGATCTCGCGGGAGACGTTGAGCGGAAGGTCTTCGGAGTCGATGATGCCGCGGACGAAGCGGAGGTACTGCGGGAGCAGCTCCTTGGAGTCGTCCATGATGAAGACGCGCTTGACGTAGAGCTTGATGCCGCCCTTGTACTCGGCCTGGTAGAGGTCCATGGGGGCCTTGGCCGGGATGTAGAAGAGGGTGGTGTATTCGAGGGTGCCTTCGGCGCGGGTATGGAACCAGAAGAGGGGGTCTTCCCAGTCGCCGGTGATGGACTTGTAGAACTCCTTGTAGTCGTCGTCGGTGAGCTCGGACTTGGAGCGCTGCCACATGGCGGAGGCGGCGTTGACCTGCTCGGTGACGCGGGACTTGGTGGACTCCTTCTTCTCGGCGTCCCAGTCGCTCTTGTCGTAGGTGAGGAAGATGGGGAAGGCGATGTGGTTGGAGTACTTCTTGACGATCTCCTGCAGGCGCCAGGAGTTGGCGTAGGGCGCGCCCTCTTCGTTGAAGTGGATGAGGACGGTGGTACCGGCGGTGGCGCGGGCGTTGGAGCCGGTGGCCTCTTCGATCTCGAAGCCGGTCTTGCCGTCGGAGGTCCAGCGATACGTCTTGTCTTCACCGGCCTTGCGGGAGAAGACTTCGACCTTGTCGGCGACCATGAAGACGGAGTAGAAGCCGACACCGAACTGTCCGATGAGGTTGGAGTCCTTCTTGGCGTCGCCGGAGAGCTGGGAGAGGAAGTTCTTGGTGCCGGAGCGGGCGATGGTGCCGAGGTGAGCGATGAGGTCTTCCTCGTTCATGCCGATGCCGGTGTCGGAGATGGTGAGGGCCTTGGCCTCCTCGTTGAGGTCGAGGTCGATGCGCGGGGAGGCGATGGTGGAGCCGAGGAGCGCCTTGTAGGTGTCGTCGGTGAGGGTGAGGTGGCGCAGCTTGTCGAGCGCATCGGAGGAGTTGGAGATCAGCTCGCGCAGGAAGATCTCGGGGTGCGAGTAAAGGGAATGGACGATCAGCTGGAGCAGCTGGGAGACTTCGGTCTGGAATTGTTGCTTGGACATAGCTCTCTTATTTTGCCAAAACATGGGGATTGGCGTTTGGGGCGGGGTCTGTGGGCAGGGAGGCTGTGGTGAGGCTGGCCTTTTTGGTGGAGAAACGGGTTTCTTCCACCCCAATGAGCAAAGCTCGCTGGGGACCAGCGGTCTCTCCGCTGCGCGGCGCTTTGCGCCTTCGGTCGAGATGAGTTTTTAGAGGTAGTGGCGGGCCCATTCATGTCGCTTCGCGCCATGAATGGGGCACTCGGATAGTGGCGGCGGTAGGATGAAGGGCGATGAACATGATGGCGGATGTTGAACCGGCAGTGACGTTTTATCCTGCGCGGCTTGCGGTTCTGGATGCGGCGTACAAGCGTTACTTCTCGCGGACGGACGTTCTGCAGAAGGCGATGATCGCGGGCTTTGTGCTGGCGGGCGTGTTGCTGTACCTGTTGCTGCGCGGTGTGGTGACGGGAACGCCGCTGCTGGTGGTGCTGGCGGCGACGGTGGCGGTGATTCCGCTGTACCTGCACATGATGCGTCTGCGCGATCGCACGCTGCGGCTGTTTGTGCACTATGAGCTGGCGGTGGGGCGCATCGACGGGACGAAGACGCAGTCGGGCAATACAGGCGAGGAGTTTCGCGTGGAGGGCCACCTGTATGAGCGCGATCTGAATGTGCTGGGCGCGGACTCGTTGTTTGGCATGCTGGATACGGTGAGGACGGGCGTGGGGCAGCGGGGGCTGGCGAAGCTGCTGCTGTATCGCGATGCGGGGAAGGCGCGCGGGGCGGGTGGTGCTCGTGATGCGGGCGACATTCGTGATGCGATTCTGGCGCGGCGGGCGGCGATCGAGGAGCTGACGGGGAGGAACGATCTGCGCGAGCGGATTGCGATGCTTGGGCCGTCGCGGTTTCAGCAGGTGCCGGCGGCGTTCTTCGACAAGTGGCTGGATGAGCCTGCGCCGGTGTTTCATCGGGCAGGCCGTGTGGGCATGGTGGCGACGACGACGGTGGTGGTGCTGCTGACGATCCTGGGGCTGGCGCATGTGCTGCCGTGGGATGTGGCGAGGCCGAATATTGTCTGCGCGCTGGCGATCCAGGCGACGATTGCGCTGACGCTGCGCAAGAGGGTGCTGCCGCTGCTGGAGTCGTCGAAGAGTATCTCGGCGCAGATGCAGCTGTTTCGCGATGGACTGGAGCTGGTGCAGGGCGAGAACTTCACGTCGCAGCGTCTGCGCGAGCTGAAGCAGGTGATGGCGACGCCGGGCGATGCGGTGCGGCTGCTGAAGAAGATTCAGCAGCAGTTCGTGATCGTGGAGCAGAGGACGAAGGAGTGGTTCCTGATTCCTTCGCTGCTGCTGTGCGCGGGGACGCATGCGGCCATCTCGATTGCGATGTGGAAGCGGAGAAACGCGGCGGCGATGATGCTGTGGCTGACGGCGTGGGCGGAGTTCGAGGCGCTGAGCGCGCTGGCGACGTATGCGTATGAGCATCCGGAGAACACGTATCCGGAGATTCTCGACGAAGGCACGGCGGTCTTCGAGGCGACGACGCTGGCGCATCCTCTATTGCCTGCGAACGCGGTGGCGAACGATGTGGCGTTGAACGCGGAGACGAGGGTGTATCTGATCAGCGGATCGAACATGGCGGGCAAGTCGACGCTGCTGCGGTCGGTGGGAGCGAATGCGGTGCTGGCTGCGACGGGTGCGCCGATTCGCGCGACGCGGGCGAGGATATCGCCGTTGGTGATTGGAGCGTCGATTGCGCTGAGCGATTCGCTGGCGGAGGGCAGGAGCAAGTTTCTTGCAGAGGTGGAGCGTCTGCATGCGATCCTCGAGGCCGCTCGCAGCGCGGGCGAGGTGCGGGTGCTGTTTCTGATCGACGAGATCTTCAGCGGGACGAACTCGCTGGACCGCAAAGTCGCGGCGGAGGCGGTGACGCGGGCGCTGGTGGGTCACGGCGCGGTGGGCGCTCTGTCGACACATGACCTGACGCTGACGGAGATGGGAGAGTTCGCCGAGCTGTGTGCAGTGAACGTGCATATGGCGAGTGCGGACGCGAGCGATCCGCTGGCGTTTGATTACCGGCTGAAGCCAGGGGTAAATCAGAGCTCGAATGCGCTGGCGATTGTGCGGATGATGGGGATTGGGGTTTAGTGGCTGGGGAAGCCGGCATACCGTCTGGGAAGCCGACTTATCGCGACTCATCAGTCTCGAACAGGCTCCGGGGGCAACGAGCCTGTCCGAGGCAAACAAGCATTTATGCCGTTTGTTGGAAGTTGGTGGATCGCGTGAGAGGCTCCCAGCTTGAAAACTCACCGCGAAGTGTCTCCAACTCCTTCTGCACAAAGTCAAAAGCATCCGATCCCAGCAATAGATGCAGAGGTGGCTCTGGGGACACCAGAAGGGTTGCGATTGCCTTTCCGGCCTTTGCCGGATCGCCCGGCTGGTTGCCGTTCCTCGCTTGCCGTGCAGCCCGGATAGGATCGAAGATCGCATCGTAATCAGGTATCTTGCGTTCTGAACGCACCATCGAACGGCCAGCCCAGTCAGTACGGAACATGCCTGGTTCAACAGCAGTCACGAAAATCCCCAGAGGCCTTACCTCTTTAGCGAGCGAGGAGGAAATGCCCTCCAGGGCAAACTTGCTACCGTGGTAATACGAGAGTCCGGGCATGGTCATCAAGCCGCCCATGGAAGTTACATTGAGAATCCGGCCCTCGCGGCGTGCGCGCATAAAAGGAAGCACGGCCTTCATCATCCCAACAGCCCCGAAAACATTGACCTCAAACTGCTGGCGAAGTTCCTCCATCGAGCTTTCTTCCAACGTTCCTTCATGTCCGTAGCCCGCGTTGTTGATCAATGCGTAGACCGGCCCAACGTGTTCTTCGATTTCTTCCACCATGGAGGAAAGTTTTTCCGGGGCGTCCGTCACGTCAAGAACACGTGCGAACGCTGCACCCGTCTGAAGCCGCTCGAACTCTTCTACTGCCTCCTGTTTCCGTACAGTTCCCACAACTTTGAATCCCGCCTGAAGCAAAGCAATGGCGAATGCCTTGCCTAATCCGCTACTGACGCCAGTGACAACGACTACTTTGTCCATGAAAGCCCCCTAAACGATACTCGCAGTATCGTATCCATGAGCATATGATACTTTCGGTATCGTAACGGTTGCATATTTTTCGACGGAGTTCTGATATTGGCGGAGATAGGGCGACCACGAAGCCAGGCAGCGCATGACGCGGTACTCAAGGCAGCTCTGCGTCTCGTCACGAAGCGGGGATTCAGGTCTGTAAGCGTAAACGATATCGCAGCTGAGGCCGGTGTCGGGAAAATGACTCTTTATCGGCATTGGCCAAACAAGGCAGCTTTGGTGATGGACTCGCTCTTGGCTCTAATCGGAAGCGAGACCGATTTCCCTGACACGGGAAACGCCCTGGAACGCCTGCGGCAGCAACTGGACTTGCAGGCGGCCTTTTTTCGGAGTGCACGAGGCAATCTCATCCGTTCTCTCGTGGCTGAAGCGCAGTCCGACCCCCAGCTTTCAATCGCATTTCGCGAGCGCTGGCTTGATCCTCGCCGTGAAGGCGTGCGCAACATCATGAGGGCCGCCGTCGCGGAGGGATCTTTACGTAGCGACATCGACGTTGACGCCGCGATTGATCTTTTATACGGATCACTCTACTACCGCCTGCTGCTTGGTTCAGGCACGTTCGAAGAACCCTTTCTTGATAACGTGTACCGCCAGTTTCTAGACGGACACGCAGTCATCAGCAAGAAAATCCACCCTAAAGTGCGGGCTTAGCGTGATCAGTCCTGAGAAACG
>JAPWKE010000004.1 GCA_028283655.1 Acidobacteriaceae bacterium | reverse complement strand
TAAGTCGGCTTGCCGGACGGTGTGCCGGACTTCCCCAGCCACTAAACCCCAATCCCCATCATCCGCACAATCGCCAGCGCATTCGAGCTCTGATTCACGCCCGGCTTCAGCCGGTAATCAAATGCCAGAGGATCGCTCGCGTCCGCACTCGCCATATGCACGTTCACTGCACACAGCTCGGCGAACTCTCCCATCTCCGTCAGCGTCAGGTCATGTGTCGACAGCGCGCCCACCGCGCCGTGACCCACCAGCGCCCGCGTCACCGCCTCCGCCGCAACCTTACGGTCCAGCGAGTTCGTCCCGCTGAAGATCTCGTCGATCAGAAACAGCACCCGCACCTCGCCCGCGCTGCGAGCGGCCTCGAGGATCGCATGCAGACGCTCCACCTCTGCAAGAAACTTGCTCCTGCCCTCCGCCAGCGAATCGCTCAGCGCAATCGACGCCCCAATCACCAGCGGCGATATCCTCGCCCGCGTCGCGCGAATCGGCGCGCCCGTCGCAGCCAGCACCGCATTCGCTCCCACCGACCGCAGCAGCGTCGACTTGCCCGCCATGTTCGATCCGCTGATCAGATACACCCTCGTCTCCGCGTTCAACGCCACATCGTTCGCCACCGCGTTCGCAGGTAATAGAGGATGCGCCAGCGTCGTCGCCTCGAAGACCGCCGTGCCTTCGTCGAGAATCTCCGGATACGTGTTCTCCGGATGCTCATACGCATACGTCGCCAGCGCGCTCAGCGCCTCGAACTCCGCCCACGCCGTCAGCCACAGCATCATCGCCGCCGCGTTTCTCCGCTTCCACATCGCAATCGAGATGGCCGCATGCGTCCCCGCGCACAGCAGCAGCGAAGGAATCAGGAACCACTCCTTCGTCCTCTGCTCCACGATCACGAACTGCTGCTGAATCTTCTTCAGCAGCCGCACCGCATCGCCCGGCGTCGCCATCACCTGCTTCAGCTCGCGCAGACGCTGCGACGTGAAGTTCTCGCCCTGCACCAGCTCCAGTCCATCGCGAAACAGCTGCATCTGCGCCGAGATACTCTTCGACGACTCCAGCAGCGGCAGCACCCTCTTGCGCAGCGTCAGCGCAATCGTCGCCTGGATCGCCAGCGCGCAGACAATATTCGGCCGCGCCACATCCCACGGCAGCACATGCGCCAGCCCCAGGATCGTCAGCAGCACCACCACCGTCGTCGTCGCCACCATGCCCACACGGCCTGCCCGATGAAACACCGGCGCAGGCTCATCCAGCCACTTGTCGAAGAACGCCGCCGGCACCTGCTGAAACCGCGACGGCCCAAGCATCGCAATCCGCTCGCGCAGATCGTTCCTCCCCGTCAGCTCCTCGATCGCCGCCCGCCGCGCCAGAATCGCATCACGAATGTCGCCCGCATCACGAGCACCACCCGCCCCGCGCGCCTTCCCCGCATCGCGATACAGCAGCAGCTTCGCCAGCCCCCGCTGCCCCACGCCCGTCCTCACCGTATCCAGCATGCCAAACAACGAGTCCGCGCCCAGCACATTCAGATCGCGCTCATACAGGTGGCCCTCCACGCGAAACTCCTCGCCTGTATTGCCCGACTGCGTCTTCGTCCCGTCGATGCGCCCCACCGCCAGCTCATAGTGCACAAACAGCCGCAGCGTGCGATCGCGCAGACGCATCATGTGCAGGTACAGCGGAATCACCGCCACCGTCGCCGCCAGCACCACCAGCAGCGGCGTTCCCGTCACCACGCCGCGCAGCAACAGGTACAGCAACACGCCCGCCAGCACAAAGCCCGCGATCATCGCCTTCTGCAGAACGTCCGTCCGCGAGAAGTAACGCTTGTACGCCGCATCCAGAACCGCAAGCCGCGCAGGATAAAACGTCACTGCCGGTTCAACATCCGCCATCATGTTCATCGCCCTTCATCCTACCGCCGCCACTACTCGGGTGCCCCATTCATGGCGCGAAGCGACATGAGTGGGTCCGCCACTACCTCTAAAAACTCATCTCGACCGAAGGCGCAAAGCGCCGCGCAGCGGAGAGACCGCTGGTCCCCAGCGAGCTTTGCTCGTTGGGGTGGAAGAGACCCGTTTCTCCACCAAAAAGGCCAGCCTCACCACAGCCTCCCTGCCCACAGACCCCGCCCCAAACGCCAATCTCCATGTTTTGGCAAAATAAGAGAGCTATGTCCAAGCAACAATTCCAGACCGAAGTCTCCCAGCTGCTCCAGCTGATCGTCCATTCCCTTTACTCGCACCCCGAGATCTTCCTGCGCGAGCTGATCTCCAACTCCTCCGATGCGCTCGACAAGCTGCGCCACCTCACCCTCACCGACGACACCTACAAGGCGCTCCTCGGCTCCACCATCGCCTCCCCGCGCATCGACCTCGACCTCAACGAGGAGGCCAAGGCCCTCACCATCTCCGACACCGGCATCGGCATGAACGAGGAAGACCTCATCGCTCACCTCGGCACCATCGCCCGCTCCGGCACCAAGAACTTCCTCTCCCAGCTCTCCGGCGACGCCAAGAAGGACTCCAACCTCATCGGACAGTTCGGTGTCGGCTTCTACTCCGTCTTCATGGTCGCCGACAAGGTCGAAGTCTTCTCCCGCAAGGCCGGTGAAGACAAGACGTATCGCTGGACCTCCGACGGCAAGACCGGCTTCGAGATCGAAGAGGCCACCGGCTCCAACGCCCGCGCCACCGCCGGTACCACCGTCCTCATCCACTTCAACGAAGAGGGCGCGCCCTACGCCAACTCCTGGCGCCTGCAGGAGATCGTCAAGAAGTACTCCAACCACATCGCCTTCCCCATCTTCCTCACCTACGACAAGAGCGACTGGGACGCCGAGAAGAAGGAGTCCACCAAGTCCCGCGTCACCGAGCAGGTCAACGCCGCCTCCGCCATGTGGCAGCGCTCCAAGTCCGAGCTCACCGACGACGACTACAAGGAGTTCTACAAGTCCATCACCGGCGACTGGGAAGACCCCCTCTTCTGGTTCCACACCCGCGCCGAAGGCACCCTCGAATACACCACCCTCTTCTACATCCCGGCCAAGGCCCCCATGGACCTCTACCAGGCCGAGTACAAGGGCGGCATCAAGCTCTACGTCAAGCGCGTCTTCATCATGGACGACTCCAAGGAGCTCCTCCCGCAGTACCTCCGCTTCGTCCGCGGCATCATCGACTCCGAAGACCTTCCGCTCAACGTCTCCCGCGAGATCCTGCAGCAGAACAAGGTCCTCAACACCATCAAAACCGCCAGCGTCAAAAAGATCCTCTCCGAGCTGAAGAACATCGCGGCCAACGACAAGGACAAGTACGCGCAGTTCATCGCCGAGTACAACCGCCCCCTCAAGGAAGGCGTCTACGGCGACTTCGCCAACCGCGAGACGCTCCTCGACCTCGTGCGCTTCAAGTCCTCCAGTGTCGAAGGCCTCACCTCGCTCGCCGAGGCCCGGGAGCGCATGCAGCCCGAGCAGAAGGCGCTCTACTACATCACCGGCGGCAACGAGAGCCTGCTCCGCAACTCGCCCCTCCTCGAGGTCTATAAGAAGAAGGGCATCGAAGTCCTCATCCTCGACGACGACATCGACGAGATCGTCTTCTCCAGCGTCCCCAAGTACGGCGACATCGACCTGAAGGCCGTCAACAAGTCCACCACCTCCGACGACCTCAAGGACGACTCCACGCCCGAGCAGGCCGCCGAAAAGGCCGAGGCCCTCAAGCCCCTGCTCGAAAAGATCAAGGCCACCCTCGGCGACAGCGTCAAGGAGGTCCGCGCCTCCTCCCGCCTCGCCGACAGCCCCTCGGTCATCGTGTCGGACGAAGACGAACCCTCCGCCCGCATGCGCCAGATGATGCAGGCCATGGGACAGAAGAACCTGCCCGACCTGCAACCCACCCTCGAGATCAACCCCGACCACGAGATCATCCGCAAGCTACTAGCCAACCCCGAAGAGACCAAGGTAGCCGACGCCGCCTGGCTCCTCTTCGACCAGGCGCTGCTACTAGAAGGCGTGCCGCTAAAAGACCCCACCACCTTCGTCCAACGCCTCAACCGCGTACTGAACCAGTCCATCTAACTCGATAAGTAACTTAGTAACGAAAACGCCTCCCTTTCGGGAGGCGTTTTAGCAATAAATTATTTATCAACTAAGGGCCTTCTGAAGAAGTTCTTTGAGATCTGATGCCAATTCAAATCCGACAGGCATCGTTAAATTATTTAACCGCTTTTCATCATAGCCAGCATATTTTATAACTGGCTTAAGCGCCCTCAGTAAACTTTTCCCCAAAACAGTATCTGCATTCTGTCCTCCGAGGCTGGTCCAGAGTTCCTCTGAATTCGGCGAGCCTCCTTCTTCATTCCAAAAACAACGGTTAATTTCTTTTCGTTTACCCAAAAAAACTTTCTTCGCATCTTTAATATTTTCTATTGCCTGCTTGCGCCACCCCTCAACTACCTCTAAAGAAACGTCGTATACCTTGGACAGATATTGGGGCGTACAAAAATATGATTCGATATCCGAACCTTTGCTAATCCAAGGGAAAACACCCTCGGTTTTGTATTTTTCATGCCATTTCTGCATTTCGACAGGCGTCATAAAATCTTGATCGCGATGGATTATTGCTCGAATGCCCAGATTGCCATCGACTAAAAGTCCTTGTAGAAGCTTATCCTTGGGCAGATTTTCTATGCCAAAACAGCGACACACTGATAGATTTCTTGCCAAATGTGGCCACTGACGAAGCAATGTTCTTACAAGCTTGTCGCTCTCATCTTCTATAAAAAACAATAGATCACGATCTAATCCACCCCAGCCCAATAGGCGACGGATTGCATCATCATCTTCTGTTTTGACCTCACCATTATTCATCCAAACAAGTTTTGTAGTTGAGCTTGCAGCCCGCGCAATGTGAGGGCTGTGCGTGGTGAGGATAATTTGAGTTTCAAATTCTTGAGTAGTGCGTTCTAAAGCTTCAACGAGTAACTCTTGTTTATCGGGATGCAAATGTGCGTCAGGCTCATCGATAAGCATAATTCTGGGACGGAATAGCACAAGATAAGCAAAAATCTGAATAACCTGAAGTACTCCGGTTGCGGCAGTTTCTAACGTTCGAGGCTCAGTAGTCAGTCCAGAATCTCTATAGGTTGCCGATATGTGATAATCCTCACGATCATCAAAGCTCACTTCAATTGAAATACCTGCGTGCACTTCATTGATAAGTTCATTAAGTCGCGCCA
The DNA here is from genome assembly GCA_028283655.1 of Acidobacteriaceae bacterium. Lineage (NCBI taxonomy): Bacteria > Pseudomonadati > Acidobacteriota > Terriglobia > Terriglobales > Acidobacteriaceae > Acidobacteriaceae bacterium. Next base: position 4,964 of record JAPWKE010000004.1, on the reverse strand, counting down.
ATCTGCCATTAGCCGCAGTTGAATCTGGTTCATGAATGAGGCGGGAAGCGAGGTTGTATAACACATTCCGCAGAACTCCCCCAGCGTCACCACTTGCAGCCTGTCGACGAAGTAGCGGCTGAGCCAGAATAGTCTCTCTCTCTGAAAGCCCGGCGAGCCCAGGAATGTAGGCCGTTATAAAGTTTTCGCGCTGCTTATACGGAGTGACTGCGGACTCTCCTGCAATGTGCGCTGATATACCTCCTTTGTTGCGAGCAGCCCAGATACTGATCTGTGCGGACAACTGAGACTCCTCACCGGATGATCCTGCATGGGAAAGAATTACTCTTGTCGGGGGTGTTTTATGCTCGCTTTTTAGCTCTGCTTTATGGGCAGTCTTAAGTGGTTCGCTTGACGGTAGGTAATCGATACGATCAAACGACATCATTTCGGAAGTGTTTTTAGGTGATATGTAACTCGCAGCACGAGCGGCCCAATGGACCGCTTGTAGAACAGATGATTTGCCGGAGCTATTAGGCCCTACTAAAACTGTTACGTCGCCAAGCGGCACTTTTGTTCTCTTGATGGCTTTGAAATTCTCTATCTCGATGCTTTCTACTTTGCTCCAACGACGCGCTTTGTTCGTGCGAGTATCGGAAACAATTACCGCCGAGGAATTAGGCAGCGGAACATCCGAGGATATTCCAAAACTAGGTGGGATTCTCACCTCAGCCGCATCATTCTCCCATGTAGAGTTTTCTGCGGGGATGTATGGATCTGTATCAGTATCGATGGTCTCGGAATCGGCGGCGATTGGATTAGACATAGGGTTGCAAGAGTGTTCAGTCTCCTAGGTTAGAAAACGTTAGTTGGTTACTTAAGAGTTTTTATCATGTTGGACTACATGTATCAGCCATGTTTCCTATGCACTGCTGGGTGCCACACCCTCACGAAGCTCGAACCATCCCACAATCAAACCTCCCCACAGAATCCACCCCACCTGCTACCCAACCCCCGGGCCCTCACTTCCATCCGCACAGGAGAGCCCATGCGCCGCACCTCCTCCCCCACCGGCTTCACCCTCATCGAGCTGCTTGTCGTCATCGCCATCATCGGCGTGCTCATCGCGCTGCTGCTCCCCGCCGTGCAGCGCGTCCGCGCCGCCGCACAGGACAAGGCCGCCAGCGACGACCTCACCCTCATCGCCAGGGCCCAGCTCACCTACCATCAGACCGCGCAGACCTACAGCCCCACCCTCGCCGCGCTCGCCACCCTGCCCGCCATCCTCGCCACCGGCCACGCCGACGGACACACCTTCGCCATCGTCACCGCCACCCGCGAGTCCTTCCTCGTGCGCTCCACCCCCACCATGCCCGGCAAGACCGGCAGCGCCACCTGCACCATCGACCAGGCGCTCCACATCGTCTGCTGACGCCGCGCCCTAACGCGCCCCCGCCGCCTGCATCGCCGCGCGAATCCTCTGCTCTCCCTCCGCGCTCAGATACCTGCAATCCAGCTGCAGAAACACCGACGTATACGGCACCGTCATCGTCGTCTTCAACACCAGCACCTTGTACGTCTTCGCTTCCTCGCTGAGTCTGCGCAGAATCTCCTCATGCAGCAGCGACTGCACCGGGTACGGCTTCAGCGCCTTCTTCAGGCCCTCGCGATACGCATTCACCTCCGCGTAGTCCTGCGCGGGCACGTACTGAAGCTCCTTGTCGAGAAACACCACCGGCCGCACATGCGTTGTGCGGCCAAGCTCCGCCAGCACCGCCTGCGTCACCGCAAGCTGCGATGCGTCCGTCTCCAGCGTCTCGATGCCAGCCGCCGTCTGCAACGGATACGCCGAGTCCACAATCAGGATCCAGTTGCGATGCCCCAGCAGGGGAAGCTCCTGCCGCAGCCGCGCCTGCCATCCAGCCTGCGCCGTCTGCGCCACGCCTCCTGCATCGAAGACCATCGCCAGCAGCAGCAGCGACACCACAATCAAGCCCGCCTTGCGCATAAGAACCCTCTCGGGCAGACATCATCGCACAACCTGCAAAACAAAAGCTCGCCGCACAGCTTTCCTGCATCTTCCTTCGCCGTTGCATTACCTTCCGCACTTCTCGAATTGTCATTCCGCAGCGCAGCGAAGGAATCTGCTTTCTTCCGCTCACCCGCCAATGCAAGGCCGTCGCCTTAGTCGTCGCTCTTCTTCATCATCTCGACAATCTCATCCTTATGCGCGCGATAGAACGCCATATTCGCATCGCTCGGGATCTTCGACTTGTCGACATACTTCGCCATATTCGCATCGCTCGGGATCTTCAGGTCTTCCGAGATCACGTTATTGCAGCAACACTCAACAGGAGAAGCATCCAGCGCATCCGGTCTTGGGTGCACACACTCCTCCGCGACGCTGCATCCGCATCGTTGCGATACCTTGAAATATCTCTTTGAGTTCCGGAAGTGACTCCGCGCACAATCCATGCACGCGGAGCCCAGCTCTTAGACCGGTCTCTACGCGAACTCCAGCGTGCCCCCGGCAACCACATCCTTGTGCGCGATCACCACGCCCGTATGCGCCTTGCCGTTCATCTTCAGCACGCCCTTGTCGCCCTTGCGCGTAATCACCAGCTTCTTGCCGCCGCTCAGCGTCAGCGTCATCCTGTCGAAGAACGGCGCGCCCAGCACATACTCCGGCTTGCCCGGGCACACCGAGTAGAAGCCCGCCGCACTCATCAAAAACCACGCCGCCATCGAGCCCGTATCCTCGTCGCCCGCGAACTCGTCCGGCGAGTACAGATCCTCCATCACGCGTCGCACCCAGTACCGCGTGCGCTCCGGCTTGCCCGCCAGCGCGGCGAGATAAAGGATGTGGTGCACCGGCTGATTGTTGTGCGCATACTGCCCGAAGTGACGCGCCGCCATCTCCGAGATCTCGTGAATCTCCATGCCGTACGCGCCCGTGTCGAACGTCGCCGGCATCGTGATCATCTTCTCCAGCTCTGCTGCAACATACGCATCGCCGCCCATCGCCTCAAACAGCTTCTCCGGCTCGTGCGGCACGTCGAAGCGATGCTGCCATCCCGCGCCCTCCACGTACGGGGAACCCCAGCGCACCGGGTTGAACGGCTCGCCGTCGAATGTCACCCAGCTGCCATCCGCATTCTTGCCGCGCAGAAACTTCGAATCCTTGTCGAACAGGTTGCGCCAGTTCTCCGCACGCTTGCGGAACATCGCCGCATCCTCCGTGTGGCCCAGCTTCTCCGCAATCTGCGAGAGGCAGAAGTCGCCGAACGCCGCATCCACCGTCTCCGCGGCAGACTCGTGCACCTCATCCTCCGGCACATAGCCCAGCTTCATGTACGTCTCGACGCCGCGCCGTCCATACCCCTTGTCCGCATTGCCCGGCTCCGTCGCATGCTTCTTCAGTCCCTGGTACGCCGTCTCCACGTCGAACCCCGGAACATCCTTCACCACGCCATCGGCAAATACCGCGTCGATCAAACTTCCCGTCATGCACGCGCGATAGCCCGGGGCAGGGAACTGCGGCATCCATCCGCCCTCGCGATACGCATTCACCCACGACTCCAGGATCTCGCCCAATCGCTCCGGGAACATCACCGACATCCACGGATACCACGCGCGATACACATCCCAATAGCCGTGGTCCGCATACATCACGCCCGGCTCGACCTTGCCGTTGAACGCGCTGTAGTGCACCGGCTTGCCGTTCGCATCCATCTCATAGAACATGCGCGGAAACAGCATCGCGCGATACATGCACGAGTAGAACGTCCGCCGCTGATCCAGCGTGCCGCCCTCGATCTTCGCGCGGTTCAGATGCTCTTCCCACACCGCACGCGCCAGCCGCCGCACCTCGCGGAAGCCGAACGAAAGCTCCTTCTTAAGATTCCGCTCCGCCTGCTCATACGAGATGAACGAGTGACCGATGCGAATCTCCTGCGCCACGCCAGGCTTCGCGGGATAACGCACCACCGCCACGCGATGCGACTTCACCTCGCTCACTTCGAGCTTCAACTCGCTCGCCGCCACGCCCACAAACTCAACGACGTAATACGCGCGAAAGTTTTGCGGCAACCCGCCGTTGCCATAGCTGTTGCTCGCACGCAGCAGACCGCTCGAGGCATCGAGCGCCATCTCCGCATGCTGTCCGCCCGGCATGTCGATCGCCAGCCCCGCATCCTTGCCCGCAGGAATGGGATCGCCGTCATCTCCCGCAGCATACGTGACCTGCATCACCGCGCCATGCGCCGTCGGCGCCAGCTCCATCCGCGAGCGATACCGCAGCAGATCGATCCCCATCTCCGCAGGAGACAACGTCGCCTCCTCCGGCCGCCACGACGTGCCCTTCGACTGCATCGCAGCCTTACCCGCACCGCTCACCGGCAGAAACGTCGCATAGCCATAGTCGTTCAGCCATGGACTCAGCTGATGCGTGCAACGCACACCCTCCAGCCGCCGCTCGCCCGGATGAAAGAACCAAGGCGAGCTGCCGCCGTTGCTCTCCAGCGTCCAGTGCGCCATGCCGAACGGCACCGCCGCAATCGGCAGCGTATTGCCACGCGAGAACAGATACGTCGAAGCCGTCCCCTGCAGGATATTCACCATCTCCAGCGGCGACTGCGAAGCTCCGCCACCGGCAGCAGCATGCGCCTCGGCGGCCTTTACACCATCGCGCAGCGACTGCGCCTCCGCCTCAACGCCCGCCGCGGCCGAAACCGCACCGGCCGCACTCACCGCAACACCCTTCAAAAACGAACGACGATTCGTACCCAAGCAGCTTCTCCTTCAAACGCAGAACATCCGCTTAAGACTACTGCACCCCGCCCAACCACACCGACAAAAGCCCACCATCACACAACACGCCCGCTTCGCCCCATGCATGACGCGAAGCGACATAAAATGCATCACCCTACCACAACGAAAAAGCAAAACATTCCGCCACGAGCAATTACTGACGACAAGCCGACTTA
>JAPWKE010000003.1:3300000-3591792 GCA_028283655.1 Acidobacteriaceae bacterium | reverse complement strand
CGAAACGAGGGATCTGCTTGTGACCAGACATCAGCCTCCCGCCGCCCCTGCATTCTCTCCGTGCCCTTCTCCGTGCCTCTGCGTTCCCGCCTTTGAAGTAGTTCGTCTTCAGACCACCGTCATAGCCCAAACAAAAAGGAGGGCATCAGCCCTCCTTCCGTGCCCCTCTGTGCTTCTCCGAGTCCTCCGTGTTCGCCTTAAAGCTCTACTCCATCGCTCCGGCAAACATCTTCTCAAACCGCGCCACATCCACCGCGCGCACGACATCCACCACGGGCTCACCCAGCCCCGGCCCTTTGCCTGGCCGCCACGTCAGCGTGTCTCCATAATTCGCGGAGCTGCCCTCGGTATTGAAGTCCATCGACACGCGCTCCGTATGCTTTGACAGTGTCGGATCAAGCCATAGCGCCACCGTCACCTCATCCCACATCGGCAACCCCATCACCGGGTACGCCACAATGTACTTCGCGGCCAGTGACTTCGACTTCCGCAGTGGCCCAAGCAGTTGCTCGCCAAACTTCGGCTCAATCGTGGCATCCGTCGGCACAATCAGCAGATGCTTCCAGCCCGCTTCCATCACGATGCTCGCGGCCTCCGGGTCCCAGCGCACGTTGAAGTTCGAGCGCGGAGAAAACAAAAACTGCAGCGAGTATTCATCGCGCGAAGGAGGTTGTGGATTCAACGCCGCACCCATCCACACAAAATCCTTCGCCTGCGCCGCAAACTGCTCATCGAGCTTCGCCGCCAGCGCGATATTCGTCACCGGCCCCAGCGCCACAATCGAAACCTCGCCAGGATACTTCCGCACCTCGTGCACCAGAAACTCAGCGGCCGTGCCGTCAGCGGGCTTCGTATGCGGCTCGCCTTCCTTCATCACAGGCACCACATCGGCCCCGTGCCACGGATCGCGCGGAGCCTTCGCGTACTCCGGCCACTCCTGCATCCAGGCACCTTTGTACTGCAGCTTGCCATGCATCGCTTCCCAGCGCTTCGTTTTCTCCAGCGAGTTCAGCAGCGGGTTCGTTGCCCCGCGATACACCGGGATATCCGTGCGCCCGATCAGCTCCAGCATCCGCAGCGTGTGCGCCACATTCTCCGCCTGCCAGCCATCGCCGCTCTCCACGGTAATGCCCAGCACATCGACATCCTTACTCTCGATCGCCAGCAGCATCGAGAGCATGTTGGAGCCACCCGGCCCCATCGCATCCTGATCCAGAATCACTTTGCGCTTACCCGCTGCCTGCGCCGTCATCACGGCACAAACCAGCAGCAACACCAACATGCTCACTCGCTGCTTCATCCTCTTACTCCTCGTTCGTTACGTTCGCGCCAGCCTTCTTGCGAAGGTAATCGCCCCACTTCGAGTCATAGCCCGGGATGCGGTTGAACAGCTTCGCCCCATTCTCCCACCAGTGAGCCACCGTGCGGCCCATGCCCACGCCACGGCGCGTATGCAGGTCGACCATAAAGTCTTCCACCAGCACGCCGCGTTCGCCGCTCTCGACCACACCACGCGTCCAGCCTGAAAGCTCCATCGACATGTTGTCCTTAGGCGCCGTCGCCAGCAAACGCACCGCATGAGCGCAGTAGATCCAGCGATCACCGGGGTCGGCCATGCGTCCAGCCTGCTTGTACAGTGCGTCGATCACCGCCGGGGCCGTCGGCATACCCAGCCCAACGTCTTCGGTCGCGATAATCTCCAACCGGCGCCACAGCACCTCTTCCGCGTCTGCTCCGGACGAGAAAAACTCAAACGCTGCAATCGCGGCTTCTTCTACATTGCCGCGGCGAATGTTCTTCTGCAGTACCGAGCGCAGCTCATCGATCGGAAAGCCGCGAAGGCTCGTCGTGCGGCTCCAGGTATCTTCGCTCTGATAATTGCGATAGGTTGCGAGTTGCTGTTCCATAGTGACTTCTGCCTTTCTTACTTTGGTTCGTGATGTGCTGCCATCGGCATGGTCATCAGGTTGAGAAACATCTGCGTGAAGCGGGCGGTATCGAAGTCCCACGCCACATCAGACACATGCGCCTCCGGCGGCGGTACAGGCTTCTGCCGCTTCGGCTCAGGCTTGTCCGGCCATGCAATGCCGGCGTAGCCCTTGGGCACTTCATCCCAATACCAACTCGCGCCGTAGCTCATGCCCGGCATCGTGTCGATATCGATATAGAAGCGCTTCCAACTTGTAATGATCGAAGGATCGATCAGGTATGCCGCCATCAGCTCATCCGGCATACGGAACCACTGTTGAGGCTTATGCTCGCGATACGGCTTCATCACCAGCTCTTCGTAAAGCGCAGCCTCTACTTTATTGTGCCCCTTTGCGATCGCAGCCGCCATCTCCGGCGTCTTGTGCAGCTTCTCGGCCACGTCCACGGTAATCACCGTCATCTTCTTCCACGGCGCATGCAACACCATCTGCGCGCTCTCCGGGTCATAGACGACATTCACCGTCTTCGGCTGCATCTCCGGGCTCGTGCCCATAAAAACAACCTCCTGCGCCAGCTCCACAACGCTCGGGTCCAGCGAGATCGCCAGCGCCAGGTTCGTCAAAGCACCACCGCAATAAATCGTCACCTCGTGCGGATACTTATGCACCTGCTCGATGATGAACTCCGCCGCATGCCCCTTCGCTGGCTGCAGCTTCGGCATCCCGCCAAACGGCGGCTTCACCACATCCGGCCCCGGGCTGTACTCGCCATACGCTCCCAGAAACGGGTCCGTACGCGTCCCGCCATACAGCTTCGTCAAACGCACCGGCGTATAGCGCGACTGCACCAGCGGGAACTCCGCGCCCATGTACACCGGCACATCCGGCCGCTTCAAATCCTCCAGCAGCTTCAGCACATCGGCCGTCTCCTGCTTCAGCCATCCGTTGCCTGTCACCACCGTTACGCCCAGCACATCAATGTTCGGCGCGTTCAACAGCATCACCAACGGGTCTTCGTTATCTCCGATGATGCCGTCCGTATCCTGATCAAAGATCACCTTCCGCTTCGGCCCTTGGGCCTCTGCGTGTACGGCAGAAAAAAGAAGTACCGTGAGTGCGAAAACACTCACGGCACGAAGATAAGCATTGGCTCTTCGAATCACTTTGTCAGTTCCTCGATATACGGCTTCGGTGCAGGCTTGGAAAGCAGCTCGACAAGATACTTCTGCAACCGTGGCAGATCCACATCCATCTGCGCATGAACCATGTTCAGCGGCAGCGCGGGCTTCGCATCTTCGGAGTATGTCAACGTATCGCCGTAGTTCGGCCCCGCCATCGTATCCACATCCATATAAGCCACCTGCTCGCGCGTAATGATCTTCGGATCAAGCCACGCCGCAGCCGCCAGCTCATCCCACAGGTAGTTGATCATCACCGGTCGCCGCGTGTACTTCGTCACATACTCGGCCGCAGCGCTGTGCGCCTTCGCCAGCCCATCCAGCACTTCGGGGTCAGGCCGCGTCTTCAGCGACGCATCAATCGTCGTCACCGTAATCTTTTTCCATGGCGCCCGCAGCACAATGCTCGCGGCCTCCGGGTCAAACCAGAAGTTGAACTCATGCCGTGGCCAGTTGCTCCACTCCGGCTTCTCCGTCTGCGGGTTCAGGCTTCCCCCCATCAGGATGATCTCCTGCGCCAGCTCCGCAAAGTGCGGGTCAAGCCTGCAAGCCATCGCCACATTCGTCAGCGGTCCCGCTGCATAAATCGTCACCTTGTGTGGATACTTATGCACCATGCGAATCATGAAGTGCGACGCATCTTCTTCCGCTGGCTTGGCCGTCGGCGCGCCTTCGCGCAGCGGAGGAACAAAGTCCCACGCCTTCTCCGTGTTGCGCGCCGAGAACGCTCCCTCGAAGTGCGCCTTGCCATAAAGCTGGGCCTGCAGCCGTGTACTCTGCGGCGTACGCAGCAACGGGAACGGCGCTCCGGGATACACCTTCACATCCGTGCGTCCAACCGCCTCCGTCAGCCGCAGCGCATGCTGCACCTCCTGCTCGCGCCAGTTATCGCCGGTCACCACCGTAATGCCCAGCAGGTTCACTTCGGGCGACTGCAGAAAGACCAGCAGACTCATCATGTCCGAGCCACCCGGCCCCGATGCATCCTGGTCCGCAATCACGTAACGCTGCGCGTGAGCAGTCACACTCACGCACAGCGCCGCGCAGGCAAACAACTTCGTCAACACTTGCTTCATGAACGAACGTCCTCTTTAGCCGCCCTGCGTAACAGAGATGGCCTTTTCATAATTAGCAATGATCCGCGGATAGCGTTCCTTCACATTGGCGCGCATCTTCTCTACATCCAGCGTCAGGAACTCGCGGTCCTTCATCACAACCTTGCCATCGACAACGGTATGGCGCACGTGGTGTCCCACGCAGTTCTGACCCAGCGTAATCGTCGGGTCCATGCTCGTGAACTGATCGTAATCGTCATGGCCAACCAGAACGATATCGGCGAGCTTACCCGTCTCCAGCGATCCTGCCTTCTTGCCAAGATGCGCCGCCGCCGCGCCACCACGGCACGCATGCTTCAGCATCGCCGCATAGCTGATCGGCCCCTGCGCGTGGAACGGCATACCGTAACCAATCGTCTGCCCCATCACCGCATAATGCGACACCTGAAAGAGATCGAGCGTGCCATGCGAGCCCGGCCCATCGGATCCAAGACCAACGCGCACACCCTGCCGAACCATATCCAGCATGCGATGCGGCGCCAGGTAGTAGTTATGGAACGCGCAGTGCGCCACCGACGCATCATGCTTGGCGTACAGATCCACATCGCTCGGCGTCAGCAGCACGGAGTGCGCGCAGTGCATACGGCTGTTGAAGATGCCAATCTTCGCAAAGTACTCCGGCGGGCGGCAGTTGTAATTCTCCACCGTGTAATCCACCTCGTACGTGCCTTCCGAAAGATGCGTATGGATTGCCACATCCAGCTCATCGGCAAGCTTGGACATACCCAGCCGAAGCTCTTCGGTGTTCACCACAATCTGCCGCAGCGAAAGCCAGGCGTTCACACGCTCGTGCCCCTGCCACCGCTTCACCAGCGCCTCGTTCTCCTTCAGCGCCTGCGACGTCGTCATGATGTGCGACTTCGGCAGCGCGCCGCCCTCGCCATCCATATCGCACGTGTTCAGCGAGATGCGTCCGCGAATGCCAACATCCACCGCCGCGCGGCCCATCTCATCCGGATGCGGTCCGCCTGCTTCCAGAAAGTTCGTCGTACCCGCCGAAATCATCGACGTGTACGCCACCAGTCCGCTGTTGTAAACGTCCTCCGGCGCGAGTCCGCTTTCAAACGGAATCAGCGTCTTCTTCCAGCCCGGGCCCTTGCGCTTGGTCGTGCGATGTACGCCGCGCAGAAACTGCTGCGCCGTATGCATGTGCGTGTCCGTCATGCCAGGCATCGCGATCAGCCCGTTGGCCTTCAACGTCTCCTTCGGCGTGTACTTCGTCGCCGCTTCCGCTGCCGTCCCAATCCACTCAATCGAGTTGCCCTTCACCGCAATCGCACCATCGGCAATGACCGTGTCCTTATCGTCAAAGGTCACAATGTCGCAGCCTGTGATCAGCAGGTCGATGTTCGTCGGCGGCGTAAACGCGCCCAGCACCTCAGCACGCGAAACTGCCGGTGCAGCCACAACCGCAGCAATCGCGCTCGCGGCAAGAAACTCGCGGCGTGTAAGCCCGCCTGACTTCATTTCGCTCATAGGGATCCTCTTTCCGGGTGAACTGCGGTTGGTAGGGGGCGTTGATAGCTAGTGGTTAATAGCTAGTGGTTAGTGGTTATGGCTGACAACGGACAACTGAGAACTGACAACTCAGGCGGCGCGCAAGCGCCGCCTAATACGGCGTATGCTTCAAATCCAACTGCGCATGATACCGCTGCATGATCGAGGTGTACTGTTGGCCTACGTGCTCGCGCATGGGGCCAAGGTCAATCGTGAGGAACTCGCGATCCTTCATCACCACACGGCCATTCACCACCACCGTGCGGACGTCGCGTCCATTGCAGTTCTGGCCCAGCGTAATCACAGGGTCGACAACAGGGAACTGGTCGTAATCCGTCTTCGCCACCAGCACCACGTCCGCCAGCTTGCCCACTTCCAGCGACCCGATCTGGTTGGCCATGCGCGCCGCGCGAGCACCATTGCGACAAGCCAGCTTCAACATCTTGTCGTAGCCAATCGGGCCGCCCGAGTGAAACAGCGTGCCATACTCGATCGTCTGCCCCAGCACCGCATAGTGCGCGACCTCGAACATATCCAGCGTGCAACGACCGCCCGGGCCATCCGTTCCCAGCCCGCAAGCGATATCGCGGCGAATCATCTCGTAGAACCGCTGCGGGCCAACCCCATAGTTGCCAAACGCGCAGTGGCACGCCGAAACCTTACGCAGAGCATAGAGATCCAGCTCTTCGTTGGTCAGCAGAATGGAGTGCGCCGCGTGGATGTACTCGTTCAACGAACCGATCGAATCCATATACCCCGGCGGACGCTTGCCGTACTCATTCATCGTGAAGTCGACTTCGTACGTCCCCTCCGACAGGTGCGTGTGGATAGGCGTATCAAGCTCCTTCGCCAGATGCATCATGCCCAGGCGAAGCTCTTCCGTGTTGACGATGATCTGCCGCAGCGAAAGCCACGCGTTCACCGTCTCGTGGCTCTTCCACCGCTTCACCAGCGCTTCGTTCTCCTTCAGCGCCTGCGATGTCGTCATGCGGTAGTTGGACGGCAGCGTGTCGTCCATATCCATCGTGTTCAGCGAAACCTTGCCGCGAATCCCGACATCCACCGCCGCCCGCGCCATCTCATCCGGATGCGGCCCGCCTGCTTCGAGAAAGCACGTCGTTCCCACCGAGATCATCGACGTGTAGCCCGCAATGCCGCTGACGTAGACGTCCTCCGGCGTAAGCCCGCACTCAAACGGAACGTAGTAGTTCTTCCAGTGCGGCGCCTTGGACGCATGCTTGCGGTGAATCGCCGCCAGCTTGCCGCGCAGAAGCTGTTGCCCCGTGTGGTAGTGCGCATCGATCAGCCCGGGCATCGCGATCTGCCCGCTGGCTTTCACCGTCTGCTTCGGCGCGTAAAGGGCTGCGGCTTCAGAAGCTTTGCCTATCCAGACGATCTTGTTGCCCAGGATGGCGATCGCACCATCGAGCACCACGTTATCGTGGTCGTCAAACGTCACAACGTCAGCACCAGTGATCAGAAGATCAACAGGCAGAGGAGCTGCACCATGCATCGGGGAGGTCATCCTTCCGTGAATAAGGGACAGTTCAGACGAGGCCGCTCGCAGAAGGCTCAGGCGCGAGCGTGATATAGGCTGATTTCCGCTGATTGAAACACATGCAGACCCTGAACTCCAATCGAAGTTCCCGATCAGCCGATAGCCGAACCTGATTTCGCGCGCAGATTGCGGCGAAATTCGCGACTTGCATTAAAACGTTTCAAAATGATTACGCGAGGGAATATTGCAGGCAAACTTCGCGGGCGATTTTGACCGCCAGCTCGGTAATCGGAGACTCATCGGACAACCGTGTGGCGATGCCCATCTCCGAGCGCAGATTGTGCAGATGCAGCTCGCGAACCACGATTTTCTGCGATGGCGAGTTGACCACCATGCTGGGCAGAATCGCGATGCCTTCGCCTGCCGCAACCAGTGACGGACCAAGGTACATCTCGTCGATCACATTGGACACAACAGGCTGAAAACCCGCTTCCAGACAGCGTTCTACGATGTGGTCGTGGTATCCCGGGGCCCACTTCCGGCCGTACATGATGAAGCGTTCATTGCGCAGATCGGCGATGGAAATATGCGGCGCTTCGGCCAGCGGATGGCCCTCCGGCAGACACAGCACCAGAGGCTCATGATGAGCAGGAATGATGCGCAATCCCTTGGCTTCTACGGGCAAACGAACGAAGCCGATATCGAGCGAAGAGGACTGCAACTCCGCCACGGTAATGCTCGTATGAAACGAAAAAAGATCAAGCTTTACGTGGGGACATCGCCGGTGAAACTCGGTCGTGATGTTGGGAACAATCTCTCGCGAAGCCGACGGCGGAAAGCCAAAACGCAGCCGCAGCGTCTGCAATTGCGCCGCTCGCTGCGCGGCCTGGGCGGCCTCTGCCGCAGTCGCCAGGGTGTCCCTGGCTCCATCGAGAAACGCTTCCCCCGCGTGCGTCAACTGCACGGTACGCCGGGTTCGATCAAAGAGGAGGACGCCAAGCTCTTGTTCAAGCCGCTGAATCTGGGCCGTAATCGCTGGCTGAGACAAATGCAATGCGCTCGCGGCCTGGACGAAGCTGCGCTTCTCCGCGACGGTGACAAACGCACTGAGAGTTCTCAGTTCCAGAACATGCCTCCGAGGGGCTAGAGCTGGTCCATTTCCGCAAATATCGCTCATGACTGGCCGGAAGTCAACAAAATCCAGCCAAATGATTGATTCTGCGCGAATAACAACCATCGATTACAGATTTGTGAAAAATGATTGGACTCCGCCTAGAGTCCGTGTTTGAATCGCTTCAACTCTGCAAGTTTCTCGTCCACAACCAACCCCTGATCTGCCAAATAGTGAAGTACCGGCAAGGCTTTGAAATTCAGGAATTTCCGCATCACCGCTCCATGGTGGTGGGGCGTTTGTGTACCTACACGCAATATGTTTCCCCGGCTCTTGTAACGTCTGCGCTTGATTCGCGAAGAGACAGCAAGTATCGCGAGCAAGCACCACTCCACAGTTTGCCGGACTCCTGTCCTGTTGTCGCCGGCACTCACCTGTATGACGGAGAACTGCATATGCTTTCGCCTCTACGCGATCTCTCGGCGACGTTCTGGCGACGCCGGGTTACTTATACTGCTGCTGTTGGCGCTCTGGCGCTGACAGTCGGCGCTGCTGCGGCCCAGTCTCTGGCTGGCCTTGGCGCTCTGAACGGTGTCGTTCGCGACCCTTCGGGCGCAGTGGTCCCCAACGCTGACGTTGAGCTGGTCAACAAAAACCTCGGCATCGATCGCCACCTTAAGTCGACTTCGGACGGTCTTTACCTGTTCCCGTCGCTTCGTCCGGGTGAAGGCTACGTCATCGTGGTGACCGCTGCGGGCTTTGGAACATCGAAGACCACGTCGTTGACCGTGCATGTAGGTGAACAGCTTGCCGTACCGATGAGCCTTACGGTCAACGCGAGCGACAGCGTTACCGTCTCCGATGCGACCGCGCCGATTGTGGATACGTCCAAGACGGAAACGTCGGCTCTGATCAACCAGGCGCAGATCATGAACCTGCCCATCAACGGCCGCCGTGTGGATCAGTTCGCCCTGCTCTCGCCGGGCGTTGTGCAGGACGGTACAACGGGTGAAATCTCATTTCACGGCGTTCCATCCGGTAACGCCTTCCTCCAGGACGGTGTCGACGTAACGAACCAGTGGTTCGTGCAGAACGCTGGCGGCAGCGCCGTACTCTCGAACATCTCGCAGGACGCCGTGCAGGAGTTCCGCACGGAAGTCGCAGGCTACTCGGCTGAGTTCGGCCGTGGCGCAGGCGGCGTGGTCAACACGATTACCAAGAGCGGTACCAACATGTTCCATGGCGGAGCGTTCTGGTTCTTCCGCAACCGCACGCTGAACGCAACCGATCTGTTCTCCAAGCGCACGGTGAATGGCACGAACGTTGCATTCAACCCTTCGGAGTATCGCCACCAGTACGGCGGCACGGTGGGCGGTCCGATCATCAAGGACAAGCTCTTCTTCTTTGCCAGCTACGAAGGTACGAAGCGTAACTTCCCGATTCAGTCGACGCTGACCAGCGCGACGGTTCTCGATGCAAACGGACAGTTGCTGACGGGAGCCTGCGATACGACGGTAGCTACCGTTGCGCAGTGCACGGCAGCTCAGACGTATCTCAACCGCTTCCATAACGCGACAGTTCCACGCAACCTGAACCAGAACGGCGGCTTTGGCCGTATCGACTGGCGTCAGAATGACAAGAGTTCGTGGGCGTTCACCGGCAACCTGCTGAACTACTCCGGTACGCACGTCGGCGTTTCGTCGGCAGCGGTGACCGATGGTAGCGGTACTTCGGCTGTCAACTACAACGTCAGCACGCACATCCGTAACGGTCACATCTCAAACACCTACCTGGTCACGGACCACTCGGTAAACGAACTGCGCCTTGGCTATAACCAGGACCATCGCTTCCAGGGTTTGCCGACCGACCTGTTGCCTCCGGGCGCTCTCCGCTCCGCCCTCTCGGTCGGACCGGTAAGCAACCTGGGTGTTTCGGTGAACGCACTGCCCAATAAGCAGCCCAGCGAAACCCGCTACACCTTCGACGATACGTACTCGATCTCGAAGGGCAAGCACCAGATCAAGGTGGGCGCCAGCCTGGCGTACCTGCGTAGCTACGAAAACGGTATCTACAAGGGACCCGGCCAGTACACCTACAACTCGTTCACCACATGGGCTCAGGATTTGACCCCACTGCCAACCGATACCCTCGCTGGCCGTCATTATGCTGGTTTCACGCAGGCGATCGGCCACCCGATTACCCGCATCACGATCCGCGATTATGACTTCTTCGCTCAGGATCAGTGGCAGATTACGCAGAAGCTGATGCTGAACCTTGGCGTCCGTTATGACTACGCAACCTACACGCAGCCGCCGGCACCGGCATTCGCAGCCACCGACTCGACTGTTGGCAAGATCAACCAGCCCAAGCTGAACTTCTCGCCTCGTATCGGTTTCTCGTATGCCGAGAACGGTGGCAAGACGGTCTTCCGCGGCAACTACGGCATCTTCTACAACCGCCTTCCCGGTGCAACGATCACTCGTCTGCAGCAGCTCGGCGGTACGATTCGTAAGTCGCTGCCGACGCTTACGCCCGCAACCACCTACGCTCCAAACTATCCGGCTGTGCTGACCGATGCTGCGCTCTCGACGATTCCTTCGTCGCTTGTCAACACCGGTTTCACCAAGCCTGGTCTAGGTACTCCGTACGTTCAGGAAGCTCAGCTCGGCGTGGAGCAGCAGCTCTCCAAGGACACCAGCCTCAACATCGGTTACCTGTGGGCTCGCGGTCTGAAGTTCCTGCAGCGTTCGGATCTCAACATCGGCGCTCCGACAGGTTCGCAGACCTACACGGTGAACGAACTGAATGGCACCTCGCATTCGCTCGTGCTGCCGACCTACCTTGCCTCTGCGAAGAAGTACTCGCAGTACGCACAGATTCTGCAGATCGATAACTCGGGCCGTATCTGGTACGACGGTCTGCTGGTTGAGTTGAAGCACCGTGAGAACCGCTTCCTTCAGGGCTCGATCAACTACACCTGGTCGAAGGCAGAGGATTTGACCCAGGGCGCTGCGAGCTCGAACTACTACTTCAGCGATACGACCGATACGCTCTTCAACGGTGCTTTCCCGGTGAATGGCCGCAGCGGTTACTCGTATGAAAAGGGCATCTCGGCTGAAGATACACGTCACCGTGTTGTCATCAGCGGAATCGCGATGATCCCGACGGACATGTTCCACGAGCACTGGAAGCAGCAGGCCCTTGCAGGCTGGCAGCTTTCGCCGGTCTTCGTGTGGGCAACACCTCAGCATGTGAACTCGACGCTGACGATCTCGGCTTCGAACAGCGCATGGTATCAGTCGGGCAGCATCACCGGTCTCGGTGGCGAGTCGCCTGCTTATAACCGCGTGCCGTTCTTGCCGATCAGCAACCTACCGCTGGGCACAACCGCTCAGCTCGATGCGCGCCTCACCAAGAAGTTCCCGATCAAGAATGCACAGACGATCGAGCTGAGCTTCGAGGCGATCAACGCACTGAACCACATCCGCTACACCTCGGTGAACCAGGTTGGCTACACGGCCAACGGTGCAACGAGCGTGATCACGGCTGCTTCCACGGCATGGCCCTCGGGCTATGGTCGCGGTACGGCATCGGCCGGCTTCCCGGACGGTACCAATGCACGTCGTGCACAGGCAGCGGTTCGCTACACGTTCTAACCCAACGCGCGGCATACGCCGCACCTAACCCAAACGCCCCGACTGCACTTCGCAGCCGGGGCGTTTGCTTTTGCCTGCACGGGCGGCGATGGGAGAATGGAGAGGTTGTGATCTCTTCTTCTCTGCCCATTGATGCGGTGTTGCCCGAGCTTCTGCGAGTGCTGAAGCAGGGGCCGAACGTTGTGCTGGAAGCTGCTCCTGGAGCGGGCAAGACGACGCGTGTGCCGCGCGCTCTGCTCGATGCGGTGAGCGGCGACGTGCTGGTGCTGGAGCCGCGGCGCATTGCTGCGCGGCTGGCGGCGAGGCGTGTGGCTGCAGAACTGGGTGAAGAGGCCGGAGAGACGGTTGGCTACCAGGTGCGGTTCGAGGAGCGCGTGGGGCCGAAGACTCGGCTGCGCTTTGTGACTGAAGGCATTTTGAACCGGCGGCTGCTCGGCGACCCTGAGTTGAAGGGCGTTTCGGTAGTGGTGCTGGATGAGTTTCATGAGCGGCACCTGGAGACGGACCTGGCGTTGGCGCTGCTGCGTCGGCTGCAGAAGGAGCGCAGGCCGGAGCTGAAGATCGTCGTGATGTCGGCGACGTTGGAGGCCGCTCCGGTGGCGGCGTTCCTTGGAGGCTGCCCGGTGGTGCGCTCCGAGGGACGAGCATATCCGCTGAGCGTGGAGCATGTGGGGTATACGTCCAAGCCACTGCCTGCGCTGGTGCGCGACGCGGTGGAACGCATTGTGAAGGAAGACTCCGCGGGCAATGTGCTGGTGTTTCTGCCGGGGCAGGCGGAGATTCGACGCGCGATGCGCGAGAGCGAGGATGTGGTGCGGCGGTATGGGCTGACCGCGCTGGCGCTGCATGGAAGCCTGACGCCTGCGGAGCAGGACCGCGTGGTGCAGCCATCGCGGGAGCGCAAGGTGATCTTCGCGACGAACGTGGCGGAGAGTTCGGTGACGGTGGACGGCGTGAATGCGGTGATCGACAGCGGGCTGGCGCGGGTGGCGAGCCATTCGCCGTGGACGGGCCTGCCGCTGCTGCGCATTGGCCGCGTGAGCCGGGCTTCGGCAATACAGCGCGGTGGACGCGCAGGGCGCATGGGGCCGGGGCGCGTGCTGCGGCTGTATGCGCAGGAGGACTTTCTGCTTCGTCCGGAGCATGACACGCCGGAGATTCTGCGGGCAGAGCTCTCGCAGTTGCTGCTGGCGTTGCGCGCGCAGGGTGTGGCGCATCCGAGCGAACTGACGTGGCTGGATGAGCCTCCGGCAGATGCCGTGCGTAGTGCGGAGACCTTGCTGGATGCGCTGGGCGCGGAGGGCGAGATGGCGGCTCGGATGGCGCGGCTGCCACTGACTCCGAGGCTGGCGCGGGTGGTGATTGCGGCACAGGAGCGCGGTGTGGGCGAGGCGGCCTGTCGCGCGGCGGCGCTGCTGGGGGCTGGCGTCCCCATGGTGGAGAACGAGCTGCTGGCCGCGATGGACAAGCATGCGGGCAAGGCGATGGATGCTCGCGTTCGCCTGCAGTACGAGCAGCTGCTGCGAGTGGTGAAGCCAGCGCGGGCGACGCGTGAGCATGACGATGAGGCGCTGCTGCTGTGTCTGCTCGCAGGGTTTCCTGATCGCGTGGCGAAGCGGCGCGTGGGCAAGCAGGTGGGATTGGCGAACGGCGTTGCTGCCGAACTTGCCGGGGAGTTGCCGCAGGGCGAGTACTTTCTCGCGCTGGATGCAGAGGACCGCGAAGAGAACCCGCTGCCACTGGTGCGGACGTATGCGCGGATCGAGCCGGAGTGGTTGCTTGACGTGTTTCCGGAACGCGTGCGCGATGAGGTGACCGTCGAATGGAACCGTGGGGGCGAGCGCGTGGAGCAGAGAAGCGCACTGCTCTTCGACAAGCTGGTGATCGAGGAGTCGCGAGGGCTGGCGAGCGACGAGGACGCCGCGCGGATGCTGGCCGAGAAGGCGATCGAAGCTGGGCTGGAGCGGTTTGTGGATGCCGAGCACCTGGAAAACTTTCGCGCGCGCGTGAAGTTTGCCGGAGTTGTGGTGGATGAGGAAGCGACACTGCGGGAGTTGGCGTACGGCCTGCGGACGTTTGCGCAGTTGCGAGAGGCGTCGAGCGGATTCTTCTCGCTGCTGGAAGCGCAGGTGGGCGCGGGCAAGTTAAATGAGCTGGCTCCGTCGACGATTCGGCTGAGCAGTGGGCGGCAGACGAAGGTGCATTACGAGCTGGACCGTGCGCCGTGGATTGGGTCGCGGCTGCAGGACTTCTTCGGCATGAAGGAGACGCCGCGCATCGGGCCGGAACGCACGCCGGTAGTGGTGCATCTGCTGGCGCCGAACCAGCGAGCGGTGCAGACGACGACCGATCTGGCGGGGTTCTGGGAGAGGCTGTACCCGAGTACACGCAAGGAGCTGATGCGGCGGTACCCTCGGCACGCGTGGCCGGAGAATCCGCATGTGCCGGTGGAGGCGAAGCGATGAACAACGTTCGCATTGGCACGGCGGGATGGACGATTCCGAAGGAGCATGCGGCACGGTTTGCGGCAGAGGGCTCACACCTGGAGCGCTGCGCCAGTGCGTTGCGGTGTGTGGAGATCAACTCAAGCTTCCATCGTCCGCACATGCTGAAGACGTGGGAGCGCTGGGCGCGATCGGTGCCCGAAGACTTTCGCTTTGCGGTGAAGATGCCGAAGACGATTACGCATACGGCGAAGCTGGTGGACACGGGTGCGCTGCTGGTGGCGTTTCTTGAGCAGGTGCGCGGGCTCGGAGAGAAGCTGGGGCCGCTGCTGGTCCAGTTGCCGCCGAAGCTGGAGTATGACGAAGGCGTGGCGCATGAGTTCTTCACGACGTTGCGCGAGCTGCATGATGGCGCGGTGGTGCTGGAGCCAAGGCATGGGAGCTGGTTTGCGCCGGAGGTCGATCGCACGCTGCGCGGCTTTGAGGTGGCACGCGTAGCGGCTGATCCTCCGAAGGGCTCGGCACTGGCGGGCAGGCCCGGAGGTTGGATGGAGCTACGGTACTGGCGGCTGCATGGCGCGCCGCGCACGTACTACTCCGAGTACAGCGAGGGTTTTCTGCGGGAGTTTGCGGATCGGATGCGGGAGCCTGCGCGGGCGAAGGAGACGTGGGTGATCTTCGACAATACGGCGCTGGGACATGCGAGTGCGAATGCGATGGAGTTGCAAGGGTTGCTGTGAGAGGTCCGGGCCTTCTTGCTGGCGGGCTTTCTACTCTAAAGGCAAAAGCGGGAACGCAGAGGTGGCACAGGCTGAGGTGATGGGCGTGGCACGACTGGCGACAAGCAGGTCGCTCGGCTTGCTCGGGATGACAACTTGCACGAGTGGCAGGTTTACTGGGCCAGATGCAAGATGCAAGAACAAAGCAAACGCCCCGGATGAGATCCGGGGCGTTTGCTTTGTTGCAGATTAGCGTTACGGGTAAGTTAGTGGCCTGCGTTGGAGGCAGCATCCTTGGGGGGACGCGGGATGAGGAAGAGCAGCGGCAGGACGCAGGCGCAGAAGAGGGTGAGATAGCGGATGATGTCGACGTACGCAAGCGTGGCCGACTGGCGATGTAACTGGGCGTAGATGTACGCCTGTGCCGTGTGAACGGCTCCGCCAGAAGATGCGCCACCGTTGCCGGCGGCAAACGAGCCAGACAAAGAGTGGACCTGAGACTGGAAGGCCGTGTTCAGCGACGTCAGATTACGGATCATGCTGCTCTCATGCGCAGCGGAGCGACGCACCAGAAGCGTGGCCATGAAGGCCGTACCGCAGGAGCCGCCGATATTACGCGCAAGGTTGGTGAGACCCGAGACGTCGTTGTTCTCGCTCTGCTTCACGCCGACGTACGCAATCGTATTGATCGGAATGAAGAGGAAGGCGAGGCCCGAAGCCTGGAAGCAGCGCATCACCACCAGTTCGCCGTAACTGATGTTGAGGTTGATGTTCGCCATGTAAATGAGCGATAGCGTCAACGAGGTAAAGCCGAAACCAATGAGTTTTCTTGGATCGACCTTGCCCGAGAGGATGCCCACGACAGGCATCATCGCCATCATCATGAAGCCAGCAGGTGACAGCACCTTTCCGGCAAGTTCGGCGGTATACCCCAGCAACGATTGCACGAACTGCGGGATGAGAATCGTGGTGCCGTAGAGCGAGAAGCCGAGGACGAACATCAGGATGAAGCTGATGGCGAACTGCCTTCGCTTGAAGAGCGTGAGGTTGAGTAGAGGTCGATGCCCCTCACGAAGCTGCTTGAGTTCCCACCAGATGAGCAGGACAAAGGCCGCGACCATCACGATGGAGAAGAAGACGATGAGGTGCGAGGCGAACCAGTCGTCCTCCTGGCCCTTATCGAGCAGGAACTCGAGCGAACCGAAGGTGAGGCCGACGAGAGCGAAGCCCAGGAAGTCGAGGCGGACGCCACCCTTTTGCGCTTCAGCCACCTGCTTTTCAACGTAGGGAGGATCTTCCACGATGCGCGAGGTGAGGAAGAGCGACAGGAGGCAGATCGGCACGTTGAGGAAGAAGATCCAGCGCCAGTCGAAGTTGTCGGTGATGTATCCGCCGAGTGTCGGTCCGATGGCCGGAGCGACGACGACGGCGAGGCCGTACATGGCGAAGGCCTGCCCTCGTTTCTCCGGGGGGAAGGTGTCGGCGAGGATCGCCTGCTCCGAGGGAGCGAGGCCGCCGCCACCGATGCCCTGGAGGATTCGGAAGAAGACGAGCAGAGGCAGCGTGGGCGCGAGGCCGCAGAGCGCCGACGAGATGCCGAAGAGCGCCACGCAGATCATGTAGAACTTCTTGCGCCCGATGAACGTCGTCATGTAAGCGCCTGCGGGCAGGATGACGGCGTTGGCGACAAGATAGGCCGTGAGTACCCACGTAGCCTCATCCTGCGTGGCGCCGAGGCCGCCCGCGATGTGCGGCAGCGCGACGTTCGCGATGGAGCTGTCGAGCACTTCCATGAAGGTCGCGAGAGTGACGGTCATGGCAACGATCCACGGATTAATACGTGGACGCCAGGGGACAGCAACGGGTTGAGCGAGAGCAGCAGTGGCCATAAATGTGTTCTGTTGATTCTAAAGATGTGCGAACGGCGAAAAAATTGCAGAAAGTTGCGATATTTCTGACGTGCTAGGCTTCAACTCGGATCGAGGGACGATGAATCAGGACCTGGAACAACTGGTGACGCTGCAGGCGATTGCTCTGGAGATAACGAGCTTGCGTGCTGAATTGACGCGGCTTCCGGGCATTGTGGCCGCTGCAGAGAAGGAGCTTGCCAAGGCAGAAGCTGCACTGAAGACGGTGCAAACTACGCTGTTGGCAGAAGAGGCTCTCCGGAAGAAGTCCGGGGCGGATGCGGAGCAGAACCGCGCCAAGCTGGGGCGGTTGAAGAAGCAGATGGACTCTGCGACCAGCACGCAGCAGGCGACGGCGCTGGAGCACGAGATGGGGTTTGCCGGAGACGCGATCGCACGGCTGGAGGACGAGGAACTGGCCTCGATGGAGCGCAGCGAGGTGGCCGAAGCGGAGTTGGCGCGGGCAACCGAGACCCTGGCGAAGGCCCAGGAAGCGCTGTTGGTGAAACGGCAGATCGCGGCGCAGGGCAAGGAAGATGCGGATGAGGCGCTGGTGGTTCGCGGCGCGGAACAGGTCGCGGTGCGTGCGGGGATCAGCGAAGATGTGCTGGCGATGTTTGACCGGCTGGCGAAGTCGCGTGGCACAGGGCTGGCCGAGGGAGTGAACGAGCAGTGCTCGGCGTGCCGGATGAAGGTGAGGCCGCAGCGCTGGAATGAGTTGACCGGGCGCGAGCATGCGAACGAGATTATGACCTGCGAAAGCTGCGGGCGAATTCTGTTCTGGGACCTGAGGAACGATCGGCCCGGTGCTTGGCCGGCTGGCGACCGGCTGCGTCGGGCGCTTACACTGGACGTGAAGGCATGAGCAGCAACGCGAACAATACCGGCCGCAAGATCATCTGTGTAGACATGGACGAGGTAATCGCCGATGCGCTGGCAGAACAACTAGTTCGATACAACCGGGACTTCAGCGAGGAGCTGAAGCGCACAGACCTGCAGGGGCGTTGGCTTTGGGATACCGTTCCCGAGGAACGGGTGCCCGCGCTGCAGGACCACCTGCTGAGCGATGACTTTTTTGCCGTGCTGGATGTGATGCCGGAAGCTGCGCGCGTGCTGGAACGACTGCAGTCACGCTACGAGATCTTCATCGCCACAGCGGCGATGGAGGTGCCGACAAGCTTCAATGCGAAGTTCCGCTGGCTGAAAGAACACTTTCCGTTTATCCCGAACTCGCACATTGTGTTCTGCGGCGACAAGGGAATCCTGCGCGGGGATTATCTGATTGACGATAATCCGCGGCAGTTGCGGCGGTTCCAGGGCGAAGGGATTTTGTACACGTCGCCGACAAACCTTTATGTAGAAGGCTTTCGGCGCGTGAACGACTGGCTGGATGTCGAAAAGATGTTTCTCGGGTAGCTTGTGTGGCTCCCGCGGCTTAGGCCGCCGAGCCGCGGGCTACCTTCGAGGGGCTCGCGGTGATTGGCACGCGTAACCCTGTGGAGAGGGTGCGCAGTGACTCCGGCATGGTGATGATGAGGGCTTCGCAGGGTTCGTGGCCGACGGCGCGGTAGCAGTGCGCGGCGGAGGCGTTGAAGTAGACCGCATCGCCTTCTTCGACGACCTCGCTGCGGTTGCCGTGGACGATGTTGAGCGATCCACCAAAGATGAAGACGAACTCAGAGCCGGCATGCTGGTGCTCGCGAACAGGGCGGTCGTTGTCCTGCGGCAGAAACTCTGCAACGTAGGGCGCGATGGTGTTGTCGCCGGGAATGTGGCCGAGGCTTTCGAAGAAGTAGGCAGGCTCTTCTGCGCCGGTCTGCGGCTGGCGCTGGCGGTCTGCGGCGCGGACAATGCGGAAGAGTTCGGGGCGCTCGGGCTCAAAGAAGAAGCTGAGATCCTTCGAGAAGACCATCGCGATGCGTGCGAGATTGCGCAGCGTGGGAACGACGCGGCCGGTTTCAAGCTGAGAGAGGAAGCTGGCGGAGAGGCCTGTGTGCCGGCCGAGTTCGACCAGTCCCATGCTCTTACGCTGGCGGAGGAACTTGATGCGCTCGCCGATACGCTTATTTTCGATGAAAGCTTCGGCGGCTTCCGGCGTGACGCTGGAAGAAGCGGCGGGGAGCTCTTCCGCGGCGGCGGAGCTGCCCTGCTTTGCCGTGGCAGCGGACGGGACACGCTGCAGGAGGTGGGGCTTGGGGGATGCTATCGGCAGAGCGGCATTGATCTGGGTACTCACTTGATTTTCCTCTGGCCCTAACTTCATGTGGATGTTTGCTTGGTTCCTGCTCGGTCTGTATGTCAATTCGGACGGCAGTTTGACTGAAAAAGATGCTTGCCCGATCGGATTCCGCAGTGCCCTCGGAGTATCGAGCGATGCTAGGCTCAGAGGCGATGCAACCACGTAGACACGGGCGGAAGAGTTTTGTAGCGCTAGCCGCGGCTGGTTTGGCCGCCATCGGATGTGCGAGCCCCGGGCCGCCGAAGGCCCCGTCGCTGAAGCTGCCTGCAACGGCACACAAGCTTTCCGCGACCCGCGAAGGGGACGTCGTGAAGCTCCAATTTACGGTGAGCGAGCGCACAACCGATGGCGTGACGATCAAGGACAAGTCGTTGAAGGCAAAGGTGTGCCGCGAGGTGGAGCACGGCGGATGCATGGCATTGCCTGCGCTGACCAGCGAGGTCGCTCCGGGGACGGTGGCGGTGGTTCACGACGCGTTGCCGGTGACGCTGGCGACGGGGCCGAACCGGCTGCTGGGGTATCGCGTGGAGTTGCTGAACGGACGCGGAAAAGGTGCGGGAGAGTCCGACGCGGCGTTTGTGGCGGGTGGCATTGGCTCCGCGCAGGTGGCCGGATTTGCGGTGCAGGGTTCGCGGCTGGGTGCGTTGTTGCGCTGGCAAAAGGTGGCTCAGGGCGGCGCAGTGGTCGTAGAGCGAAAGGCTGTGGGAGCGAAGGAGCCTGTGGTGCTGAAGCCGGAGAATGGCGGCGATCCCGGGGTGCTTTTAGATACCGGCGCGGTCGAAGGCGTGGCGTATGAGTATGTTGCGCATCGCGAGAAGGAAGCAGAGATCGGGGCGAGGAAGCTGGCGATGCGAAGCATGGATTCTGCGGCGGTGCCTTTTACGCTGCGGGACGTGTATCCTCCGCTGGCCCCGACCGATGCGACGGCGGCAGGGTTTCGCACAGATGATGGTGGGTGGGCTGTGGATTTGGTATGGGAGCCTGTGGAGGACAACGGTCTGGCCGGGTACAACGTCTATCGGCAGGAACCGGGTGGGGTGAGCGCGAAGCTGAATGCGGCTCCAGTGACGATGCCCGCGTTTCATGATGCGACGGCGAAGGACGGTGTGGCGTATGTGTGGCGCGTGACGGCCGTGGATAAGCATGGGAATGAGAGCGCGGCTGCGGTGGTGGCTGGGCGGTGAAGCAGGGGTTGGGTTTAGGGCGTAGATGTGGTCGGGAACAGCGAACACGGAGGACTCGGAGAAGCACAGAAGGGCACGGAGGGAGGGCTGATGCCCTCCTTTTTGTTTGGGCTATTGCGGTTGGTCTGAAGGCGAAGTACTTCAAAGGCGGGAACGCAGAGGGCGCGGAGAAGGGCACGGAGAGAATGCAGAGACAGCAGGAGGCGGGCGTGGGGCGTGCGTAAGGCAAAGGTAAGACAGGGGGCGTGGAGATGATCTCCACGCCCCGCTGTTTCTTGTCTGTTGTTTGTTCTGTTTTCGCTGAGGGTTACTTCTTCTGGCTGGCGAGGCGGGCGGGTTCGAACTCGTCGCCGTGCTTCCATTCGACCGAGTGCGGGGCGTGGATGACCTGCCAGCCGAGGTCCATGCCGAAGCGGGCCAGGTTGGCGTCGCCGCGGAAGTCCCAGGTGGGGTCGAAGTTGTCAGAGAAGTTGTGGTAACGGTTGTCGTTGTAGTCCTTCTCCTGCGCGATGCCCCAGGCACGGTCGTGGCCTTCGTAGAGAGTGCCGGAGTCGACCGAGAAGGCGGGGATGCCGACGCGCGAGAGCGAGAAGTGGTCGGAGCGGTAGTAGCTGCCAGCGGACGGGCGCGGGTCTGGCACGATGGCGAGGCCGAAGCGCTTGGCTGTGGCCTCCACCTGCGGGAAGAAGGTGGTGCGCTGCGCGCCGTTGACGTTGATCTCCTTCTGCATACCAATGGGCAGGAGCATGTCGTAGTTGATGTCGAGGGCGATCTGGTCGGCGGGGATGGGCGGGTGCTGGCCGAGGTACTCGGAGCCGAGCAGGCCCTGCTCCTCTGCGGTGACCGACGAGAAGATGACGGAGTGAGGCAGCGTGACGCCGGGCTGTTTCGCAAACTGAGACCACGCGTACGCAGACTCAAGCAGCATGGCTACGCCGGTGCCGTTGTCTGCGGCTCCGTTGTAGATGTTGTCGCCGGGCTGGTCGGGGTGGATGCCGAGGTGGTCGTAGTGCGCGGTGTAGAGGACGGCCTGATCGGGCTTGTGCGCGGCGACGTTTGCACCGGGCAGGATGCCGACGATGTTGGGGCTCTGGAAGCGGCGGACGGTGCTTTCGACCGTGGCCTTCAGGTGGACGGGGAGTTCGAAAGCCTTGAAGCCGGGTTTGGAGGCGGCGGCCATCTGCTCGTCGAGGTTGAGACCGCTCATGGCGAAGAGCTTGCGGGCGACTTCAAGCTGGATCCAGCTGGCGGCCTTCAGGCGTGGGTTGGCGTCGTCGCGGAGGTAGGTCTTTTCCCCGGCGTTGGAGTTGCGGACGACATCCCAGCCGTAGCTGGCGTAGTCGGTGCGGTGGATGATGAGCGCACCGATGGCGCCTTTGCGCGCGGCCTGCTCGAACTTGTAAGTCCAGCGGCCGTAGTAGGTGAGCGCGTCGCCACCGAAGAACTTGGGATTGGTGGAGGGTGGGTCGCCGACGATGCAGAGGATGATTTTGCCCTTCACGTCGACGCCTGCGTAGTCGTCCCAGTTGTACTCGGGCGCGGTGGCCCCGAAACCGACGAAGACGATGGGGGCGTCGAAGGAGACGGAGGGCGTGAGGGTTTCGTTGGAGACGACGAAGTCCTTACCGAAGGTGAGGGGGAGCGCCGCGCCCTTGGCGGGCTCGAAGGTGAAGTGCGTGGCCGAGGGAACGGCCTTCATGCCGACGAAGTTGACCTGCTGCATGTAGGTGCCGTTGTCGCCGGCGGGCTTGAGGCCGTAGAGGGCGAACTGCGAGGCGATGTACTCGGCTGCAAGCTGTCCGCCGCGGAGGCCGGGGTAACGGCCTTCCAGAAGATCGCTGGCGAGGAACTTGTCGTACTCGCGGATGCGGTCGGGGGAGATGGTTTTCTCAGCGCGGGCGATGGGGGTTTGCGCAAAGGCGAGCGCAGAAGACACGAGCGCGACGGAAGCGGCAAGAGAGCGGAGAATTTTCATCTTGTGGAAAGTATAGGGCGGGAGGAGCAGGGGGTAGGGAGTAGGGAGTGGGCAGACAAAACAGCGGCGGGTGGTGAGACGCCTGGCTCTACGCCAAAGGCGTGGGGGTGCGGTGGGCGATTTTGGGGCGGGGGATGCGCATCACGCCCATGCGCTGCAGGGCCTTGCGGGCCAGGCCCGTGAGCGGCTGCATAGGAAGCGTGGAGGTGGCGACCCAGAACAGGTTGGCCTCGCTGGCAGGGATGGATTGCTGCAGATACGTGTCGTGCGGGGTGTCTTCCGGGTCCGCGACGACGAGACCTTCTTCGAGAATCGCAGGGTTATCGGGGTCAAGGTAGGGCGGGACGCCGGGAGCAGACTCGGCGTAAAGCTCGACGTAGTAGTTGGTGTTCGTGATGGCGTGGCGGAGGCGGAGGACGGGTTCGCGGTCGGCGACGGCTTCGAGCGGGAGCGGAGGCAGCTCGGTCATACCGGGCATGAGGCTGGCGGTGTCAGGACGGCGTTCCAGGAGGACCTCGGTGCCTGTGCCGCGCTTGCGCAGAGCGAGCAGATGGGCGACGGTGCGGCTCCGCTGCTTGTCGCGCGGCACGGTGTGGTGCTCGCCGCGAGTGATGCAGAAGTCGACGACGGGGCAGTGCAGGCAGAGCGGGGCGCGGGGCGTGCAGACGGTGGCTCCAAGCTCCATCATGGCCTGGTTGTGGTCACCAGGAGGATTCGCACGGGCGCGGGGCGTGAGCGGCGGCGGGACGAGCGATTGCGCGATACGGGAGAGGCGGGTGCGGGCGGCGCTGGAGCGGTCCTCCGGCTGGCCGAGGATGCGGAAGAGGACACGCTCGACGTTGCCGTCGACGACGGCGATCTGTTCGCGGAAGGCGATGCTGGCGATGGCTGCGGCGGTGTAGTCGCCGACGCCGGGAAGTGAGCGCAGGGTGCGGGAGTCGCGGGGGAGCTTGCCGTTGAACTCGCGCATGACGAACTGGGCTCCGCGATGCAGCATGCGGGCGCGACGGTAGTAGCCGAGGCCGCTCCAGAGGGCAAGAACCTCGGGCTCCTGCGCTTCAGCGAGGGCGGCGATGGTGGGGAAACGCTCCAGGAACTCGCCGTAACGCTCGATGACGGTGGCGACGCGGGTCTGCTGGAGCATGATCTCGGAGAGCCACGTTCCATAGGGACTATCGATGTTGCGCCAGGGTAGGACGCGCGCGTTGTCGCGATACCAGAGGAAAAGACGGCGCGAGAAGGCAGCCGGATCAAACGGCACGAGGGGAGCGTTGTCTGCGGAGGAGTCCGGGAGAGACGCGTCAGGTGTGCGGCGAAGCCGAGTCATGCTCCTTACGAGCTTACTTCTTCCCCGCGGTCTCGTACTTCCAGTTACGGTGTTTGCCTTCGGCGATCCACTCGATTGCCTGCTGGAGGCGCTTGTCGCGGGTCTCCTCGCGCTTGGCATCGGTGATCCACTCGCAGTACTCGCGGCGGCAGGATGGGCTGAAGGCTTTGAAGTTGACCGCAGCTTCCTTGTTCTTCTTGAGCGCTGCGGAGAGAGCGGCAGGGAGCTCGACCTCGGGGCGTCTGGTGCCAGCCTTTTCGTGGCGAACGATGCTCTTTGTGCGCTCGCCGGTGTCGATGCGATGCGCGGCGCTAACGAGCGTCTGCTTGAGATCGCGGGCTGAGGGCAGGTCTTTGAGGCTGGTGAGCTTGTCAAAGCTGCGGATGGAGCCGTCGGCGCCGGGAGCGGTGGGAGCCATGCCGTCCCAGAGGCCGAAGTTGACGTGGTGTTTGAAGCCAGCCATGTTCGCGAGGATGATGCCCTTGTAGACGAAGAAGGGCATGGACCACTTGATGGCTTCTTCGACGTCAGGCACAGCTTTGTGAACGGCTTCGCGGAGGTAGGTGAGGATGGGTTGCGCGAAGGGCTGGGCTTTGGCGATGTAGGCGTCGATTTTTTCCATACGGGCAGCCATGCCGATGATCTTATGCGAACAAAAGCGTTGCCCTGAATGCCTGATTGAAGATATAACTAGGACAAAAGTAGTCCGATATGAAAGTCGGGGCAGGAGAACGAAGTGAAGCGTGCGGGAACAGTAGGTTTGCTGGCGGCGATGGCCGTTATGGGAGCGGCGCAGTTTGCGGCGGCACAAGGCCCGGGGAATCGGCCGCGACTGGTGCTGAAGGCCATGGATACCGATGGTGACGGCAAGCTTTCTGCCACTGAGATTGCGGCTTCGAGCAAGAGCCTGCTGACGCTGGATACGAACGGCGATGGACAGATTACGAGCGATGAGTTGAGCTCTCGCCCGGAGAACGCCGGGGCGTCTGCCGAGGACCTGGTGAAGCAGTTGATGGCGTTCGATAAGAACGGCGACGGTGTGTTGACTCCGGATGAGCTGCCGGCGCGTATGCAGAGCCTGTTTGAGCGCGCGGACACGAACAAGGACGGCAAGCTGACGCCGGATGAGATTCGCGCGATGGCCCGCAAGCAGGGTATGCCGACCGGACGCCAGTCTGAGCCAGGCAAGGCGGAGGGCATGTTCCGCATGGACCCGCTGCTGAACACGCTGGATGCGAATCACGATGGCGTAATCGAAGCCGACGAGATTGCTGCCGCGCCGAAGGCGTTGCTGGCACTGGACAAGAACGGCGATGGCGAGATCACTCCCGACGAGATGAAGCCGCGGCAGATGACCTCCGAAGAGCGTGCCAAGCACATGCTGGAAGAGTGGGACACGAACCAGGATGGCAAGCTGAGTAAGGCAGAGATGCCGGAGCGGATGCAGGCGCAGTTTGAGAAGATCGACACGAACAGCGATGGCTTTGCCGATCTGGAAGAGCTGAAGGTGTACTTCGCATCGATGCCTGCGGGCGGCTTTGGCCGGCCGGGTGGTGGTGAAGGTGGGCAGCACAAAGACGGTGGCGAGGAGAAGCACTAATGGCCTGGACGATGAAGCGTAAGGGAGCGGCGGCGTTGATGCTTCCGCTGGCGATGGTGGCGGTACATACTCCGGCGTTTGCGCAGGCCGCGGCGAATACAGCAGCGGATGCTCATGCAAGCTCGTGGAGCTTTGCGCACGAGAACGTGCTGGGGACTTCGTTGGATGTGCGTGTGCGTGCGACGAACTACGCCGAAGCGCAGCGCGCGGAAGCAGCGGCGCTGCAGGTGTTCGATGGCGAAGAAGCGCGGTTGAGCTCGTGGCGCAAGGACAGCGAGCTGTCGCAGTGGGAGCGGACGCGGTTTGAGCCGGTGAAGGTTTCGCCGGAGCTGTTTGCGATGCTGGCGAGCTTCGATGCGTGGCGCGAGAAGAGCAACGGCGCTCTGGATGCTTCAGCAGAAGCTGCGGCGCAGCTCTGGAAGCGCACGGCAGCAGAAGGCCGCAAACCGACGGCTGCAGAGATTCGCACCACCGTAGAAGCGATGCAGCAGCCGCACTGGACTCTGGATGCAGCGAACGGCACGGCGACGCGTTTGAGCGATGTTCCGCTGGCGTTTGCGACGTTTGCAAAGTCAGCGATCACGACCAAGGCAGCCGATGCAGCGATGGCTGCGGGTGCGCATGGCGTGGTGTTGAACGTGGGTGGTGATGTTGTTGTACGCGGCGCGATGAGCGAGCGGGTGGCGATTGCCAATCCGGCAGCCGATGCGGAGAACGATTCGGCCCTGGCAGAAGTAAACGTGCAGGATCGTGCCGTGGCGACGAGCGGATCGTACCGCCGCGAGGTGGCTGCGGAGATGTCACACATTCTGGACCCGCGGACGGCGATGCCGACGGGGCATGTGTTGAGCTCGACGGTGATCGCTCGCGATGCGGAGACGGCTGGTGCGCTGGCGACGGCGATGTCGGTCTTGTCGCCGGAAGAGAGCGCGACGTTGGCGGCGAAGAGCGGCGATGCGGCGTACATGCTGGTGATGGCCGATGGTTCGCAGGTGCGTAGCGCAGGATGGGCAGCGTATGAGCAGGCGGCAGTGAAGCCGGTGGCTTACAGCGCGCCGTATGCTCCCGCGAAAGCCGCTGTGGCTGGTGCGTGGAATCCCTCGTTTGAGCTGACGATCAACCTGGAGCTGCCGCGCATTGAAGATGCTCGCTACCGCCGCCCGTATGTTGCGGTGTGGGTGGAAGATGCGGACCACTTCCCTTTGCGCACGATTGCGTTGTGGGTGCAGAATCCGCGCTGGATTCCTGATCTGAAGCAGTGGTATCGCGATGATCAAATCCGCAACCTGGCAGAGGGTACGGATGTGTCGAAGACAATTTCGTCGGCGACGCGGCCTGCTGGCAAGTACTCGCTGAAGTGGGATGGCAAGGACAACGAAGGCAAGCTGGTGAAGGCTGGCAAGTACACGATCTGCGTGGAGGTTTCGCGCGAGCATGGCGGCTACGAGATTCAGCGTCGTGAGATTGAGTTCAACGGCAAGACCGCGCAGATGTCGATTGCAGGCGGCAAGGAACTGGGAGCGGTAACGCTTGACTACCGCAAACACTAGCCCAAAACCCAACACGAAACCGCCGGTGCCGATGCGCGTACGAGTGCGCAAGGCAACGGCGGTTTCCGCGCGTTGGCTGCACATCTACCTAAGCATGGTGAGCTTCGCCGTGGTGCTGTTTTTCTCCGCGACAGGGCTCACGCTGAACCATCCTGACTGGTTTGCGAAGCAGTCGCGGACGATTGAAGCGCATGGTGCGATCGCAGCGAAGATGCTGCATACCAACGATGCGGATGGTGCCGACAAACTGGGCATCGTGGAGTATCTGCGCGCGCATGACCATGTGACGGGAGCGGTTTCGGACTTCCGCGTGGACGACTCGCAGGTGTCGGTGTCGTTCAAAGCGCCAGGCTATACGGCCGATGCGTTTGTGGATCGCGAGACAGGGAAGTACGACCTGACGGTGGTGAAGTCGGGCTTCGTCGCGGTGATGAATGATCTGCACAAGGGCCGCGATGCGGGCAAGGTATGGGCTGCGGTGATCGATGTGTCCGCCGTGCTGCTGGTGCTGGTGTCGCTGACCGGACTGGTGCTGATCTGGTTTGTGTACAAGCGGCGGATGAGCGGGTTGATTCTGGCAGCGGTGGGTACGCTGGTGGTCGTGATGCTCTACAAGATGTTTGTGCCTTGATGTTTGGCGGGGGGCCGGGGTTGAAGCCCGCCTCTGCTCTGAAAGGCAAACATCCCTTTCAAGGGCAAGCGTGCCTGACGTGGTGGAGGGAGAGAAGGCCTTAACGCAACGTGCGCAAAGTTTAAGAGCGAAGTCCGCAAAGGATGAGGCTGAGCTTGAGGTCAGGGGCGCAGTGAGCGACAAGCGGGTCCCTCGGCTTCGCTCGGGATGACAAAGCAACAAGGTGTGCGGAGTAAAGAACAAAGAATGGGAGCAGAGGCCTGTGGCTCCTGCTCCCATTCCTACTTCCTACTGAGAACTTCTAGAACTTTACGTCCGAAACTTTGCCGTTTTCGAAGATGACCTGCAGGCCGCGGTAGGTCCAGAGTGACTTGGGGCCGAAGCTGAATTTTTTGTCGGCGGGACCGAGGGTGCGGAGTACCTGGGCTTCGGTCATGCCGGGGGCGATGTCAGCGTTCATGGCAGGCTCAGCGAGGGCAGCCTGTGCGACGGCTGGAGAGGGGCGGCTCTTTTCGCGCTCTATACGCTTCTCGACGAGCTTTGCGTAGTTCTCTTTGGTCCAATGCTCTAGCTGCGAGGTGATGTCGCCCGCAGACAAGCGCCAGGAGAAGGTGGAGGCGCCGAGGAGAGGAAGCTGGAAGTCACCGGCGACGATGGTGGCGTGGACTTCTAGGATGGTCTTCTTGTTCTGCGTGGTGGTGGCTGTGGCGCTCTTGCCGTCTTTGCTCTCATTGGCGTTTGTGGTGATGCTGTACGCTTCCTGCCGGGTGTTGCGGGAGTCGACGCGCAGGATCACGTCTGCATTGGCCGGGCTGTCCACGATCTGGAAGCCGCGCTTCTTTTGCAGGTTCGCAGCGATATCTGTGGCGGAGTCACCCGCGCCGTTAGCTGCAAAGCCGCCGGTGCCTGCCTGGACGTAGATACTGATGGGCGTTTGCGCGAAGGCGTGGCTGGCAGCAAACGAGAAGAGGGCAAGAAGGACAACCGTCAGGACAGGACGAAACTTCGGCATGGAGTCTCCGCGAGCGAATGTTTGGCTTGGGGCCATGGCTATCTTCGCAGCAAACAGTCGGGTGACGAAATACCCCGTTCCGGTACTCTGCTAGGCTGAGGGTCGAGCTATTCACGATGCCTACTGCAGATACCTTCTCTCACTTCGATATTGCCAATATGACGCGCGGCGACAGCTATAAGCTGCTGGCGTCGATCATCCTTCCGCGACCGATAGCGTGGATCACCTCGCACGATAAGCAGGGCGTGTTGAATGCTGCGCCGTTCTCGTTCTTCAACATCGTGTCGTCGGATCCGCCGTTGGTGGCGGTGAGCTTCTCGAATGCTCCTGACCGCGACCAGAAGGACACGCTGGCGAACATTTTAGCGACGGGCGAGTTCGTGGTGAACATGGTGCCGGAGGAGTTGGCCGAGGAAATGAACCTCACCGCCTCCAACGCTCCGCGAGGTGTGGATGAAGTGGCTGCGGCGGGGTTGAAGATTGCGGCCCCGACGGTGGTGAATGTGCCACGGCTGCAGGACTCCCCTGCGGCGCTGGAGTGCACGCTGCTGCAGACGATGAACTTTGGTGGCAAGAGCACACTACTACTCGCAAACGTCGTCTACGCGCACGTGTGGACAGAGGCGTTCGAGAACCTGGAGCGGTTGTACGTCGACCCGGCGAAGCTGCGGCTGGTGGGACGTATGCACGGCGCAGGTGGCTATGCTACGACACGCGATGTGTTCCACATTGCCCGCAAGGACTGGCCGACGACGTAGACCGCTAGTAGATAACGCCCTTCAACACGAAGAACATGCTGGCAACAAAGGCGATGGTTGCGGCGAGGACGCCGGTGATGAAGAAGGCGGCGCTGCGTTCGCGGCCGTGACGCGGGCGGGTGATGCCGACGCCCCAGATGAAGCCTTCGCTGACGAGTTGAGAGATGCTGCGCATGTGCTTGTACCTCGTGTGATTAGAGTCGCGCAGGGGAGAGAGCGGAATATGCAATTCCTGCGATAAAGTCACGGCATCTATTACGTAGAGGGGGCATCGGGTTGGCGATACAGACGCAGCAACGGATTCAGGTTTGGCAACAGGACCGCTTTGTCCCGTTGCTGCCGGGTGCTGCGCGTGGGGCGGCGGCTCCGCCGCTGTGGCGTGGCGTGCTGATGGAGCGGCACGATGTTGGCTCGATTGAGATTCCTGAGCATCAGCACAATGAGCTTTGTCTGCACCTGCAGCTTGCCGGCACTCCGGAGATGGAGTGGTGGAATGACGGGCGCAATCGCGTGGAGACTACGGCACCGGGGTCGATGATTCTGCTGGCCCCGGGGACGCGTGATCGACTGCGCTGGACAGACACTTCTTCACGGCTGGTGGTTTCCGTGAAGGCTGATCTGCTGGAGCGCGTGGCGGAGGAAGCTGGGCTGAAGAGCGGTGTGGACTTCGCGAATCGGTGGGCGCTACGCGATGCGGGGCTCGCGCGGCTGATGCAGCAGATGCAGCGCGAGGCTGCCGATGGTTTTCCGCTCGGTGGGCTGTATGTCGATCAGCTTGAGACCAGGCTGGTACAGGCGTTGGTGCGTGGGTATGGCTCGTTCGACGGCCGCTTACGCGGGTTTGAAGGCAGACTCCCGCAGGAGAAGCTGCGGCGTGCGCTGGAGTTTATGACCGACAATCTGCATCGTGATGTGCGGCTGGCAGAGGTGGCAACGGAGTTACAGATGAGCGAATCGCATCTGTCGCATAAGTTCCGCGCGAGTACCGGGCAGACGCCGTATCAGTATGTGCTGGAGCAGAAGCTCGAACGCGCGAAGCGGTTGCTGCGAATGGGTGGAATGTCGGTGAAGGAGATTGCTGCTGAGGTTGGGTTTAGCTCCGATGTGAACTTTGTACGGGCGTTCCGGCAGAAGGTAGGCGTAAGCCCGGCGAGCTGGAAGAGACTTGCGTAGAGCGCATAGACCTACGCGGCCCAGAGCGGAAGCTGCTCCCATTTTTCAGGAAATCCCATGTGGCGAGTTGATAGATGCATTGACTCTGGAAGAGTGCCGAGGTGGGCGGCGAGCCTATCGCTCCAAGAGCTACCAGGGTGAACGATACGCATAAAGTATTGGATCGCGGCAGCTACCGCATAAAGCCGACGCTCCGCGAGTTCGTCATTCTTTACATGCTGTAAGAGTGCGAGATCCTCATGCACTGGGAGAGCTGGCTGTTGCACTATTGGACGGTTCCAAAGTCGACCGTGATGCGCACACACATTTCGGACGAAGTTCATGCTTTGTGCCCACGACGTAAGATAGCGACGTTTCGGAAGTTCATAAAGCTTTGAGAGTTCGTTGAGATCGGCGTCTTTCATGCCGTTCAGAACCATCGCTAGGCACCCAAAATCCCAGACTTCAATCGACATCCAGATGGGAAGCGGAGTCGAATACTTTGAGCGGTAATGATTTGCGAACTCTTCTCTTGAGTGGTCGAATGCTTCATCAATCTTCCGCAACCATTTCTGATGTTGCGTCTCCTTGTTATCCGTGGTCTTAGTGTGAAAGAAAGGATTGAAGATTGTTGGTTCCCGGTAAGAAAGAGCGCCATACCGGCCTAGATGCAAAGCGACTTCAACACGCAGTGCCACTTCAATACGTTCAATCGCATCGAGGAAGAGCAGACGAAGCTTTTTATCGAAGACGTATAGATCCATCACGGTAGAAAAGTCTGTGCCAGGCCGAAAGCTCTCGAATAGCTTCTCGGTGCTCTTGCCGTCTAAGTCCGTAATGATTTCACGATGGCGAAATGGATAAGCGTAGCCACTTAGGCGGTAATAGCCGACGCGATGCAGGCAAGAAGCAGCTTTCACGGTATCTGAGATGAACATCCCTCTTGAACGAAGCAGTTCAACTTGCTCGGCAACCGAGAGATAGGTCTTGATGTAAGGAATGCTCAATATTGTGCTCAGCAATAAGAAGGCCGACACGTACGCTTGCGCGCATTGGAGTCGGCCGTATGTTTATAGGATGCCTTAGACGTACGCTAGTGTCCACTAATATCCGCAGATGTCCTATGAGGTCCCTCCCCTGCAGGAACCCTCAAAACGACAACGGCCACCCTTGCGGGTGGCCGTTGTGTTGTCGCTTGCGAGGAACTAGTCGCCGGAGACGAGGTCGTTCTCTTCTGCCTTGATTGCGGGGGCTGCCTTGATCTCGCCGAGGGCGATGAAGCCAGGCTGCTCCTGCTCCTTGAGAATTTCCTTGCGGTAAAGCTTCGACATGCGAGCGTTCTCGGCGTCCTGCTTCATCTTTGCGTCGCGTGCGCGAATCTTTTCTTCGCGCGCATTCTTCGCAATGCCGGACTTCTCGAACGTGTCGTTCGCTGCCGAGTTGACATGAGCCTCGTTGAGCTTCAGGTCGTACTTGTCCTGACGGTCAAGCGAAACCTTCTTACCACCGGCGAAGATCTCGTGACGGCCATGCTCTTCGTACCACTTGGTGAGCGTAGCGGTCATGTGCATCTTCTCGATGATGTTGCGCCAGCCGATACCCGTGTTGTACGCGCAGAAGGAGATTTCGCCTTCCTGCGTAGCGTACGGAATGATGCACTGCTCGGTGCGGCGGAAGTCGTAGTTGAAGAGATCCTGGAACCACATGCCGGCGATGAAGAGGAAGTTCCAACGGTCGCCGCGGCGCTTCTCGATGTCTTCCATGGTGCGGTCAGCGGTAACCTTGCCGTAGTTGCGGCCGGTCGCGCCGAAGCACTTGTCGAACTTTTCGAGGAGGGCGAAGATGCTGAAGTTCTTCGGGGCCTTCGACGGGTTGTAGTTGCGGATCAGGGCCAGACCAGCACCCACGATCGTCATGAGCTTGCCGCGCGATGCGTCGTTGACCTTCGCAATGTCCTTGGCAAGCTGCACGGCGTCGAGGAACGCGGTGACGGGAACGGCTTCCTTCGTTTCCTTGTCGATCATGAGCGCCATACCGATACCGCAGTTCGGGTGGCAACCGCAGGAGAGCTGGCCCCACTCGTGCTCCGGTCCGTGAACCAGATCGGCCCAGTCAGAGAAGGTGGACATGAACGAGATCGGGAACCAGTCGCGCGTGGATTCGCCGAGGCCGGTCTGCGAGCGAACGTCGTGTGCAAGATGCGACAGCGTGTAACGCTGTGCCATGCGGCGCTCGTCGGAGACGGCTTCGTCGCGGCCCGTGAAGGAAACCGGCTGGAAGGAGAGGAAGTTGATCTTCTTCGGGTTGTCGAGAGCGAACTCGATGATGCGGCCAACCTGCTCGTTGTTGATGCCGTTGATGATGCAGGTGACAGGAACGATATCCACACCGGCAGCGTGCAGGTTGTGGATCGCCTGCAGCTTTACGTCGAACGAGTTACCAACCTTACGGTGCGAGTTGGCAGCGTTGCCGATGCCGTCGAACTGGAGGTAGGCGTAACGGAGACCGGCTTCAGCCGCAGCGCGTGCGAACTCAGCCGACTTCGCGAATTCAATGCCGTTGGTTGCAGCCTGTACCGAGTTGTAACCGACCTTACGAGCGTAAGAGACAGCGTCAAGGAAGTACGGTGACAGGGTGGGCTCACCGCCCGAGAACTGCACGGACATCTGACGACGCGGCTTGATGGTGATCGCATTGTCGAGCATGGTCTTGATCTCGTCCCACGTGAGTTCGTGGACAAAGCCGACCTGGTTGGCGTCCATGAAGCAGGGATCGCACATCATGTTGCAACGGTTGGTGAGATCGATGGTGAGAACCGAACCGCGACCGTGGGTAACGGTCGACGTGCCGTGGTTGTGGAGCTTCTCATCGTTGTGGGCGCGGATGTCGCGGCCCGGGAAGACGTCTTCGAGGTGCTTCATCATCGGAGCATCGATAGACATGACGTCTTCGAAGTGACCGTGGATGGGGCAATCCTTAACCATGAGGATCTGGCCGTCACGCTCGATGATCTGCGCCTTGATTTCACCAACCTTCTCATTCAGAAGGACTTCGTGCGGCAGCTTGCCATCGAGGATCTGCTGGCGGATCTCCGGCACGCAGCGCGGGCAGAGCGAGTCCGTGGTGCGGGGCCAGCCAAGGGGCGGCTTTTCCTTCTGGTAGCTCTTCAGGAGAGGCTTATCAGACCACTTAGGGGTGAAGCTCTTGTTGGGGCTGATCGCGTTGATCTTGTCGAAAACGGCCCAGCTGGCCTTCGCGGCGAGGACTACGCCCTTTTCTGCGAGCTTAGTTACCTTGGACATGTATGCATTCTCCTGAAAATAGCTAGGTTCTCAGACTAACGCTTTCGTCGTGGTCCGAGAAGTACATCGCGCGATTCCTGTCCCGCGCGACCGAGACAATTCCACCGTTGAGCCTAAGCCTGTGAATGGGTGATGTCTTGGATCATGCAGCGAACGGCAAAAATCTGCATTGAACGGTGATGGGATGTGCCGAATGTGGTTCTGGTTGCGACCGATTGGCAGTTTACGATCAGGATGTGCGCTGGCTTGGGTGGATTTTCGTTCTGTTACTTCTAGGCACGGCGGGTGCCGGATGGCTCGTTGTGCTTCCGTATGGTCCTTCGTATGAACGGTTTGTGGAGATTGCTCCGGGGACGACGACGGAGGAGATCGGCGAAAAGCTGCAGACCGCTGGCGTTGTGCGGAGCGGCCTGCTGTTTGTCGCGCTGAAGCACTGGAAGGGTGGAAGCCTGAAAGCGGGCGAGTACCGCTTTGACCATCCGGTGGCAATGACCGAGGTCTACGACCGGATTCGCAAGGGCGACGTCTATACCCTGACCGTGGTGATTCCGGAGGGATACGACATCTTCCAGGTGGCGCAGGCGGTAGGAGCGGCGGGGCTGGTTCCGGCGAAGGATTTTCTGCAGGCCGAGATGCAGCACACCGAACTGGTGAAGAAGTGGAGCCCGCTGGCACCTTCTGTAGAGGGCTTCCTGTTTCCCGACACCTACAAGTTCAGCCGCCGAGCGACGGCCGTGGACATGATTTCGATCATGGTGAAGCGGTTTGGGCAGCAGGCGGCGAAGCTGGGCCTGGAGCCGCAGAGCGCGGCGCGGGTGGTGACGATGGCTTCGCTGGTGGAGCGCGAGGTGCATGTGCCGGAGGAGCGCGCGGCGGTGGCCGGGGTGTTCGAGAACCGGCTGGCGCTGGGAATGCCTCTGCAGACGGACCCGGCTGTGGCCTATGCCAGCGAGTTGCGCGGAACGTGGACGGGGGTGATTCACCAGAGCGAGTTGAAGTCGGACTCGACGTACAACACGTACACCCATGCGGGGCTGCCGCCGGGGCCGATCTGCAACCCGGGTGTGGCGGCTCTGAAGGCGGCGCTGTCGCCGGAGAAGAGCGAGTCCCTCTACTTTGTCGCCGATGCGGCGGGGCATACAGTGTTTTCGAAGACGCTCGAAGAGCATGAGCGGAACGTGGCAAGCTACCGGGCGGCGGCCGGCCGCTAGACGCGGTACGGTTCGCCAGCCCAGGCGGAAAGATCAAAGCACCTTCTTCGGTGCAAGCACGCTCGTAAATTATTAACAAGCGAACATTTAGCGAAACAACTTGATACAATTTGCCGGATTTTATCGCAAACTATTGTATTCATTGACTTTGGCTGACATCGTTACGTCTGAAAATATTTTATTGACAGGGTGTGTACTCCCAGCTATAAACACCAGACTTCCTAACCGGCGAACGAAGACGAACGCGGGTGAACGGGAAGCGAGGCACTGAACGACAATTTCAGGCCGTCAGAGAAGACGGTCTGCCCAACGAACTGAGCGAGCCCATCCGACCGCTGATTCCCGAGGCTCGCCGGGGAGATGCTGTGCCTTTTGGAGAACGAATGAACGACTTTTGTGTGCAAGACAGGAAGCAGATCGTGGAGTTGAAGGTGTGCGAGGGATGTGGGGCGCTCTGGTTGCGGCCTGCGATGGGGGAAGGTGTGCGGCGCTACTGCCAGGGCTGCGTGCATTGGCTGAAGGAGTTCCCTGCACCGCAGTCGCGGAGCCGACGAGGACGCCGGAAGGGCTCCGGGACGTGGGCTGCCGGGTGTTCGGGGTTACACGTTGTGCGGCGAGGCGCTACGCCAGAGCGCGAAGGCGGTGGGCGATGAGCGAGTGGATGACCGAACGGATGACAGCGGCGACGGCAGAGACAAAGGCACAAACAGCAGAGGAGCAGATGATGGTGCAGGAATCGAAGAAGAACGTGAGCGGGTTGGCTTTGGTGTATTCGGCAGCGGTGACGGCGCGGAAGCCGGTGCAGCGTGTAGTGGCAGGTGTTCGGGAAGGCTCGACCGGACGCGTGGTGCAGCGGATGTGGGCGGTGGGCTGCGAACCGGTACAAGAAGCAGCTGCGCCGAAGCCCCGGCCGAAGCCGGAGCTGGCGTTTTATCGGAAGTACACGGAGGCGATGCTGCGGCGCTATCTGCGTATGGCAACGGAGTCAGGCAGGGTGCCGAGCATGTTGGGCCGGGAGCTGTTTCGCAGCAAGGTGACCAGCTACAAGGTGCAGAGCTTTGAAGATGTCGTGATCTTCTGCTTCGACATGGAGCGCTGCCTGGGGAAGCTGACCGAAGGGGAGCGGGAGGTGATCAAGCGGGTGGCTCTGCAGGAGTACACGCATGGCGAAACCGCGATGATGATGGGCCTGAGCCTGAGGGCGGTGGTGATGAAGTATGGACAGGCGCTGGACCGGCTGACGGGGATTCTGTTGGCGGCGAAGCTGATGGAGCCACAGGGGGGTAGGGGGTAGGGTTGGGGCTGAAGCCTCTTTGTCTCTGCGGGGTAGAGGGTGGGGTGAAGCCCGCCTCTGCCCCGAGGGCAAAGCTCCAAAGGCGAAAGCAGAGCGCAGAGGGGGCTGTGGCTGCGCGATGGTTTGCGGTGGCGTTGACGGAGTGAGTTTTAAGAGATGGGCGTTGAAAATGCTGTCAAGGGGGCTGAGGATACGCGGCTCCGCCAAGTTACTGAAATAGATAGAGATAGAAGCTGGAAATAGTTTGCGTAGTTTTTCTAAGCGGATTGGTATTCTTGAAAAGTAAGGAATCGAGAGCGGAGCCACCTGGGTGGCGGCCGCTCTTTTTGCATTTTGGGGTGGGGATGGCGGTCAATCAGGTAAAGCAGGAGAAAAAAGGCGATGAGGAGTTTGGGTTTGAGTTTCCCAGCAAGCCGTTGCGGCCAGCGCAGTGCGCGCGCTATCTGCGGCGGACGCTGGCGGAGCATCTTCCGGGGATTCTCTATGGGCTGGTGCGGGGGGCTCGCGATGGAAGCTGTCAGCATGTGAAGCTGGCGACGGAGTTGTTGCAGGTCGCACAGATGCCGGGCGAACGGCGGGAAAAAGGCTCGGCCGCGAAGTTGCTGGAAGAGCTGGAGAATGAACCAACGTAGCTGGCGGGCGAAAGTTTGAATCGAACGCGGATGTTACAGAGTCGATATACTTGGATTTCGACACGATGACTTTAAAAAGCACGGTATCGGTAGCGCTCGCGATGACGATGCTTGGCGTGTCTTCAGGCTGCTTTCGCTCGACGAAGCTGGTGCAGAAGACGATGGCGCCGGACGTTTATCACTCGGCCAGCGTGGAAGCCCTGGAAAAAGATGTGCAGGACCGCGATGCTGCGATCAAGACGCTGAACGCTGGCGTGCTGATCACCGCAACGGTGGGCGGCGGTAAGACGGGGCAGGTTACAACCTATACGTCCTTCCGCGGGTATATCTTCGTCCGCAAGCCGGAAGACCTGCGCGTGATTATGCAGCTTCCTGTGATCGGTTCGCGTGCGCTGGATATGGTTTCGAACGGTAAGACGTTCACGCTGGTGCATGCGACGGCTGGACACGGCGATGTATGGATGCATGGTTCCAATACCGTGACGACGCCTTCGAAGAACGGTCTGGAGAATCTACGGCCAGGGGTGTTTCTCGACTCCCTGCTGGTGCCGGGTGTGGCGGCGAATGAGTTTGTGAGTCTGAATGAGTCGACACGGATTATGCCTTCGCCGGACAAGAAGCGCGTGGCGATTGAAGAGCCGGATTACGATCTGACGATTTCGAAGGTGAAGTCGGGGAACGTGCTGCAGACAACGCGCGTGCTGCACATCAGCCGCATTACGATGCTGCCGTTTCAACAGGACATCTACGATAACCAGGGGCGTGTGGTGACGTCGGCGCTCTATGAGAACTACAAAGACTTCAACGGTGTGCAGTTTCCGATGACGATCACGATGAAGCGGCCGCTCGATGAGTATTCGCTGAAGGTGGATGTGACGAAGCTGACCGTGAATGCACCGTTTGACGATGACCAGTTTGAGCTGGCGATTCCTGCGGGAGTTACGGTGCAGGAGATGAAGTAAGGTTCGCGGATGGAAACGAAAGGCCAGGCTTATGCCTGGCCTTTCGTTTTTTGAGGGAGTGCCTGGGGAAAGAGAAAGCTTCGACGCAACGGGCGCGAAGGGCGCTACGTTTCGCGAAGGGATTTGGGGCTGGGCCGGGGCTCAAGCCCCTTTTGTTGCGGAGAGGATGGCGAGCCCTAAGGCAGGAGGCCGGCGCGCTCGTGGTGGGCGGCGATGGCTTCATTGATGCGGAGAGCGAGGGCGAGGGCAGCCATGCCGGCTTCGCCGGTGACGCGCGGGGGCTGACGGGTGATGACGGCGCGGAGGAAGTCTTCGAGCTCAAGGCGCAGAGGTTCGGCGCGGGGAAGGTCGAGCTTCTGGAGGTCGAAGCCGGTGGTGGGGTGGGAGGCCGGGACCGTCGCCGGGGGGCGATAGCCAGCGGCGATCTGTGCAGCCAGGGCTGGGTCGACAGCGATGGAGAGGAGCTCCTGACGAGCGAAGTCGAGCGAGAGGTACTGGTGCGGCTGGAAGAGGCGCAGCTTGCGGACCTGCTCGGTGGAGACGCGGGAGGCGGTGAAGTTGGCGACGGCGCCGGAGGCGAACTCGACGCGGACGTTGGCGATGTCGGTCTTCGCGGAGAGGATGGGGATGCCTGTGGCGCGGACGTCGAGCACCTCGGATTGCGCGAGCGAGAG
The DNA here is from genome assembly GCA_028283655.1 of Acidobacteriaceae bacterium. NCBI lineage: Bacteria > Pseudomonadati > Acidobacteriota > Terriglobia > Terriglobales > Acidobacteriaceae > Acidobacteriaceae bacterium. The sequence goes on along the minus strand of JAPWKE010000003.1, from coordinate 3,553,236 downwards.
GACGATGTCGAGGTCGTGGATCATGAGGTCGAGGACGACGTCGACGTCGAGCGAGCGCGGGGTAAAGAGGCTGAGGCGGTGGGCCTCAAAGAACATGGGCCGGTTGAGGCGATCGACGGTGGCAGCGACGGCGGGGTTGAAGCGTTCGAGGTGGCCGATCTGCACGATCCGGTTGTGCTGCTTTGCAAGGGCAAGGACCGACTCAGCCTCTGCGAGTGTGGCGGCGAAGGGCTTTTCGATGAGGACGTCGAGGCCCGCGACGAGGAGCTGAGACGCGACCGCTGCGTGATGAATGGTGGGGACGCAGACGCTGGCGGCGTGGAGTTCGAGGCCGGAGGCGAGGAGATCGTCGATGGTGGCGAAGGCCGGGATGTTGTACTGCGCGGAAGCCGCGGAACGGGTCTCGGGGCTGGCGTCTACGACGGCGGCGAGTTGAACGCCGGTCGTGGCTTCCAGCTCACGGTAGACGCGAAGGTGGTTACGGCCGAAGGCCCCGGCTCCAATGACGGCGGTGCGAATAGGATGCGACATTCCACCTCCAAGTGTAGTGGTTTGCGGCCGTGGCGGTGAGTGGGCGAAGGCAAAGAGGCATCGTTCGCGTGGGCGAACGATGCCTCAGATGTTTTGGCAGCGAGGTGGCCGCCAACAGAGATCTACGGAGATGCGATCGAGCTATTTTTCGACGGCTTCGCGGCAGCGAGCGTAGAGCTCGAGCAACGCATCGACGGGGTCCTCGGACTTCGTCTCCGCGGCGGGGGCGAAACCACGCGTGGGCGTGGAGGCGGTGCGGCCGAGGTTGGCTTGAGAAGCGACGAACTTGAGGAGGTCGAGAGCGATGTCTTCGGTGCGGCGAGAGGTCGGGAGTGCGCTGGATTCCATGGGGTCGATGGTAGCAAATTGCGGCCGCGAAACAGGAACCAGTCCAAAAGAACGGAACGAGTTTGGAGGAACGATGAAGAGTTTGTGGAGAGGGATGGCGGTGCTGCTGCTGGCGATGGGATGTTTTGTGCCTGCAGAAGCGCAGGTGGCGACGACCACGCTGAACGATACGGTGTATCGCGCGGATGGGACTCCAGCGCAGGGGTCGGTAGTGGTGACGTGGGGATCGTTCACGATGGCGAACGGCGTGAGCGTGCCAGCTGGCAGCAAGACGGCGGTGCTGGGAAGTAATGGCGCGTTTTCGATGGTGTTGGCGCCGAACGCTGGTGCGACGCCGATGGGGAGCTTCTACACGGCGGTGTATCACCTGGCGGATGGGACGGTGAGCCGGGAGTACTGGGTGATTCCGGTGACGGTTCCTGGGGGCGGCGCGGCGAAGCTTGCGGGGGTTCGCAACCAGGTGCTGCCTTCGTCGGTGGCGATGCAGACGGTGAGCAAGCAGTATGTGGACAGCTCGATTGCACAGGCGCAGATTGGGGCGTATCCGCTGGACTCGTCGCCGTATGTGCTGAAGGCGGGCGATACGATGACGGGGCCGCTGGAGCTGCCGGGAGATCCGGCGACGCCGACGCAAGCAGCGGACAAGAACTATGTCGACACGAATGTGACGGCGCTGACGAGCGGGCTGTCCGGCAAGGTGGCATTGCTGCCGAGTGGAACGCAGGTGGTGGGGCAGCCGGAGAGTACGCAGTTGCAGACGAACCGTTTGAACGGCGAGCTGTATGCTTCGCAGTTTGCGACCTCGCAGAACACGGACGGCATTACGACGGCGCTGAGTTCTCCGGAGTGTACGGACTCGAGTTGCACGGTGATCGTGGAGCCAACCTATCCCGAAAATGCGGTGGCAAGCACGGACACGGCGACACAGTCGGCGCATGTGAAAGATGAACGCGGAGCCAGCGAGTTCGATACATCCCTGAATCCGAAGTCACCGTCTTCGACCTATCTTGTGGGTCGCACAGGGCTGGTGACCTCTACGATTACGGCTCCGGAGTATTACCAGAGCCAGCACAACTCTGTGACGGCTGGGGTGCTGCAGCAGACGATGCGGGCGTTGAGCGGAGGGTCGAACCTGAGCCCGCAGTCATACACAAGTCTTCCCTACTTCAAGTCGACGTATGGCCTGGAGTATGGCGAAGGGATTTACAACACGCAGGGCCAGCATGTGAATTACACGTCGCTGGCGGGGTGCTACAGCGTGGGTGATTGCATCGATCGTTCGAGCATTCTGACGTCGGATGGAGGATTCCGCGATGGCAGCGATGAGGGCACGCATCAGTATGACTATCTGACGCAGGAAGATCCTCAGCTTTTTCAGGGAACGTGCGACACGGGATGCGTTAGCGGCTCAACAGACCTTGTGGTTGCGGTGACGGCAGGCGGAAGTACGCAGGGCGATGGCCGATACCTGATGGATACGACTGCAGCAAAGTCGATCACGACGGGGACGCTGATCGGCGGTGATCTTACGCGCCACTTTGTAGCGACGTTCAGCGGCAGCAGCTTTCCGGTGAGTACGTTTCTGGCAACTGCAGAGGTTGCCAATTCACAGGCCAATGATGCGGCGCCGGGCACGGTAACGCTTGCGATCATGAGCAGTGGAGCGCCGAGCGGCTATGCCACCAACACGGCCGCACTGCCCAATGCAAGTGGTGTTGCCTGTGTTGCGGACCAGGACCTGCCACCGTTTCAGATTGATAACTTCGAGACAGCGGCATACACCGTGATCGATGGCACACACATTCAGTTGACGCTGAACAAGCCGCACGACACTGGAGCGACGATTGCCGTAGGCGGGCTATGCGGCTATGGGTTGGAGCAGAAGGTCGATACGGTAGGGAAGCATCAAGCAGATCTTTCCGGTGATTGGATCGATCAGCACAACGCAGCTCTTCTATATGGGTGGACGAGTCGGCATTGTGGGTGCGGGCAGTGTGGCGACGGCGACGGCGTATGCCAATGTACAGTTGCCGATTGCATCGATAACGCGATCGGGCAATGTGGCGACGGTTACAACGTCTTCACCCGCGGTATGGGATTTGAACGCGCTGGTGGTGACGATTGATGGTGTGAGCGACCCAAGCTTCAATGGAAGCTTTCCGGTGACGTCTACGTCTTCCACGACGTTCCAGTTTGCAAGCACTGGAGCGGACACGAGCAGCAGCGGCGGATCGCTGAGTCTGCTGACGGGATCGTTTGCGCTGTACCCGATGGCAGAGGTTCTGGACGTGATGAACCACACGAGCCAGCGAGTGGATGGCACGTTTCACCTGGCAGCCAACACGGTGGCGTGGGCGGCGGGCGATGCACTGGAAGAGCCACATTACTTTCAGCAGGACGTTCATGCCAGCTATGAGCAGGTGCAGCGCATTCTGCCGCAGGCAAATGGGACGAGCTTTCACGGGCTGCTCTACAGCGGTAACGTCGGGCCGGGCACAAACGGCTTTGCGGCTGTGAATGGTAACCCGAGCAATGTGTATTACGGCGAAGGTGGAACGCACCATGTTCCTTCGGCGGCGTTTCTTGGCCGGGGAGCGTGGACGTCTGCGGTTGAAGTCGATGCAGGCGAGTTGGCTGCGATGCGAGTGCATTGCAATCTGCATGGGTGTGGGAAGTGGAACTCTTCGTACTACCTGATGCTGATGGACAGTGTGGTTGGTCCGGGAAGCGATTCGCTGCAGTTTGCTCCGCAGACACGCACGGCGACGTGGTCGCTGGGAGGCGCAGCGTATGCGTTTTCTCCGAGCGGCTTTACGGCAGGCACGATCAACGTTGGCACGCTGAATGCAACGACAATCAATGGCGGCGTGAGTGCCGATGCGATCAACAGCGGAACGATCGCGGCAGCGCGGCTGCCGGTGTTTGGACCGAGCGGGAGCTCGCACAGCGTAGGTGCGGTGCCTGATCCGGGTGCAACGGCAGGAGCTACCCGCTACTTGCGCGAGGATGGGACGTGGGCGGTGCCGACAGGCGGTAGTGGAGGCACAGGCGATGCCGGAGGCGACCTTTCGGGAACGTATCCGAACCCGACGGTGGCTGCGGTGCATGCGACGAGCGGATCTCTGGACAACGTGACCATCGGCGCGACGACGCCGGGGGCGGCATCGTTTACTCAGCTTCGCGGAAGCACAGCGGTGGTCGGGCCGGTGCTGTCGGGCGGTGACTCGAACCTGGTGGCGGTGTATTACTCGTTTGGCTCGATGATGTTTGGACCGCAGGATGTGAACTTCGGTCCACGCAGCAGCTTTCCGTATGGGTTGAACATCGGCTCCAACGGAACGACGGCCCCTCTGTACGGCTTGTCGGTCGGACTGGGTCAGCAGTTCCAGGTGGACCAAACGGGCAACGTGGTGGGTACGAGCTATCAGGAGACGCTGATGACGCCTGCGAGTTCTTCGAGCTCATGCACGGCGGGACAGTTTGCCGATGACGCGAACTATCACTATGTGTGCGTGGCGACGAATACATGGAAGCGTGCAGCACTAAGCAGCTTCTAAACCAGGCAGCTTCTAAGGTGAGTTGCGGAAAGGGCGGCGTGGCGATGGCTACGTCGCCCCGCAGTGTTTGCGGAGTGAGTGTGCGGAAGAAGAAGAGGACGGAGTTGGGCAGCCTGCTCGATGTGGGAAAGAGGATGGATGGTGAGCCCCTGCTGGTGATGCGCGCGGCGGAGCTCCTGCTCCAGATTCGAGACCGGCATGGGCGTGCGGTGGCTCTCCGCGCGAACGAGGCGCAGAGAGCGTTTGAGCTGAGGCGTGGGCAACACAATGTGGTGTTGAAGGCCAGGCAGATGGGCATGACGACGTGGATCGCCGCGACGTCTCTCCTGCGGGCGATGACAGTTCCAGGGACGATGGTGCTCGAGGTGGCGCATACGCGCGAAGCGTCGGAGGCGTTGTTCAGTATTGTGCGGCGGATGTGGGATGGCTTGCCACTAGATCTGCGCGAGGGGCCGTTGCGGTTGCGACGGAGCAACAGCTCTCAGATGGTGTTTGCAGAGATGGATAGCGAGTTTCGCGTGGCGAGTGCGGCGGAGGCGAACGCGGGACGAGGGTTGAGCGTGCAGGTGCTGCATGCAAGCGAGGTGGCGAGGTGGCCGGGCGATGCAGAGGCCACGCTGGCTGGGCTGCGGGCGGCGTTGGCTCCAGGCGGCTTGAGCGTGCTGGAGAGTACGCCGAACGGAGCGTACGGAGCGTTCTACGACGAATGGCGAACGGGCGCGGCGGTGAAACACTTTCTGCCGTGGTGGATGGAGCGCACGTATGTAGGACAAGCCGTGGACGCGGCGGCGATGAGTGAGGAAGAACGGTCCCTCATGGAGAGGCATGGCTTGAGCGCGGAGCAGGTGGGCTTTCGGCGGGGGCTGGAGCGGAGCTTTCGCGGGACGCGCACGCAGGAGTTTGCAGAGGATGCGGAGAGCTGCTTTCGTGCAACAGGAACTTGCTGCTTCGAGATGGAGGCGATCTGTGAGCGGTTGGAGAGGGTGCCTGGACCGGTAGAGAGTCGGCGTGGAGGCGCGCTGCGAGTGTGGCTGCGGCCGCGGGCGGGGCGCGAGTATGTGGTGGCCGTGGATACGGCCGGGGGCGGCATCGATGGGGATTTCTGCGCGGTGCAGGTGCTGGATCGCGTGACCGGGATGCAGTGTGCGGAGCTACAGGAACGGCTGCGGCCGGCGGAACTGGCGAGGGTTTCGGCAGAGCTGGCGCGAGAGTTCAACGGAGCGTTGCTGGCGGTGGAGAGGAACAACCACGGGTCGGGCGTGCTGGCGTACCTGGAGTCGACCGAGAGGTATACAAGGCTGTATCGGCAGGGTGGAGAGGCTGGGTGGCTGACGACGATGGCGTCGAAGCCGGAGATGATTGCGCGACTGGATACGTGGCTGCAGGAGCGGGCCGATGCGGTGATGAGCAGGCGTTTGCTGGGCGAGTGTCGCACGTTTGTGAGCGGAGACCGTGGGCAGATGGGAGCGTCCGGCGGCGCGCATGACGACCTGGTGATGTCCATGGCACTGGCGCTGAGTGTGCGTGCAGAGATGCGGGCTTGACGTGTCTAGTATGGTGGGCAGGTGAGGTGACACGTAGAGTTGGCAGTCACAGCGGTACAGGCGGTGCAGCGAATGCGGGGCGGAGCGCAGAGCCAGTTGATGCTGGGCTCGGACGGCGCACTGTGGGTGGTGAAGTTCCAGAACAACCCGCAGCATCTGCGAGTGCTGGCGAATGAGTTGGTGGCAACGAAGCTGGCGGAGCACGTGGGGCTGAGCGTTCCGAAGTGCGATGTGGTGGAGGTGAGCGAGTGGCTGGTGACGAACTCGCCGACGATGCTGCTGGAGCAGGGGCGCGGAGTACGCGAACGCTGCGCGGCGGGGCTGCAGTTTGGCTCGCGGTTCGTGGGCGGGTTGATGCCGGGACAGGTGGTGGATTATCTGCCCGAAGCACAGATGAACGATGTGCGAAACCTGCGTGAGTTTGCGGGAATGTTGTTGATCGACAAGTGGGCGTCGAACTGCAACGGTCGGCAGGCGGTGTACGAACGCAAGCCGCGGGAACGGAAGTATCGCGCGGTGTTTGTGGACCAGGGATACTGCTTCAACGCAGGCGAGTGGAACTTTCCCGACATCCCGCTGCGTGGCGTGTTTGCGAGAAACTCGGTGTACCGTTCGGTGACAGGATGGGAGAGCTTTGAGCCCTGGCTGTCGCGGGTGGAGAGCTTTGCCGCGGACACGCTGTGGTCTATTGCGGAGAGCGTGCCGCCGGAGTGGTACGGTGGCGATCTGCGCGAGATCGAGGCGCTGATGGAGACGATGCTGAAACGACGGACGAAGGTGCGGGAGCTTGTGATGGCGTTTCGCGATTCCCCGCGGGAGCCGTTCCCGAATTGGGGACGGGCGACGAGCGTGGTGGTGCCGGCGACGTTTCAAGTGCAGGCGGATGCTGCAAAATTTGTACTGTGAGGACGAGTGTGACGGCAACGGGTTTTGGCATCGAACACATGGTTGCGTTCTGGGAGCGCAAGACGCAGCATCGCGTGAACGAAGATGCGTCGATGTGGAGCCGGGACATGGCGCTGCTGGCAGGCCTGGAGTTGAATGTGCGGGAAGCGAACCTGTACCTGCTGCAGGAGCGGCCGAGCCTGGAAGCGTTTGAGTCCTGGGTGATTGCGCGTAACGGCGGGGAGATGGACGAAGCCACGGTGGAGCGTTTGCGGCGGGCACTGCAGGGCGAAGTGGTGGCGCCTGCGGTCTCGCTGGAGAACGTGGAAGGGCTGACGGACGAAGAGTTGGCGCAGTGGGACGAGCAGGGGTATGTGGTGCTGCAGGGAGCAATCTCCGAGGAGGACGCTCGTGAGGCCGAAATGGCCGTGTATGAGCATCTGGGGATGAGGCCTGAAGAGGCGGATGGATGGTACAGCGCAGAGCTTGGGCATACGATCTGGGTTCCGCTGCTGCGCCATGCTGCGATGCGAAGGAACCGACGCTCCGCGAGAATCACCAAGGCGTTTACGCAGTTGTGGGGACGTGACGATCTTTGGGCTACGGTGGACCAGGCTGGCTTCAATCCTCCGGAGAGGGAGGGATGGAGGTTTCCGGGGCCGCATCTGCACTGGGATACGACGCTGGTGGAGCCGCATCACTTTGGCGTGCAGGGCATCCTGTACCTTGCGGATGTGGCGGAGGACCAGGGAGCGTTTTGCTGTGTGCCGGGATTTCATCGCAAGCTGAAAAGCTGGCTGGCAGAGTTGCCCGCTGGGGCTGACGCCCGGCAGGTAGCGTTGGAGACGTTGACAAAGGAGTTGAAGCCGATTGCGGCGAAGCGCGGCGACTTCGTCCTGTGGCACCAGTCGCTGCCCCATGCGAGCAGCGCGAACCATGCGGGGAAGCCGCGCGTCGTGCAATATCTGTCGATGTGGCCGACGCACTTCGAGTACAACACGGAGTGGATGTGATGGCTGAGCGGCTGCAGTGCGAGTTCTCGTTGATACGGTATGTGCCGGATGTGGTGAAGGGTGAGTTTGCCAACATCGGCGTGGTGCTGCGGGCTCCGGGAGGAGCGGCGCAGGTACGCTTTACGCGCGACTGGGGACGGGTGCGGTGTCTGGATCCGGATGCGGACACCGAGCTGCTGGAGGCGTTGGAAGCAGAGATTGCGGCGCGGCTGGACGCGGGTGTCGTCGAGACGGTGAATGCGAAGCCGATTGTGGAGACGCTGGAGGATTCGCTTTCGAACAGCGTGCAGATGACGGCGATGCGCGCGACGCTGGCAGAGAGCGTGCCCGCAGAGATGGAGCAGTTGCTGCGGATGTATGTGGAGCCGCTAAAAGCTCCGCAGGTGCGGCGCAGGCAGAGTGGGCGAACGTTGCTTGCAGCAGAGATGCGGTCGACGTTTGAGCACGCAGGCGTGTGGCGGTTGATGCAGAAGCGCATTGCGGCCGCGCAGTACACGCAGGCGGGCGATCCGCTGAAGCTGGACTGCGGTTATCGCAACGGCAAGGTGCGGATGTTTCATGCGGTGTCGCTGGAGACGGATGTGGAAGGCGCGAAGGGATTGGCGTACTCGGCGGCGCAGCTACGCGAAGGGGTGGCACGAGTCGAAGGCTCGGAGCTGGAGTTGACCGCCGTCGTGGAGCGCGTGGCGACGGTGAGCGATGCGGAGCAGTATGCGTTTGGCGTCAACGTGATGGAGCGGGAGGCGATTCGGGTGCTGACGGTGGCGGACATGGCGCGCGCGGCAGAGACGGCGAGGCGCGAGTTGCACGTGTAAGGAAAGATCGGGATGAGAGAGCGAGGCGCAGCCATAGAGGCTGCGCCTTTTTGCGTGGAGGCGAGATGGGTTGGGGAGCAACAGTGAGAGAGGCCTGGTCCAGGAGGACCGGGATGGAAGCCGCGGCGGACAACGAGCGCAAGACGAGCGGGGTGGTTGGCAACAGCGTGCTCTTTGCGCCGATGCAGCAGGCGTTTGCAGCACCGAAGCCGACAGTGGTGAACCTGCGACGGTTTGCGGAGACGCCTGCGGCGAGGCGGGCGCTGAACTACATCAAGAACCGCATTGCGTCGATGGAGTGGCGTGTGGAGCCTCGTGTGGGAGCGGTGGGTCTGGATGCTGGAGGCCAACAGGATCGCATCGCAGCGGTGACTCGGTCGCTGCAGGCACCAAACGCGAACGACAGCTTTCAGACGTTGATGGAGCAGGTGCTGGAGGACGTTCTGGTCGGCGGCTTTGGAGCGGCAGAGATTGAGTTGACGGGCGAGGCACGCAGGCCGGTGCAGATGTATCCCGTGGATGGGGCGACGGTGCAGGTGAATGCAGCCTGGAAGGGCGAGGCGAAGGACGCTCGCTATGCACAGGTGCGGGGCGCCGGGTTGGCGAGCGAGTCTGTACCTCTGCTGGATGAAGAGTTGATGTACATACGGCTGAATCCTCGCACGCATACGGTGCTGGGGCTGGGCAAGCTGGAGGTTGCGTTTGAAGCGATCTCGCAGTTTCTGCTGGCGCACCGGTATGCGGGAAAGCTGGCGGCGAACGGCGTGGCCCAGTACGCGTTGTGGATGAAGGACCGCACGCCGGAGCAGCAGGAGCGACTGATTCGCTGGTGGCAGGACGAGGTGGAAGGCTCTGGCCGTGTGCCGGTGCTGAACAGCGAAGAGAAGCCCGAGGTGTTGCGCTTTGCAGGAGGCACCGATGCGGACCTGCATTTACAGTGGCAGCAGTTTCTGCTGGCGATGATTGCGAACGCCTTCGACCTGCCGCCGATGATGCTGGGCGTGCTGAGCGATGTGAACCGCTCGACGGCTGCGGAGATGGCGGACGAGGCGTTTCAGAACGCGGTGGTGCCGCTGGCCCGGTTGATCGCCGAGCACATTACGCGCGATGTGATTTTGAAGCGGCTGGGGTGGGAAGATCTTCGCTTTGTATGGAGCGAGCTGGAGAGCCGCGATGAGATGAAGGAGATCGATGCGCAGATTCGTCTACTGCAGGCGAACGTTCTAAGCATCGACGAAGTGCGTGTGATGCGTGGCTTGCCGACGCGTAGCTCTGAGGCGGTGCAGGCTGAACGTTTCGACGCCGTGAGCGCAAAGGACACGGAGGAAACGTCGCGGGTTCTGCGGCTTGAGCTATGCGTCAGCGGTTGTGCTGACGGCAAGCAGGTCCTTTGCGTTGCTCAGGAGGACAAGTCAAAAGAGGTTGGTTGCAACTGAAGGAGGTGCTTGTGAGAGAAGGGCATCGTGCAGTAGCGATGCAGGTGGAGTTTCCAGAGGTGGCGCAGCATCCGAACCGGCTGCCGTTTGAAGGCTGCCTGACTCTGGTGGATGAGGCGAGCGACAAGGCGCCGAGTGGAGCGCGGGGGCACCGCGTGGTGTTGACGCGGGAAGCAGCAGAACGAGCGATGCCGAGCTTGCTGGGCATGGCTGTCGATTACAAAGCTGGATGGGATGGCCACGATGCGCGGCAGAAGTGCGGCATCATCACCAGCGCACACCTGGAGGGTCAGCGGTTGATGGTGAGCGGGTTTGTGTTTGCTCGTGACTTTCCGGAGATGGAAGAGCGAATGGGCGGTGTGCTGACAGCGCAGAGCGAGATGGGTATGAGCTTTGAGCTGGCGGACGCGCATGTAGCGGACATGAAGGCGAGTATCTGGACGTTGACGCGCGCGACGTTTACCGGAGCGGCGATTCTGCTGCGCGAGAAGGCGGCATATCGCGGGACATCGTTTCGATTGCGGCGTCGGTGTCGTGGATAGCAAGAGCAGAACGCAGAGCGCGCAGAGAAAGACGCGCAGAGAGCGCGGAGAAAGGCGAGGAGATGAAGGACGAGATGACGGTGGAGTTGGTGGATGCGATGGAGCGGTTGATTGAGTCGGTGGAACGACTCGAAGGCTCCATGGGAGAGCGAGTGGAGAAGATTACCGCGACGGTGGAGAGCAACGAACGCGAGACAGAGTTGCTGCGGCGGCTGGAGGAGGCCGAAGCAAGGATTGCGGAGTTGAGCGCCGCGGCGATGACGTCGGCCGGTCGCAAGACCGTGGGTGCGATGGTAGCCAAGAGCGAAGAGAAGAGTGGTGCTCTGGATGCCGCGCTGGCTCACCTGAGCGTGGAGCAACGCATTGCGGTGAAGGCGGAGTTGCTGCGTTCAGGCGCGATTGCGGTCTGACGGCAAACGCTGGTGGAGAGGTGGACGCGGCTGAGGCTGCGTCTTTCTTGTTTTGAAAAATCACGAGGAGAAAGAATGAACGCGAAGTTTACGGAGATCAGTGCAGCGGCGGATTACATCGGACCGGGTGCGGTAGAAGTGCCGCTGTACCAGACAGAGATTACGGACCTGGTGCGCCGTCGTGGTGTGTTTGGACAGCGCATCAAGCAGGTTCCGGCGACGGGACATCCGTCACGGTTCTTTGAAGAGACGTCGATTCCTTCGCCGGCGGCTTCGGCAGGGTTTGTCGATCCGCGCAACATTGTCGCGCCGGTGGTGCAGCCGACACGCGTGGAGCGTTCGGTACCGCTGAAGGCGCTGGTCGCGCAGATCAACTACAACCTCTTCGATATGGAGTTGGGCAAGCAGCAGGCGCAGTTTGCGTATCTGCAGGCGAAGGACCTGGCTGACACCGTGGATGGGGTGCTGCGTACGCATGATGTGGCGCTTTGGAACGGCTCGGATACCAGCCTGAGTTCGCCGACGACCGCGCAGTACTACGGCGCTGCCGGACAGATTGCTGCAGGCGGCAATACGACGACGATCGGCGTGAGCGATTCGATCGTCGATGGTCTGAAGTCCACTGTGGCGCAGATGCTTTCGAACACGAGCTATGGAGTGCGGCCGACGGCTATCTATGCGAACCCGGTGCTACTGGACCTGATCGACCGCGAGATGAAGTCGGAGTTCAACGTGGTGTTGAGCACGAAGGAAGTGGAAGGCGGCATGACGGTGAAGACGCTGTCGACGCAGGCAGGTGAACTGCCGCTGATTCCTGAGTGGACGCTGCCGTACACCGGTACGCCGGGCTCTGGCTCTGCCGTGCTGCCGGCGTACATCGTGACGGAAGACCTGATCGAGTACCACTGGCTGGGCGATGCGAACCCGCGCGTCTTCCAGCTTGGCACGCCGGGCTCGCTGGCTTCGCAGTATGTGGTGGCGAAGTTTGGCGGCGTGGTGGTGAAGGGCGCAAGCTATGCGCACTACCAGGTGCTGGTCGACCGCTAAAGCGGAAGAAACCACGGAGTAGGAAATAGGGAGTGAGGAGTGGGCTGCGGTGCGTTCGCGTCACAAACGCACCGCAGCCTCCTTTTGTTTGCTGGAGGGGAGTGCATGGCGTATTTATTGCCCGCAGAGTATGCGGAGTTTGGGTTGGAGGTCGACACAGCGGATGCCTGGGTTGCGGCGGCGAGCGCGATGATCGAGGCACACTGTCGCCGACCTTCGCTGCTGGAGACGAGTTATACCGAACGGCTGCGGATGGGAGCAGCACAACGCGTGACGTTGAGCTACGGGCCGGTCAGCGCTGTTACGGCAGTACGAGCGAGGTATGTGCCGCGGCGCGATGGTGGTGATGGCGTGATGGCGTTCGGTGACTTTGTTGCCGATGCCTTTGCTCTGCACGGTGCGTGGACCAACGTTGAGCTATCGGCAGTGGAGGTGTATCGCGAAGAAGTGTCGTTGACGATGTGCGCACTGGGCATGCGATACAGCGAGGTCGAGGTGACGTATACAGCGGGGCTGGCTGTGGTACCAGATGCGGTGAAGATTGCGTGTGCGCAGGTGGTGAAAAATGCACAGGCGGTTCCGGCGCTGAACGTGAAGTCGACCAGGCTGGATACGTTGCAGACGGAGTACTTCAGCGATGCGCTGCTGGATACACAGGTGCGCGAGATGTTGCGGCCCTATGTGGCAGAGAGGATGGGCTAGATGGACGCGACAGCGTATGCGGCACAACGAACGGCAGAGGCTCTGCTGCGAGTGAACGGCGGGCAGCGTGTGGTGTTGCGTGTCCCATTGCCTGCGGTTGCGGGAGATGCGAGCGAAGAGCTTGGGTTGGCGGCACCTGCGTTTCAAGACGTCGAGCTTGCGCCTGCGGTCTTCCGCAAAGTAGCGAACACGACGTCGTTGATGGTTTCGGCAAAGGCTGTGAGCGAGGCTGTGGGAACTGCACAGGCGGATTCGGCGGCAGCTCTGTTTGCGACGGCGTATGGCGTGGAGGTGAGCGGCGTGCTCTACGCCATTACAAGTTGCAAAGCGGGGCAGGCAATGGGGTCGGCGTACTGCTATGTGCTTGGCCTGCGCGAGACGGAGTGAGAGGAGAGCATGCAGAACGCGAAGGACACATTTTATGAAGTGATGCGAGAGCGGCTGGCGACGGTGAACGCTGAACGTACGGTTGTGGTTCGCGGAACAACGCGACCGGCAGTGCTTGTCGAAGAGAACGAGTTGAGCAAGGTTGCTCCGCCGAAGAATTGCTTTCGACTGCGCTGGACGCAAGCGGCTGTTGGCATGAGTTCCGCGCTGCCGACAACGTTCCTGCGCTGCGAGATTGTCTACACCACCGCTGGCAGCAATGAACAGAGTGGAATGGATCGCGGACGCGTGCTGGCGGCGATGGATGCGGAGTTGCTCGCGATGGTAGAGCAGCCCGTACGCAATGCCAGCAAGACAAACTACGCGGGTGTGGCCCTGGGGCATAACGCTGCTGCGATGACGACGAAGGTGTGGTGGAGTTCGCTGGCGTTTGGTGCGGTGAAGGCGACGGAGGACGTACTGGAGCGCATGGCAAGCGTAGAAGTCATGGCGCTTGAGGAAGCAGGAGAACGATGACGACGATGGATGTAATGTCACCGCGAGTGGAGCGGGTGCGTGCGTTCTTTGCGCCGGTAGATCGCGTGGCGAAGACGCCGGCGGTCTTCGATCCGGCACAGAGGGGCAGCTTTGATTTGGACGCTCCGCCTTCGCCGTGGATTGACCTGGGATGGGTACGAGGGTTTGCGAGGAGCTGTAGTACGAAGGTGGATGCCATAAAGACGGGCGCTCCGTTGACGACGGCGATGCAGGTTCGCAGCGAAGTGGAAGCGACGGTTCGATTCAGCTTTGAGAGCTGGGGGAAGCTGCAGCTTGCGTTGAGTGCGGGCACGCAGCAGATGAATCTGCTGCGTGCCGCAAGCGCAGTGGCCATGCAACGCACAGGTGGCGCTGCCGTTGCGGCTACGGCGCTTGATGCGACCTCTACGGCGACTTCGCTTGTACTCGCGGGTACGAGTGCGGACGGATTTTCCGCGGGAGATCTTGTCGCAGTGGACGTTGATTATGCGGGCGCAACTGGCTACGTCGGCGCTGGTATGAACGGCGCGTATCTGACGACGGCGTTGACGGACGTGGACTACGTGCGGCGTGTAACGCTGAATGTGGCAAGGGTTGCGAGCGTTGTCGGCAATGTGTTGACGCTGGAAACAGCACTGCCTGCGGGTGCTCCTACAGCGGAGATGAAAGCGAGCGCGGTGGTGGGGTTTTGCGATCGTGAAGGATCTTCGTTCTTTCAGCAGTGGTCTGCGGTGTTTGTGGCGGAAGGGCAACAGGGCGAGCGAGTGGTGTGGCATTATCCGCGGCTGGAAGCAATGAGCGGCGTTGCCGAAGAGGCGAGCGAAGACGCTGGTGGGTTCCATGCGTTGCGGCTTGCGGCGGCGTTTCGTGCGCTGCCCGCGAAGGATGAGCTCGATAACGAAACAGCGGTGTGCTGGCGCAGCTATGTGAGGTCTGCGTAGAGAGGAGCATGTGTGCAGATACTGATCGACGGAGTGGATTACTCCGGCATGGTGACGGAAGAGGGGCCGGTTACGATTCAGCGTACGTTGAACGCTCCATCGCGGTGTACGGCAGAGTTGCTGCTGCGCGGTGTGTCCTCGCCTGTTCGCAGGGCGCGAGTGATTGTGAGTGCTGACGATGCGAGCGTTCTTTTCACGGGCTATCTTGCGACGGAGCCGGTGAAGGTGTTCGCAGGCGCGGCCAGCGAGGGCAAGGTGTATCGCGCGCGCATTACTGCAGTGAGCGATGAGTGGCTGCTGGACAAGCTGGGCTCCGGAGCGGCGAAGAGCAACGGCACGATGCTGGCGCTGAACGCGAGCAGCATCTTGGCGAGGTTAACGAACCGCCTGCCTGGCGCAGAATTAAGCGTTGCTGCTGGAAGCGACGCACGAACGGCTGGAGTGTTCCGCACGGATGCAGGTGCGGCGTGGAGTGCGAACGCCTCTGCGGCTGCAGGTGCCGCGTATGCGGGCTATCGTGCGCTGGGTGGGCAGGTGATGCTGCAGCCTGCGGGAGCAGTGACTCATGCGTTTAGCGAGGAAGATGGTTCGCTGCGTTTGGATGAGCTGAAGCTTGCGAACGTTCGCGAGTTGACGAATGATGTGTCCCTGAGTGGAGCGGAAGAGCCTGCGGCTTATGTGACCGAGTGCTTTGTTGGCGATGGCACGACAAGCATCTTCACGATGCGGAATGCAGCGTTTCGACCAACGCAGCGCATATGGCTGAGCGATCGCTTTGAGGGCGCGGGCTTCGACACCACGCAGTGGGCGGTGAGCGACCCCGGTAGCGCGTTGAGCTTGACCGGTGCAGGGCTGACGGTGAATGGAGGCACAGGGGCTGACGCCGTCACGATGCTCTCCGCACTGGATGCGCTGGAGATTGGCGGGCGCATTGTGGTGGAGCTCGGCAGCGTGGTCTTCGGGGCTGGCTCAAACGGCATGTTGAGCGGGCTTTACCAGGGAACGATGACGTTCGCGAGTTGCTTTGCGGGCTTTCGCGTGAGGCAGCAGGATGCACAGACAGTTGTTGTGCCTGTGCTGAATGGAGCAGAGATTGGTGCGGTATTTCCTCCTGCACCAGGGCATCGTTACACGCTGCGTTTGCGTGTGGACGCGAATGAGATGCATCGCGTGCGACAACGCTACTACGCCATGATCGATGGCGTGGTGGAAGGCTTCGGTGCGCTGGGCGGTGTGGATGCTGGTGTGAATGTGGTGTTCGAAGTTCGCGATGAAGGTATCTCTTCGGCTACTCCGATGACGGTGCTTTATGACAGCTTCGCTGCTGGTTTGTCCATAGCGGCTTCACCGGCGACGTGCGCGTTTGCGGCGGTGAATGCGGTGTCAATGGTTGGCTCTGTGGGTGCGGTGCTGGTGACGCAGGATGGGCCACTGGCGGTGACGAGTGTGACAGCTACCGGGGTTCGCTCAACACGGCTGATTGGTGTGGCAGGTGACGGTGCGGACGTCCAGGTGAGCTATGGCACGAGCGCTGGAACAAACGGTGAGGTCACGTTCTTCGCCGGGCGCGTGCCCGAGGCGAATGAGCGCATCACGGTGAGCTATCGCACAGAACGACGTGCGATAGCGCGGGTGGCCGATGTGGCCAGCGTGGCTGCGGAAGCGGCAAGTGGAGCGAGCGGCACGAGTCGATGGCTGGGCAAAGTGCTGCAACCCGTGGCTCGCAACAGCGAAGACTGCGAGGCTGCGGCACGAGCGATTCTGACCTTCTCCACAAGCCGCAGTGCAGCGATTGCGGGCGAGGTGCAGTGCGTGAATCCCGCGGCGGATGTGTGGCCGGGAGATGTGCTGGCGCTGACGAGCGATGACGATACGGTGCAGGTATTGGTGCGAAGTGTTGCTCTGGTTGATGGAGCAAGTGTGCCGGAGACGCGGCGTTACAAGCTCACGTTTGCCAACGATTGGGCGATGGAGTGGGGCGATGGTTTGGGCATGCGCTTGAGTGAGTCCATCGCAGCGGATGCAGCGTTGCCGCAGACAGCAGAGGACAGCACCGCGGAAGCTGCCGTGCTGGCGAACCTGTCGCAGTTGAGTGTGACGTCGTTGAGTAGCAGCGTGATCAGTGTCGATGCTGGCATCACGCCGCCGAGCGGTGGAGGCTTCGAGGTGCGGAGGCGTGACGATGCGTTCGGCGAAGGTGTGGATGGTACGGACCTGGTGTTGCGGAGTCCTGTGCGGGCGTTCGATATTCCGCGGGCGGAGCAGGTGGAGCGCTACTTCGTGAGGATGTATGACGCGAGTGCGCCGCGGAGGTACTCGCGGTGGTCGAGCGCGGTGGTGGTGAGCGCTCCGGTGGCGTAACGCCGGGGTAGGAAGTGTGGTGGAGCAATGGCGGATTTTGAGAGCCAGGTGTTGAGTGAGTTGCGTGTACTGACGTCGCAGATGGAGCAGTTGCTGGGCATAGGACAGCCCGGACGATTGCATGCGATGGAAGAACGCGTGGAGGGCCATGAGCGTGATCTGCAGCGATGGAAGGGCATGGTAAGTGCCTGGGGTGGGCTGCTGACGGTCGCGCATCTGGCGGTTGCATGGTTGATCGAGAGGAGATAAGAAGATGAGTGTTGAGACAGTGTTGAAGACGATTGGGAATGACGTGAAGAGCTTCTACGCGAAGCTGGCTGCAGACCTTCGCTGGGCCAAGCAGGCGTGGCTGCTGGTGACGAGCGCAGAGACGCGCAACGTGCTGCTGACGCTGGGAGCAGATGCCATCAAGCTGGTGAAGGATGCGACCGTGGCGATCGAAGCGAAGGGGATTTCGCTGACGCTGGATGAAGCGGTGCTGGCGGATATTCAGAAGCTGATTGCCGATGCGAAGGCAGGGGATGCAGTGCTGGTGGCGGACTTGAAGGCGCTGGGGATCTCGCTGTAGTTTATGCGGGGTGAGGAAAGCTTCGACGCAGAGGTCGCGAAGGCCACAGAGGGTACGCAAAGGTTTCTTTGGCGCGTGAAGCTCTGCGGAGTGGCGGCAAGAGAAAGCGGCAGAGCCGAATAGCTCTGCCGCTGGTGTTTCGTTTCTCGTGATTAACCGATGTCTTCGGACCAGTTCTCGAGGTAGTTCTTGAAGTCGCCCATGAACTTGCCTGCGTCGGAACCGTCGATGATGCGGTGATCGAAGCCGAGCGTGAAGCGCTGGACGGAACGGATCGCGATCGACTCGTTGCCTTCCTTGTCGACGATGACCATCGGCTCCTTGAAGAGGCCGCCGATGCCGAGGATTGCGGACTGCGGCATCGGGATGATCGGCGTACCAAACTGCTCGCCGAAGATGCCGGCGTTGGTCAGCGTGAAGGTGCCGCCAGCAACTTCGTCGGGAGCGAGCTTCTTGTTGCGAGCGCGATCGGCGAGGTCAACAATGGCGCGCGTGATGCCGAGGAAGTTGCGCTCTTCCGTCTGCTTGATGACGGGGACGATGAGGCCCCACTCCAGCGCGACGGCGATGCCGATGTTGATGTTCTTGTTGTAGAGGATCGCGTCGCCCTGGGTGCTGGCGTTAACGATGGGGTGCTTCTTGAGCGCCTGGATGGCTGCGCGAGTGATGAAGGGCATGTAGGTGAGCTTTGCGCCGTTGCGCTGCTCGTACTTGCTCTTCTCCTTCTCGCGGAGCTTGACGATGCGCGTCATGTCGACCTTGAAGACGGTGTGGACGTGAGCGTTGGTCTGCTTGGACTCGACCATGCGCTTGGCGATGATGCTGCGCATCTTCGTCATCGGGACGAGCTCGCCCGGTGTGGGAGCCGAGAGCGGCGTTGCTACCGGGGCAGCAGGCTTAGCGGCAGCGGGGGCTGCAGCAGCCGGAGCCGCGGCGGCAGGCTTCGAGCCACCCGCCATGTGCGCGTTGATGTCGTCCTTGGTAATGCGTCCCGATGCGCCGGAACCCGGAACCTGTGTGAGGTCGACGTTGTTCTCGCTGGCGATCTTGCGAACCAGCGGCGAGGAACGCGGGGTTTCGCCAGCCGAAGCCGACGCTGCGGGAGCAGGTGCAGCAGCGGGGGCTGCAGGTGCCGCTGCCGGAGCAGCCGCAGCAGGCTTGGGAGCAGAAGCGCCAGCCGCGCCGCCAATGACCGCAACCACGGTATTGATGGTGACGGTTGCGCCTTCCTGCACCTTGATCTCGGTAAGCGTACCGGCGACAGGCGACGGAATCTCCGCGTCAACCTTGTCGGTGGAGATTTCGAAGAGGGGCTCGTCGCGCTGGACGGTGTCGCCGACCTTCTTCAGCCACTTCGTGATGGTGCCTTCGGTGATGGACTCGCCCATCTGCGGCATGGGAACTTCCGTGCCAGCGGCTGCGGGAGCGTTCACAGCAGCATCGGCAGCGGCGACCGAAACGGCCGACGGCGTCACGGTGTCTTCCTTCGGCGCAGAAGCGGCAGGAGCTGCAGCAGAGCCGCCCTCTTCTACCGTGCAGACGACCGTGTTGATACCGACGGTGGTGCCTTCCTGCACCTTGATCTCACCGAGCGTACCGGCGACGGGCGAGGGAATCTCGGCGTCAACCTTGTCGGTGGAAATTTCGAAGAGCGGTTCGTCACGCTGGACGGTATCGCCGGGCTTTTTCAGCCACTTGGTAATGGTGCCTTCGGTGATGGATTCGCCCATCTGGGGCATTACGACTTCGGTCGGCATCAAGCTTCTCCGTGGGGTTAACGAATGGGTGCGGAGTATCCGCGCAACTGTGGATTATACGGCGGCGAGGTTGCCGGAGTCAGCGCAGGGTGAGCGGTTAGCGCACCGCTGTGCGAAATCGGCCCCGCCGAATGTGATCGTTAGCAGCTAACCGGCTGCGACCGAGAGCAGATCGTCTAGCGTCTCACTGGCCACCACCTGGCGGCTGAAGACGCGGCCAAAATTGCGTGCGGCAGAGTTCGAGGCGAGGGACAGAGAAACGGCTGTCCCCTCTGGAGCTTCCAGCTCGAGCGAGGTCACGCCAACGTCCGTGAGGCCGCAGGGGACGATCCAGTTGAAGTCGCGAAGGTCGGTGGTAACGTTCAGCGCGAAGCCGTGCGAGGTGACCGCCTGGGAAACGTGAACGCCGATGGCCGCGACCTTTTTCTCGCGGATGCTGCCGCCGGGAATCGTCCAGACGCCGGTACGTTTGGGCACGCGCTGCGTGGAGACGCCGAAGTCCTTGCAGGTGAGGATGATGGCTTCTTCCATCAGCCGGACGAAGTCAACCGGGCCAAGGTGCGGACCTTTTTTACCGGGAAGGTCACCGCGGAGATCGAAGATAGGGTAGCCAACCAGCTGCCCCGGACCGTGGTAGGTGACGTCGCCGCCACGGTTGATCTCGTGGATTTCGACACCTCGCTGGGCGAGGGCGGCGTCCGTGGCCAGGATGTTGGCGCGGGAGGAGTTTCGGCCGAGCGTCAGCACCGGCGGGTGCTCCATGAGCAGCAGCGTGTCGGCGATGCGACCGGCCTTGCGGGCGTCGACGACCTCGCGCATGAGGCTCAGGCCTTCGAGATAGGAGATACGGCCGAGTTGGAGAAGCTGAAGAACCATGACGCTCTATAAAGAGGATAAATCGGCAGGCCGTCAGAGGCCGAGTTCCGGCAGGCCGGGGTGATCGTCGGGGCGACGGCCCTGTGGCCAGTGGAACTTGCGGTCGCTTTCGGCGATGGCGACATCGTTGATGCTGGCGTGACGATGCGTCATCAGGCCGCTGGCGTCGAAGTGCCAGAGCTCGTTGCCGTAGGAGCGAAACCACTGCCCGGAGGCGTCGTTCCACTCGTAGCAGAAACGCACGGCGATTCGGTCCTCCGTGTAGCTCCAGAGTTGCTTGATGAGGCGATACTCCAGCTCCTGCGACCACTTGCGGCGCAGGAACTCGACGATCTGCTGGCGGCCGTGGAGGAACTCCTCGCGGTTGCGCCATTCGCTGTCGGCGGAGTAGGCCAGCGACACCTTCTCCGCGTCGCGGGTGTTCCAGGCATCTTCTGCTTTGCGCACTTTTTCGGTGGCGGTCGCGAGCGTGAACGGAGGGAACGGCGGTCTGCTTTCCATGCAGATAAGTATGCTCTTCCTGCGGCAACGAAAAGAGCCCGCGACACGCCGCAAGAGAACATCATCCCCTCCGCAGGTACTGCTCAGCGAAGGAAAGCCCGCAGGAGAGGAAGACACGACACCACAGACCTGGGAGGAAGCTCAGCAGGGGCCTGTAAGGAGTGTGCGGCCCAGTGTAGGCCATGAGTCACAGGATGTTCGACAAAAAACTACACATGCCTGACACTTCTTTACACTTCTCTCATCTTGCGGAGAACAAAGCAGAAAGGCCGTCTCCAAAGAAGGAGACGGCCTTTCAGACTATGTGCGAGTAGAAGTGAAGTTAGACGTTGATCGCCATGCCTTCGACCGCCGAGAAGCCGTCGAGCAGCGACTCGTTGAGCGTGGGGTGAGCGTGGATGACGAACATCATCTCCTCCACCGTTGCTTCGAGTTCGATGGCGGTGACGCACTCGCCGATAAGCTCTGTAGCGTGGGGGCCGATGATGTGGACGCCGAGGACTTCACCGTACTTCGCATCGGAAACGACCTTCACGAAGCCATCGTGCGCGTCCAGAATCGTGGCCTTGGAGTTGCCGACGAACGGGAACTTGCCGACCTTGACCTGGTAGCCCTTCTCCTTGGCCTGAGCCTCGGTGAGACCAACGGAACCGATCTGGGGATCGCAGTAGGTGCAGCCCGGGACGCGGTCCTTACGGACAGCGCGGGCGTACTTGCCTGCGAGCTTGGACGCAACGACCACACCGGCCATAGCGCCGACGTGTGCGAGCTGCGGCAGGCCAGCGACGATGTCGCCGATGGCATAGACGCCCGGCTCGGTCGTCTCCATCCACTCGTTCACCGGCACAAAGCCGCGATCGAGCTGGATGTTGGTCTTGTCGATGCCGGCATCCGCCGTGCGAGGACCGCGGCCGACAGCCACGAGAACCTTCTCGGCTTCCTTGACGACGGACTTGCCGGAAGCGTCGGTGAAGGTGACCTTCGCGCCGGTTTTGGTCTTCTCGATCTTCTCGACCTTGCAGCTTGTGTTCACTTCAATGCCGCGCTTCTTGTACTGGCGCGTGAGCTCCTTCGACACTTCCTCATCCTCAACCGGGACGATGCGCGGAAGCGCTTCGATGATGGAAACCTCCGCACCGAAGGAGTTGAAGACCGAAGCAAACTCGACGCCAACAGCGCCGGAGCCGATAACGATCAGCGACTTAGGCATAGCGGGCAGCGAGAGGATCTCGATGTTGGTGAGGATGGTGTCGTCAGCCGTGTAACCGGGCAACATGCGGGCGTCGGAGCCGGTCGCAAGGACGACCTTCTTAGCCAGCACGGGCGAAACCTTCTTGTCGTCACCGGTGACGTCGATGGTGAGCACGCCAGCCTTGGCCGCGCCGGCGAGACGTCCCCAGCCGCGCACGACGGTGATCTTGTTCTTCTTCATCAAGAAGTTCAAGCCGGTGGTGTGCTTGGTGATGATGTCGTTCTTGCGCTTGAGGACGTTCAGCCAGTTGAGCTTGGGCGCGGAAACGCCGTCGATACCGTAGCTTTCAGCGTGTTTCAGATGGTCCCAGACCTCGGCCGAAAAGAGCATGGCCTTGGTGGGGATGCAGCCGACGTGAAGGCAGGTGCCGCCGAGCTTGTCAGTCTTTTCAATCAGAGCGACCTTCAGCCCGAGCTGTGCGGCGCGGATGGCGCAGGTGTATCCAGCGGGGCCGCCGCCGATGATTGCGAGGTCGTAAGTCGTGGTTTCAGCCAAGGTGCTTTCGCTCCGTTCTGGGAAAAATTGCCAGCGAATGGACGGTGTAAGTCTACGCCTTCGCCAGCACACTTCCGAACGGTATTCGGATGCGCGAGCAGCGGATTGGTCGCAGAAGGCGGCCGGAGAGGATCTTCAAAATGCAGGAGTTTTCGTTGAGCTGCGCAGGCTTAGAGCTGATCAAAAGCGCCGAGGGCCTGCGGCAGCGCGCATACCAGGACGCCACCGGTATCTGGACGATCGGCTACGGGCATACCGGAGCGGACGTAGCTGCGGGCCGCAGAATCAGCGACCTTGAAGCCGAGGCGCTGCTCCGTTCGGATGTGGCAGCGACGGTGGCATCCGTCAATAAGGTGATCATCGCAGTGATTACGCAGAACCAGTTCGACGCTCTGGTGAGTTTCTGCTTCAACGTGGGCGGCGGGAGCTTCGAGCGCTCCGCGTTGCTGAAGAAGCTGAACCTTGGCGATTCGGCAGGCGCGGCAGAGGAGTTCGGCAAGTGGGTGCGGGCGGGTGGCAAAGTTCTGCCCGGACTAGTGGCGCGAAGGGCGGCCGAGGCGAAGATGTTTCGTGGGTAGGTAGTCGAATACATACAAAGGGTGCTTGTCTTTATAGTTTTATTCCTATAGAAATCGTCTTGTGATGAAGTCTCCTGCCTCCATTCGCACGTCTACTGAAGAGGGAGGCGATCCACGGACACTCACGCCCAGGCAGCCAAGAGCGTCTGTAGCCTGGGAAGGTGATTCGAGAGACAAGCTGCTCGAGTGGTCTAAAGACGTGCGCGTCGATTTTGGCCATGCTCTCAACGAGATGCAGGAAGGCCGGATGCCAACTCTACAGTCACGACGGATGAGCACGATCGGTGACGGCGTTTATGAACTCAAAACGGATGACACAGCGAAGTGGTACAGGCTGATGTATATCGCCCGTCTTGAGGACGTGATCTACATTCTTGATTGCTTCGAGAAGGACACGGCAAAGACAGAAAAGAATGATCTTTCTCGATCAAAAGCTCGATATCAGCAAGTACACCAACGACTTCTAGAGGAGCGGAAGAATGCCAAGCGCAAAGAAAAGCACAAATAAAGCGGCGCATGTAACGACAGGCAGCATCTTCGACGATCTTGGTCTCAGCACCAATGAAGCGACGGAAGCCAAGATCAAAGCAGAGCTTTGGCGGGACCTTGTGACGCATATTGAGACTTTCGGTTACTCCCAAAAGGAGTTGGCAAAGCGACTCGAGATTCATCAGCCTGACGTCAGCCATCTATTGACGGGCAAGTTGTCGAGGTTTAGCGTCGAAACGTTCATCAAATACGCGATCAGACTCGGGCTAGGCGTTGAAGCCCATTTCACAAAACCTGGCAGTGCACCGACAGCCGCAAAGCCCAAACGCTCCAGGAAGATGACTCAGGCCACCGCAAGCTCAAAGTCATTGGCAACGACATAACGGCAGAAGAAAGCTACCTCACCTCTTCTCTATTCGGTATCGTCATCCAATGAGCCAACGCTATCTGCTGATTGACACCGATACCGCTTCTGACGACGCTGTGGCACTGATCATGGCGCTTCGTTCGCCTGAGGTTAAAGTGGTCGCCATCACCGTTGTCGCCGGCAACGTGCCGGTGGAGCAGGCGACAAGCAACGCGGTGTACACCGTGGAGCTTTGCGGAGCGGAGGTACCTGTCTATGCCGGTTCTACCGGGCCGTTGCAGCGGCTGCTGGAGATTGCAAACTGGTTCCACGGCGAAGACGGACTGGGCGATCACGGGCTGCGGCCTGCGGCGCGCATGCCCGAAACGACCGACGCTGTAGACGCGATCATCGCGGCGGCGAAGGCGCATCCGGGATTGGAGATCGTCACTCTGGGCCCGCTGACCAACCTCGCCCGAGCACTGGAGCGCGAGCCGAAGCTGGCCGAACTGGTGAGTCGATGCGTGGTGATGGGCGGAGCGCCTGCGTGCGAGGGCAACGTAACGCCTGCGGCCGAGTTCAACATCTGGGTCGACCCGGAAGCTGCTCGCGCGGTCTTTCTTTCCGCACTTCCGCTGGAACTTGTGGGCTGGCAGCTTTCGCGACATGACGCTGTCGTCAATGAGGACGATATCGCAAAGATTGCCGCTTTGAAGGGCTCGCTGGCAGAGTTCACGCTGGAGTCCAACAGCACGGCAAAGACGGCGTACTTTACGCAGACCGGCGAACACGGCATCTCCCTGCCGGACCCGATCGCGATGGCGATCCTGCTGAAGCCGGAACTAAGCCTGCGGAGCAGCAAACATTTCCTACAGATCGAAGCCGCCAGTGAACTGACGCGCGGCATGACCGTGGTGGACGTGCTCGGCGTAAGCAGCGATGCGCGCAACGAGGACCTGTGGGCAGAGACACGCGCACAAGCTCAGCCAACCGTTATCCACTGGGAGCTGGATGTGGCGGGCTGGAAGAAGCTGCTCCTCGAAAGCCTGATTTAGCGGCTCTTTCAGGGAATTCGGAGTAGCATGACTCCACGAGGGTTTGCGCTATGGCATCTGCCGTTCTCATCCCGGTACGTGAATACCTGAGCACCACCTACCGTCCCGACGTCGACTACATTGACGGCGAGTTGAAGGAGAGAAACGGGGGCGAGCAGCCGCACGCTCTGATTCAGGGCATTCTTTACGGCATGTTTCGAGATCAGCGCAAGAACTGGCACGTTCGGCCATTGCCGGAGCAGCGCGTGCAGATCTCCTCCAGCCGTTATCGTGTACCCGACATCTGCGTACTGCGAGACACCGATCCCAAAGATGACATCATCACCTTCGCGCCTCTGCTTTGCATCGAGGTACTCTCCGCGGACGATCGCCTGCGTGAGGTTCAAGGCCGTGTGGAGGATTACGCCGCGATTGGCGTGCGCCATACCTGGGTCGTCGATCCCTGGAAACGCATCGGCTATCACGCGTCTGCTCGCGGCTTTGAGCAACCGGCAGACGGCGTGCTGCGTGTTGCCAACACACCGATTGCCGTGAGCCTCATCGAACTCTTTCGCGAGTTCGATGAGAGCTAAAGCAGCGGTGCGGCTTCCTTCGCAAAGTACGTCACGATAAAGTCTGAGCCTGCTCGGCGCATGGCGAGCAGACTTTCGAGCATCGTGCGCTCCTTGTCCAGCCAGCCCTTGGCGAACGCCGCCTGCAGCATCGCGTACTCGCCTGAGACCTGGTACGCCCCCATCGGTACATCGAAGCGGTCGCGGGCTTCGCGGATGATGTCGAGGTACGGCATCGCGGGCTTCATCAGCAGCATGTCCGCGCCTTCTTCCAGGTCCTCTGCAATTTCGCGCATCGCCTCGCGGCGGTTGGCTCCGTCCATCTGGTACGAGCGGCGGTCGCCGAACTGCGGAGCAGAATCGGCCGCATCGCGGAAGGGCCCGTAGAACGCCGAAGCGAACTTGCTCGCGTAGCTGAGGATCGGCGTGTTCTGTTTGCCTGCTTCGTCCAACCCCTTGCGAATAGCGGCGACGCGGCCGTCCATCATGTCGCTGGGAGCGACGATATCGGCACCGGCCAGCGCCTGAGAGACGGCGGTCTTTGCCAGTAACTCCAGCGTCTTGTCATTCGCCACGTCGTAGTGGTCGCTGTGCTGCTCGATGATGCCGCAGTGGCCGTGCGAGGTGTACTCGCAGAGGCAGACATCGCCGATGAGCAGCAGGTCGCGCGTGGCGCGGTCGGCCTTGATCGCGCGAAGCGCGCGCTGCACGATGCCATCGCTCGCATACGCGCCAGTGCCGACGTCGTCCTTCTGGTCGGGAATGCCGAAGAGCAGTACGCCGCCGATGCCCAGCCGGGCGCACTCCTCCGCTTCCTTCACCGCCTCGTCGATCGAGAGGTTGAAGACGCCGGGCATAGAGCTGACCTCACGGCGCACACCTTCCCCTTCGCAAATAAAGAGCGGATAGATCAACGCCGACGGCTCAAGGTGCGTTTCACGCACGAGCGAGCGGATGGCGGCGGAAGAACGCAGGCGGCGGAGTCGTGTGGCAGGAAAGCTCATACCGTTTTAGTTTACGTCCGGCACCACACTCTTTGCCCGGTGCAGCGTAGCAGCAGCAAACCGCCTAACATGGAGAAGATGCTTTTGCTTGCCGATATCCCTACACCGCTGACCGAGCAAGGCGGCGCTGCGCTGCAATGGGCCGTACTGCGCGAACTCCTCGCGCGGCGTACACAATCCGTGCCCGGTCGCGCCCTGCTCGCTGCGCTGGAGCCTTCTGCCGACCGCGAGTGGATTGCCGCGCAACAAACGCGCAGCGCAGAGATGCGGCCGCTCGTAGCCTCCGGTTCCACCTTCCCGTTCCGCGGCGTGATTGATCCCGAAGAGCTCTGCGCGAAGGCGCGCATTCAGGGCTCTGCGCTTGAGGCCGAAGAGTTGCTGCAGGTGCTGGCCCACGCCGAGCGCATCGCCGAATGGAAGCAGGTGCTGTTGGACCCGCCCGCCGCAGTGAAGGGCAAGTGGGGGGCGATTGAAGCGCTCTCCGCCTCGCTGCTGGAGCATGACGTGGAAGCGTTGCTGCGGATGTTGCGCGGCAAGATCGAGCCCGACGGCTCGCTCGCCGACAACGCCTCGCCCGACCTCGCACGCATACGCCGTGAGATGGGTCGTCAACATCGTGCCATTGAAGACACACTGCGTCGCGCACTGCATCGCCTGAGCGAGGACGGCAGCGTGCAGGACTCGCTGATCTCTGTGCGCGGCGAGCGCTTCGTGATCCCGGTGAAGGTGGAGGCCCGACGCAAGGTGCAGGGCGTAGTGCATGGCTCCAGTTCAAGCGGGCAGACGGTCTTCGTCGAACCGCTCGAAACGATTGAAGCCAACAACGAACTCGTGCGGTTGCTGGATGAGGAGCAGGCCGAGATCCATCGCATCCTGGTGATGATGACGCGCAGCGTCGCAGCCAGCGCAGAGGTGCTGATGATGGGCGCAGACGTGCTTGCGGCGCTCGACGCTCATCAGGCCGTGGCAAAGTTTGCCGAAGAGTTTGAGTGCGTGCGGCCTTCGTTTGACGGAACACTGGCACTCGAAGGCGCGCGGCATCCGCTGCTCGAAATGCGTCTGCGCGACGCGGGTGGCGACCGCATCATCCCGCTGGACATTGCACTGCCTGAGCCCGTTGCCGGGGAGACCGCCAAGCGGCAGATGATCATCTCCGGCCCCAACACCGGCGGCAAAACCGTTGCGCTGAAGACCGCAGGTCTGCTCGCGCTAATGGCGCAGGCTGGACTTCCGGTGCCCGCAGAGAAAGCCTCGCTGCCGCTGTTTACCGCTGTATACGCCGACATTGGCGATGCGCAGTCGATCGAGCAGAACCTCTCGACGTTCTCCGCGCATGTGGTCAACGTGAACCGCATCTCCCGCGAAGCCGATGAGCATTCGCTGGTGCTGCTGGACGAACTTGGTTCGGCAACCGACCCCGAAGAGGGCGCGGCGCTGGCCGTAGCTGTGGCCAAACACTTCCTGCGCGGACGCGTGTGGACGCTGATCACCACGCACCTTACGGCGCTGAAGGTCTACGCCGCAGGAGCAGAGGGTGTCTTCAACGCGGCCGTCGGTTTCGACGAAGCGACCCTCTCGCCGACGTACGAGCTACGGCTCGGCGTGCCCGGTGCGTCAGCAGGTTTGAACATTGCGGCGCGGCTTGGGCTGGACGCAGAGATTGTGGCCGAAGCGCGTGCGCAGCGCACCACGCAGCAGGCCGACATCGCTCGCTTTCTCGATGAGCTTCACAACCAGCTTGGACAAGCCACGCAGGAGCGTGAGCAGCTTGCCGAGACACAACGCAAGCTCGACAACGAACGCACACGCCTGGCCGCAGAAGGTCGCGCCGAGCAGCAGACGCGGGCACGCGAGATGGGCCGCCAGCTCGAAAAGTTGATCGAAGAGTTCGAAGGCCAGCTTCGCGATACCGTGAAGGCCATCGACGATAAAGCGGTGGCGAAGAAGATTCAGCGCGACGCCGCTGTACGCATCGCGGGTCTGCGGCGTGAGTTCTCCGAACGCTTTCAATCCACCGTGGCAGCGCATGATCCGACGCCTGCGACGCAGAAGAAGGTTGACCGCAAACGCGACCCGCATGTGGGCGATCTTGTTCGCCTGAAGTCGCTGAACAGCGAAGGCCGCGTTGCACGCGTGGTCGATGCCAAGACCATCGAGGTCAACATCGGGCAGATGAAGATGCGCGTGCCGATCACCGACGTGCTGGAAGTAACGCCGGTGCGCGAAAAGCCTCTGGATGCTCTGCGGCGTCGCGGCGGCGGCGTGAATGTGCAGACATCGAACTCCGACAACGACTACCTCAGCTCCGAGATCAACGTGATCGGCCGCACGGCAGACGAAGCCGAGAGTGAAGTCGACCGCTTCGTCGAACAGGCGTTTCTTGCCGGGCTACCGCGCATCCGCGTGGTGCACGGCGTGGGCATGGGAATTCTGCGGCGCACGCTGCGTGAGTTCCTGCGCAATCACCCGCACGTCACCTCCATCGCCGAGCCACCGTACAACGAAGGCGGACAGGGAGCGACGGTGGTAGAGCTGCGCCACTAAGCGTGCCGCAGGCTCCCTGCAAAGGGCGTTTGCGCTCGACCGCCCAGCCCGCCGACAATAGCCGCATGGACCTTCTTCGACTTCGCGAAGCAACCACCCCCGAGCACGAAGCCGTGGAAGCAAAGATGCCCGTCATGCGGGCGGACCTTTCCCGCGGCGAGTACGCCGACGTGCTGGCATGTTTTTCTCCGCTTATCGCGGGCTGGGAGCAGTGGGCGGCAGAGCACGTACCTGCGCCGTACGCCGGGCTCGTCCGCAACCGCAAGCGCGCGCCGCTACTGGTCAGCGACCTCGCTGCGTTGGGCCGCACGACCCCACCGCCAGTGTTTCCGGCAGACGATGCATTCCTTACTCCCGCAGGCTTTCTGGGCGCAATGTACGTCGTCGAAGGCTCCACCCTCGGCGGCCAGCACATCGCTCGTCACGTTGAGCCGCTGCTCGGCCTCAACCCTGAACATGGAACGGCGTACTTCCGCGGATACGGCGAAGAGACCGGCGCACGCTGGCGCGAGTTCAAAGAAGTGATGGCTGCTGTGCCGGACGAACTGACCGACGAAGTCATCGCCGCAGCAAAGCGAATGTTCAACATCTTCGGCGATGCCATGACAGGGTTGCATGCCTGACCTCCCGGCTTCGCAGAGTTTTTCGCCTCAACCTCAGCAGCAAAAGCTGCATCCAAACTGAAGTGTAAGAGTGCTGGCAGCGTTCGCTTTGCCAGCACTTGTTGACGTGAATCTGCATCCTGTCCGCCGGGCCTGGAGGGCTCTTGTCCGACTCAATCGTTTCGAGCGACGAACTAATCCGTCCCTGTGCGGACGAACCGATCCACCTCTCCGGAAGCATCCAGCAACACGGCTTCTTCCTTCTGCTCGATGAAGCGTTTGAGCACGTCGTCGCGGCCAGCCAGAACGCCGAGCGCTTTCTCGGCGTCCCCCTCAAACTCATCCTCGGCGGCCGCTTGACCGAGCTTTTCGATCGCGAAATCCTCTTTTCGCTGACCCGCGTTTCTCCGCAGGTAACGAACCCCATCTGCACCGTCAGGGCCGAGGCCAAGGCAACGTTCCTCGGCACGTTTTCGGTGCATGGCGAAGCGTTCGCCGTCATCTCGCACTGCATTGGAATGCGGCGCGTGCTGGAGTTCGAGGTTCAGGAACGGCTCGTCAGCTCCGAACTGATGAACAACGTCATCACGAACTTCGTCTCCACGCTCGGCAGCCTGCGCTCGGAGAACGAGGTTTGCGCCGCACTGGCCTCGCAAACCGCAGAGCTAACCGGCTTTGACCGCGTGATGGTCTACAGCTTCGATAAAGAAGGCCACGGCACCGTGCTCGCTGAAGTGAACAACGGCCTCCTGCCTTCATGCCTTGGCCTGCACTTCCCCACCACGGACATCCCCGCCCAGGCGCGGCGGCTCTACCTGCTGAGCACGGTCCGCATCATCCCCGACGCAAACTACACCCCCTCGCCGCTGGTCGGGGCTCCGGGGCTGGAAGCCGCCGAGCTGGATCTTTCGCTCAGCACGCTGCGCTCGGTTTCCCCCACGCACGTCGAGTACATGCGCAATATGGGTACGTACTCCTCCATGAGTGTTTCCATCCTCGTGGACGGCAAGCTCTGGGGCCTTGTGAGCGGCCACCATGCCACACCGCATACGGTTCCGTACCTCGTGCGCTCCGCCTGCGACATGCTCACGCGCCTGCTGAGCACGCAGCTCAACACCTTCCGCACAACCTCACGCCTGGAGCAGACGCTGCACCTCCACGCCGTGCAGCGCAACGTGCTGACGCTGCTGGCCGCAGAGCCGGATTACCTCGACGGCCTGCTACGCGAACTCGGCCACGTGCAGAAGATCGCCAACGCCTCCGGCGTGGCGTTGCTGGTCGACGGCCACCTCTCTCTGCACGGCGAAACACCTACGCAAGAGAACGTGAAAACGCTGGCAGGCTGGCTGGGCGAGCGCATGGCCGACGGCGATGTCTTCGCTACTGCAAACCTTGGCCTCGAGGCCGGGCTCGACGTAAACGAGAACCTGCGCGAGCACGCCAGCGGCCTGATCGCGGTACGCATCTCTTCCGTGCTGGACCGCTACCTCATGTGGTTCAAGCCTGAGATCGTGCGCACGGTGCGCTGGGCTGGCGAGCCGGAGAAGATCGTCGGACAGGACAGGCGTCTGCACCCGCGCAACAGCTTTGCCGAGTGGAAAGAGACCGTTCGCGGACGGGCCGAGGCCTGGACCGCCACCGAGATCGAGTCAGCACGCGACTTCCGCGCGGCTCTCACCACCATCGGCCTGCGCAAGGCAGAAGAGGCCATCGAGCTGGGCGAAGCGCGTTTCCAACGCCTGACCGAATCGCTGCCCATCAAGATTTTCATCGCCGACGACAACGGCCGCCTGACTTACACCAACGACCTCTGGACACGCTTCGGTCTGCTCCCCTCCGGGTACTGGTTCGATGATCCCAGCCTTGCCGAAGCCGACCGCACGCTCTGCCGCCAGCGTTGGGAGAAGGCCGTTACCGGCAACTCCTACTTCGAGGTCGAGGTCTGTGCCACCAGCGTCCAGCAAGGCGAACGTTGGAACGTCGTCCGCGCCGTTCCGTTCCAGCGCGCCGGAGCCGAACGCGCCGGATGGATCGGAACGTTCGTCGACCTGACCGAAAACAGGGAGCGTGAAGCCGCTCTGCGCATGAACGAGAAGCTGGCGCTCACCGGCCGCATGACCAGCGTGATCGCCCACGAGATCAACAACCCGCTCGAAGCCATCACCAACCTGATGTACCTGCTGCGCAATGAACTCGGCGAAGACGTCGATGGCTCGGCCGCAAACTACATCAGCATGGTCGAAAGCGAGCTGGAGCGCATCAGCGGCATCACCAAGCAGACCCTGCGCTGGAGCCGCGAAAACAGCGATCGCAGCCAGGACTTCACCGGAGGCACGCTCGCCGACGACGTGCTGCGACTCTTCACCGGCAAGATCCGCAACCGGCAGATCGAACTCACGGTCAGCGGCGATCTCGACACCCACTTCCACGGCATCCTGGGGCAGATCCGGCAGGTGCTGGCGAACCTCGTCTCCAACGCAATCGACGCTGCGCCCATCGACGGCGCCGTCGAGGTCAGGCTCTTCGGCGACGGCCACACCTTCGGCTTTGCCGTCTCCGACAACGGTGAAGGCATCCCGCAGGAGCTGCGCCCCAGGCTCTTCGAGCCGTTCGTCTCCACCAAAGGCGACCTCGGCAACGGGCTCGGCCTCTACATCTCGCGAGAGATCGTGGAACGCCACCACGGCTCCATCCACGTGGACTCAAGCGCCGACGGGACAAGGATGACGGTGGAGTTTCCGCTGACAGCCTAGCCGTTACGGCTGTACGGTTGCGACCGGCTCCGACCAGTAGGACTCGCGATGACGAATCTTCGCGTCCGGGTACAACGGTACGTGCACGGTCAGTTTGTGGAAGTCTCCCGCCTCACCCTGTCCCGGCGCAAAGTGCGGCTGGAAGCTGAGCAGGTAGTAGTTGTCCACCCGGTTGGCGAGTCCGTTCAGCCCAAGGTCGAACTTGGTCTGCGTGCCGAAGTTGATGTACTCGCCGCCGCTCTCGCGGGCGAACTCCTTCGCCGCATTCTTGCGCAGCGCCTGAACCGCCATCAGGATCAGCCCGATCGGGCCACCGCTGGCGCCGTCCGAATGCTTGACGTCTTCGGCGAGCTCGTCCCGGCCCGGCGAAAACGCCAGCGAGTCGACGATCGTATCCGTCTTGCCCAATGCGCGAATCACCTCGCTCGGTTTCACCTTGGAACCGTGGTCACGCGTTTCGCTGATCAGCAAAATGACGTGGCGGCCCTTCGGGTCCATACGTTCAAAGAGCTTATTCGCGGCGTCCACGGCGTCGAACGTGGCGTTCTTCGGGTCATCATCGCACGGGGTAATGCTGTTCAACGCACGCTCGCGGCGGGTGGCGTTGGTGGTGAAGTTCGTAATCAGCTCAGGCTCGGAGCCGTAGTCCATCACCGCGACCTGCGAAGGGCCACCGCCGATCATCTCCTCGATCATCGTCGCCACGCCCTGCATCTTCGGATACTCAAACGCGTAGCCGCGTGAGCACTGCACGACGACCGCCAGCGCAATCGGCCGCACGTCCTCACTCGTATCAAGCGTGACCTTCTGCGGAACGCCGTCAGCGAGCACCTCAAACTGCTCGGCCTTCAGCCCGTAGAGCACGTCGCCCTTCTTCGTCTGCACCGTCGTCGGCACGAAGACGATGTTCGACTGCACATGAAGCACCGTGTCGTCCTGCGGGGCAGGTTGCGGCGGCGTAGCCTGCTGCGCCCACGCGTTTCCGATACCCATCGAAACACCCATCACCGCTGCCAGAAAACCCTTGCCACGCATGGCTTGAGTCTACGCCGTCTACACTCAAGCCTGTGAGCACTCCCCGCATCCTCGCGCTCGATATCGGCGACCGCCGCATCGGCCTCGCGATCACCGACGAACTCGGGCTGACCGCGCAGCCGCTCTTCACGCTGCACCGTACCTCGTTGAAGGCTGACCTCAAGACCATCGCGCGGTTCATCCGCCAGCGTGGAGCCACCGTCGTCGTCTCCGGTCTGCCTCTGAACGCCGACGGCACAGAAGGCCCACAGGCCAGCAAAGCACGGGCGTTTGCCGAAGAGATCCGCGTCGGCCATCCAGAACTCGAACACCACATGCTGGACGAACGACTGACTACGCGCGACGCTCACGAACGGCTCTCCGAGGCCGGCTACCGCGCCCGATTCGAAGGCCGCGACGCGCGTCTCGACCGCCGCGATCTGATCGACCAGGTGGCCGCCGTGCTCTTGCTCGAAGCCTTCGTTTCGCAACGAGAGGGCCCAACGCTGCTGCCCGATCCCGACGGCGCAGACGTGTAATTTCGCCCCCGCGCCGTATAATGGACGTTCAATCCCCCGGCGGTCGCTGCTGACACTCGCGCGCGGTCGCCATTGAGCGAGCACCCAGATATGCAGGATATTCTCAAAGCTCTCACCGAGCAGATCAAGGTGCTTGAGCACGAACTCACCACCGAACTCCCCGCGGAAATCAAGAAGGCCGTCGCCCTCGGCGACCTCAGCGAAAACGCCGAATACCACATGGCCAAGCAGCGCCAGGAGTTCGTCAACGCGCGCCTCGGCCAGTTGAAGAAGCGCATGGGCGAACTCGCTCTGGTCAACCTCGACAACCTGCCGACGGACCGCGTCGGCTTTGGCTCTACGGTTGTGGTCTATGAAGAGGCCAAGGACCAGGAGATGACCTACAAGCTGGTGATGAGCGAAGAAGCCGACGTAGCCAAGGGCCTCATTTCGACGACCTCGCCGATCGGCCGATCACTGCTGAACAAGGAAGTCGGCGACGAAGTCACCATCGTCATCCCCACCGGCAAGCGCATCATGGAAATCAAGAAGCTCTACACGATCCACGAAGTCGTTCCTGAGTAACTTTCCACTTTCTAGAAATCAAAAACGAGGGGCATGGCTTTCGCCATGCCCCTCGTTTACGTTCCCTCCGATGACCTCTACTTCATCAGTTTTTCCTGCAGGTAGATGTAGTTCATCGCGTCCGTGTGCGCCGTCTGCTTTGCGTCCGCGCCTGATCCGTGGCCGCCTTCGATGACCTCGTAGAAGAGATACGGATCATGGAACTCGGCCATCTTCGCGGCAAACTTACGGGCATGCTGCGGACCGACGCGATCATCCTTCGTCGTCGTCCAGATGAACGGATCGGGGTACGTTACGCCCGGCTTCAACTGGTTGTACGGCGAGTGCGCCAGCCAGAAAGCCAGCTCGTCCGGATGGCTCGGCGAGCCGTACTCGCCCACCCAGCTTGCACCGGCTGCGATCTTCTCCATGCGCAGCATATCGAGCAGCGGCACCTCGATGATGACCGCGCCCCAAAGCTCCGGACGCTCCGTCATCTCCACACCCATCAGCAGACCACCGTTCGATCCACCCTCGATCCCAAGGTGCGGCGTCGACGTAATCTTGCGGCGAATCAGGTCTTCTCCCACCGCAGCAAAGTCGTCATAGATCACCTGACGCTTCGTCTTCAAACCAGCCTCATGCCACGCCGGGCCAAACTCGCCACCGCCGCGGATGTTCGCCAGCACGTAGACGCCGCCCTTCTCCAGCCACAGCTTACCGGTGATGGCGTTGTACGCAGGCGTCCGCGAGACCTCGAAGCCACCGTACGCCGTCAGCAGCGTGGGGTTCGTACCGTCAAGCTTCATCTCCTTCGGGTGGACGATGAAGTAAGGCACCTTCGTGCCGTCCTTCGACGTCGCGAAGTACTGCTCGACGACGTCCTTGCTCGCATCAAAGCGCGCCGGTGCCGTCTTGATCGCCTTCAGCGAACCCGTTTTCGCATCGCCCAGGAACAACGTCGTAGGCGTCAGGAAGCCGGTTGCGCTCAGCACAAAGCGTCCGCTCTCGTCGTCGGTCGAAACAATAGCGATCGCCGAGTTCTCCGGCAGCTCCAGCCGCTTCTTCGTCCAGCCCTTCGCCGTCGGCGTGTAGAGATAGGCACGGCCCTGCACATTATCCAGCGTGGTGATCAGCAGATGATGTGGCGTATCGCGGGCCGCCTGCAGGAACTCCTTCGCCGTCGGCGCAAAGACCACGCGGGGCTTCAGGTGTTCGGGATCGCGCTTCAACTCAGCCAGCAGAACCTCCGCCAGCGAGCCAGCCTTGATCGTCTGCCCATCGGCCAGCTTCCAGTCCTCGTGCGTATGGATCAGCACGCGACCTTCCACCATGCCGGCAAGGCTCGCCTTGGCCGGAATCGCAATCTGCTTCAGCCCCTTCGGCGTCTCGATGAAGCTCTTCTGCGTGAAGAACGTGTCGCCGCGATGGAAGTACACAAGCGTATTGCCCGAGGCATCGTGCATGACGTCCGCCGAAGAGCCAAGCTGGTCCGTCGACCCGCCGCGGAAGACCTCCACCGCCGAGGACAACGGCGTGCCACGCTTCCAGCGCTTCACCACAAACGGATAGCCGGAGTCGGTCGTCGTACCCGCGCCCCAGTCTCGCGCGATCAGCAGCGTGTCCTTGTCCTGCCACTCGATGTTCTGCTTGCTGCGCGGCAGCGTAAAGCCTGCCGGGACAAACTTCGCATCCTTCAGGTCAAACTCGCGAGCAGACGTCGCATCTTCGCCGCCGTTCGAGAGCACCGCCAGGCAATAATCGTTGCCGGGGTAGAGGCAGTTGACGCCGCGCGAGACCCACTTCGCGTTCTCCTCACGGTTCAGCGCGTCCACATCGAGCACCGGCTGCCAGGTCGGCGAAGCGGTCAGATAATCCGCCAGCGTGGTGCGGCGCAACAGGCCGCGCAGATGCTGCGCATCCTGCCACTGGTTGTAGACCATTTCGCCCTTCAGACCGGGGATCGCCAGCTTTTCCGGGTCGTTCAGGACCGCCAGCGCTGCGGCGTACTCCTTCGCAAAACGCGGATCGGCGTCAAAGTGCGCCGTGGTCTTGGCGTTCTCCGCCTTCACCCACTCCATGCTGCGCGGGCTGGAAACATCCTCCAGCCACAGGTACTTGTCAGCAGGCAGTTGCGGTGCCTGGGCAAGCACCCCCAACGCCGAGGTCATCGCTAAAACCGCACTCCAACGCGCCACATTTCCGAGGTTCAACGCTTGCCGCCTTTCAAAACTGCCTAAATTGCAAACAGTCTACGACGCCTTCCCCCTGCACCAGAGCGCCCAAGTCAACTAAACTGAAAAACAGAGATATTTCATGACCTGGACAAGCCAATTCGGCAAAGGCAGCGGCTGGCTGCTGCAGAAGATCGTCAACGGCCTCGCGTTGTCGAAGATTTCCCCCAATACACTGACCTTTATCGGCCTGCTGATCAACATCGTCGCCGCGTTCTTCTTTGGCTATGCCCGGCAGGAAAACTACGTAGTGATGTTCCGCTACGCGGGCCTGGTCATTATCGGTGCGGGGCTTTTTGACATGGTGGACGGTCGCGTCGCGCGCCAGACCAACCAGGTTTCGGTCTTCGGAGCGTTTTATGACTCCGTGCTCGACCGCTACTCTGACGTCGCGCTCTTCTTCGGCCTGCTGGTCTTCTACGCTCGCGGAAATCGCTACTTCTACGTCTTCCTCGTCGCGTTTGTGATGACGGCGTCGCTGATGGTCAGCTACACGCGCGCCCGCGCCGAAGCGTTGATCGGCTCCTGCAAGGTCGGCTTCATGGAACGCCCGGAGCGCATTGTGCTCGTCATTCTCGGCGCGCTGTGTGAAAAGTGGGACATGATGCCCGCCGCGCTGTGGGTGCTGGCTGTCTTCTCCACGATCACGGTCATCCATCGCATCCGTTACACCTATCTCGAAACCGAACGACGTAAACTCGCAGGCGCCGTCTAGCCGCCAGGGCCTCCATGAAACTCATCGCCATCGAAGAGCACTTCCTCCCCTCGGACATTCGAACGGCATGGGCCAACTCGGCGATAGGCGAAGAAGGCACCGAGGTCTTCGACCAGGGCGTAAACGGGGAGCGACTGGCCGACCTCGGCGCAAACCGCATCGCCCTGATGGATGAGAGCGGCGTGGACGTGCAGGTGCTTTCCGTCACCACCCCCGCCCTGCACAACCTTGAGCCTGCAGAGAGCGTGCTGCTGGCCCGCAGCACCAACGACCTTATCGCCGCGACCATCGCAACGTATCCGGAACGCTTTCAAGGCTTTGCCACTCTGCCCACCGCTGCGCCACAACAGGCTGCGCTGGAACTCGACCGCAGCGTCCAGCAGCTTGGACTTCGCGGAGCCATGCTCTGCGGCCGCACCCGCTCCAAGAACCTCGACCACGCCGATTTTCTGCCACTCTTCGCCACCGCAGAAAAGCTATCCGTACCGCTCTTCATTCATCCGCAGATTCCGCAGCGTGCCGTCCGCGACGCCTACTACTCGGGCTTTGGAGAGCCGGTAGATACGGCGCTGGCCGCCTTCGTCCTTGGCTGGCACTATGAGGCCGGGATGCAGTTCGTGCGCCTGATCGCCGGAGGCATATTCGACCGCTTCCCCAACCTGCAGATCATCCTCGGCCACTGGGGCGAGGTCGTGCTCTTCTACCTCGAACGCCTGAAGTCGCTGACACGCGTCATGAAGCTCGACCGCTCCATCGAGGAGTACGTGCAGCAGAACCTCTACGTCACCCCCAGCGGTATGTGGAACCACGAGTACATGGAGCGGACGCTGAAGATCGTCGGCCCGGAACGCATCCTCTTCTCCACAGACTTCCCCTACCAGTACCGTCCCGGAGGCGCGCCCCGCACCTTCCTCAGCGAGGCAGCTCTCTCGCCGCAGGAAAAGGAACTCTTCGCCCACGGCAACTGGGAGCGTCTGACGCGGTAAGCCTCGCGTAGCAAGCTACTCCGGGATCAGCTTCGACAGGCTGCGTCCACTCTCGGAGCCGCTCGAAGCCAGCCCCTCGCGCACACTCGCGCGGTCCTTCGCGCCTTGCCGCTGGTTCAGCTTCTTCTTCGCCTCGACGCGACGAATCGGAAGCCGCACGCCAACAATCGCACGCAACATCCCTTCGAGGTACTCCGGCGGAGCATCGGTCACGGACCACGGCTCCTCGCGCCCAGCTTCGTGCAACTCGGTCAACTGCGTTACAACGCGCAGCAACCGCTCTGGCTCGTCAAAGAACTCCACCGCCCCCCAGGCATGAACCGCCAGGTAATTCCACGTCGGCACAACGCGCGCGGTCTCGGCTTTTGAAGCCAGCCAACCCGGCCGGATGTAGGCGTCGATCCCGGGAAACAGCACCATCGCATCTCCCTCCACAGCCTGCTTCCATTGGTCGTTGGCCCGCGCAACGTGGCCGTAGAGCACGCCGTGCTCGCCCTCTTCCGCCGCGAGCACCATCGGCAACTGCGTCGCAACCAGTTCGCCCTCGGAGCGTGTCACCAGCGTCGCCAGCCCACAGGCACGAATCATCGCGTGAATCTCGTCAAGCTCATCAACGCGAAATGGCGCAGGGTTATACAAGTTGCTGCAAGTATAGAGTCACCCACTCCACCAACTCCCAACTGACAACTCCCAACTGACAACTGACAACTGACAACTGACAACTCCCAAGCTCTACACTTATACCTGCCTATGTCCTCGCCTACTCACAAACCGATTCTCCTGATTCACGGCGGAGCCTGGGCCATGCCCGACGATGCCATCGACGCGCACAACCGTGGCATTCGCCACGCACTCACCGCAGGTTGGAACGCGCTGAACAAAGGCGGCACAGCCACCGACGCCGTCGAGGCCGCCATCTCGGCCATGGAAGATGACGACATCTTCGACGCCGGAACCGGCAGCTACCTGACCCGCGACGGCCGCGTGCAGTGCGACGCGCTGATGATGAACGGCAGCGACCTCCGCGCCGGGGGCGTTGCCTGCGTCGAACGCCTGAAGAACCCCATCCAGGCCGCGCGGCTCGTGCTCGAACGCTCGCCGCACGTATACTTCGTCGGCGTCGGCGCAGAGCGCTTCGCCACCCAGCAGGGCATGAGACTCATCGACAACATGGAGCTCGTCGTTCCGCGCGAGCAGAAGCGCCTGATGGAGTTCCAGCTCTCCGGCAAACCCGACACCACCTTCAGCGGTGACACCGCGCAGAACGAAACCGCCATCAATGCTGAAGCCCAGCAGGGCCTGCCCGCCGAGCTTCGCAGCGACCCGACGCTGCACTCGCACGACACCGTCGGCGCCGTCGCGCTCGACAGCTTCGGCAACCTCGCCGCAGGAACCTCCACCGGCGGCACACTGTCGAAGGCCCCCGGACGCGTCGGGGACTCTTCGCTGATCGGTTGCGGATGCTACGCCGACAATCTCTCTGCAGCCGTCTCGCTCACGGGCTGGGGCGAGCCCATCATGAA
Organism: Acidobacteriaceae bacterium; assembly: GCA_028283655.1. Taxonomy (NCBI): domain Bacteria; kingdom Pseudomonadati; phylum Acidobacteriota; class Terriglobia; order Terriglobales; family Acidobacteriaceae; species Acidobacteriaceae bacterium. The sequence continues at coordinate 3,513,276 of JAPWKE010000003.1, read as the reverse complement.
GCTCGTGCTCGGCAAATGGGCCGTCGACCGCGTCGCCGCTGGCGCTACGCCGGAAGAGGCCGCCGCCGACGCCATCCAGTACCTCCACACACGCCTCGGAGGCCACGGCGGCATGATCCTGCTCGGCCCCGACGGCCGCATCGGCCTGGCGCACAACACGCCGCGCATGGCCTGGGGAATCGCCACAGAAAACGGCCTCGAACTCGGCGTCACGCGCAACGACTAGCTCACCGCAGAGGGACGCAAATCCTTTGTAAAGAAGCGTAAAGCCGCGCAACTTCGCCAGCGCGAGGTGCGTCGTAGACGTGCATGAAGACGCTCCTCAGGACATCCCTCGCTGCTGCCGCCCTCTTCGCTACGGCTCCGCTCTTTGCGCAAACCAGTGACTTCCCCGGTGCTTCGGACTTTCCCGAAATCCAGCGCCCCACCAACGCCATCGCCATCGGTGCCATGCGCATCGACATGGACGAGTTCGTCATCCCGACCGGCCCGGTCGAACGCTCCGGCTCGCCACGCGCCGGGAAATCGGTCACGGCACAGGGCAGCATCGACTACCTGGCCTACTCCGGCTCAACCACGACTTCTTCGCTCGCAACGTACACCGGCCTAGCCACACAGGTGCGCGCTCACGGCTTCAAAGAAATTTACAGCTGCGCCCGCACCACCTGCGGCTCAGCGTTCACGCTCGACGAACTGCTCGGCCAGCCAGTGATCGCCTCCATCCACACCGGCAACTGGGGCCATTACATGATCAATAGCCTGAACGCGACCAACGACGACTCGCGCTACGGCGTCTTCCAAAAAGAGGGCGTCTACTTCCTGCTGCTGGCCTCGCTCAGCCCCGGCGAGCACGCCGGCGCGCTCATCATCCGCATCGCCAACCCACCGCAGCCACCGATCCTGCAATCGGCCGCCGCCGCTGGCCCTGTTGGCGACAGCCCGGCACAACCTGCCACCAACGCGGCAGGGCAGTCGCTGCGCAGCAAAGCGCGCGGCTGGCTCAGCCACGTCCAGTAAGGCGCAGCAGGCAGTCACTTCCCCGGAACACGCATCCTACCTCGCAGCGGCGCACTCAGCGCCTGCGAGGAGGTTCGCAATGCGCAAGGCATTTTTCTGGGGAGCATTCCTTTCGGGCACAGTCGCCGCCGTACTGATGTACAAACGTGGCGAAAAGCTGGGTACCATAGCCAAGAAGGCCGTCACGCACCCCGTTCGCTCGCTCGTGCAGGAGTTGCGCGCCGTTTAGCCTCCTCAAACCGCATGACCGCCGAGCTCTTTACCAGTCCCGAAGACGTCGAAAGCTTTCGCCGCCCGCTCACACCCGAGCAGGCCGACAAGCTCCCGCACATCCATCGGCTGCTGCTCGGCTACTACGGCGAGCCGCCCGAGCGAACCCCGTGGGACCCGCTCACGCAGCTTATCTACTCGCTGCTCAGCGCGCGAACCAAGACACCGACCTCGCACCAGGTGATGCGCGAGCTGGAGCGCAGCTTCCCCGGCACAGGCCCCGGCCACTGGGAAGCCGTGCGCGACGCCTCTGTCGGCGAGATCGAGCGTGCCATCCAGATCGTCACCTTCCCTGAGACCAAAGCGCCGCGGCTGAAGGCTCTGCTGATGGATATCTCCGCACGCACAGGCGCGTTATCGCTGGACTTTCTGCACCGCTACCGCACGGACAAAATCCGCTCCTGGCTGGAGCAGTTCGAAGGCATCGGCCCACAGGTCTCGGCAGCCGTGGTGAACTTCTCCACGTTGCGCCGCCGTGCCATCTGCATCGACGCCAACCACCTCCGCGTGATCCAGCGGCTCTGCGTCGTGCCTCGTGCCGATGCCGCCACCACCGAAGAGCGGCTGATGCGTCTGGTTCCCGAAACCTGGGACGCCGAGACACTCGACAAAGACCACTCGCTCATCAAGCTGCACGCACAAACGCTCTGCACCTTTGACAAGCCAAAGTGCGATGTCTGCCCGCTTCTGAAGCTCTGTCCCACCGGCCAGCGCAACATGAATGAGCTGAAGCTAAGCTAGAGATCTTCGCCGTTCACACTATGTGGCAAGGCCTGCGACTACACTAAGCAGGCATGGCTTCCGCATTCGAACTCAACGAGCTTTACTCGATCCCCGGCGTCCTCGCTTTCACTGTTGGTGCAAACTCTCTTGTTCGCGCTGAGATTACCTCGCCCGTCTGCACGGCTGAGCTGTACCTCCACGGCGCGCACCTCGCGCAGTGGCATCCCAGGCACACCGCCGAGCCGGTGCTCTTCCTCTCGCCTAACTCCTTCTTCGAACCCGGCAAGGCGATCCGCGGCGGCGTCCCCGTCATCTTTCCGTGGTTCGGCGCACGTACCACCGCCGTCACCGGAAACTCCACCGAAGGCAGCCAGCACGGCTTTGTCCGCACCGCCGAGTGGGAGCTGAGCTTTGCCGCCGCTGTCGGCGACGACGTTCACCTTGTGATGACGCTTGGCGCCAGCGACAGCACCCGCGCGCTCGGCTTCGACGGCTTCCGCGTCGCCATGGAGTTCCGCCTGGGCCGTGAGCTGCACATGCGCATGATCGTCGCCAACGAAGGCGCCGAGCCGCTGGTCTTCGAGCAGGCCCTGCACACGTACCTCACCGTTGGCGACCCGAAGCAGGTCAAGATCCTCGGCCTCGGCCAGACCGAGTTCCTCGACAAGACCGACGGCTACAAGCGCAAGACGCAGGACGACGACGTGCTGACGCTGACCAGCGAAACCGATCGCCCCTACCTGAACACCGCCGCCACCGTCACCGTTGAAGACCCACTGCTGAAGCGGAAGATCATCGTCAGCAAGACCGGTTCGCGCACCACCGTCGTCTGGAACCCCTGGAACGAGCTGGCGGAAAAGCTCGCCGACCTCGGCGAAGAGGCCTGGAAGCACTTCGTCTGCGTCGAGACCGCCAACGCCAGCGAAGACCGCATCACGCTCGCCCCCGGCTCTGCGCACGCGATGGACGCGCACATCATCGCCGAGGAACTCGCGTGAGACTGCACTCGGCGCTGGTTCTCGCCTCGCAATCGCCGCGCCGCCGCGAACTGCTGACGCTCGCGGGCTTCGACTTCGTCGTCGAACCCGCGAACATCAACGAGATGCGCCATGCAGGTGAAGCGCCCGACGCCTACGTCCAGCGGCTCGCGCTGGAGAAGGCCACAGCCATCGCCGATCGCTTTCCCGAAGCCATTGTTCTAGGCGCAGACACCACCGTCGTCCTCGACGGAGAGGCGCTCAACAAGCCTCTCGACGTTGAGGATGCGCGACGCATGTTGCTCGCACTCGCAGGCCGCGCCCACGAAGTCCACACCGCCCTTGCGGTCGTCAGCCGCAGCACCTCGCAGGTGCATCTGGAAACCACGCGCGTCTTCTTCTCCGCAATCGAAACCGACGAACTCGCAACCTACCTCGACAGCGGCGACCCTCTCGACAAGGCCGGCGCTTACGGCATTCAGGGTTACGCGTCGCGTTGGATCCCACGCATTGAAGGCGACTACTTCAACGTAGTCGGCCTGCCAATCGCGGCCACCGTGCGATTGCTGCGCGACCTGTAACCTTACATTTCCACGAAGGCTCTTTGCGTTCCCTTCGCGCTCCTCGCGGCCCTAGCGTCAAAGCTCTCTACCCACCTAGCTCACAGCTCTATCAGCAGAAAACCTCGACGCTAGGGCCGCGGAGTTCGCAAGGGAAACGCACCGCTACTCCGCGCTCGCAATCATCGCAGCCAGCAACGCCGTGCGCTGCACCAGGTGCGCCGCCACCACATGCTCATGCGCCGCATGGGCCCCGCCGCCAACAGCACCCATGCCATCGAGCGTTGGAACGCCCAGCGCCGCCGTAAAGTTCCCATCTGAACCGCCACCCGTGCTGGCCTCATCGAGCACAAAACCCATCTGCGCCGCCAGCGCCCGAGCCTGTCGGTAAAGCTTCACCGTACCCGGCTTGCGCTCCATCGGCGGACGGTTGAAACCACCTGAGACCGTCAGCCTGCAGGCCTTGTCCGCCGTCTTCAGCTTCGCAAACAGCTTCTCTACCGCAGCCGCATCGCGCGCCGTCACCACCCGCACATCCACCTCGGCCGTGCACTCCGCCGCAACCACGTTCGAACGCGTTCCGCCGTGCACCACGCCCACGTTCACCGTGCGGCCCTTCTTCAAATCCGTAAAGCCAGACACAACCTCGATCAGCCGCGCCATCTCCAGCACCGCCGAGTGTCCTGTGCCAAAATCCACACCCGCGTGCGACGCCACACCTTCGACACGCAACGCAAAGTGCGCCACACCTTTGCGTGCCGTCTTGTACGCCAGCCCCTGCGCGGGCTCCAGCACAAATACCGCCGAGCACCCCAGTGCGAGCTTCTCCGTAATCGCCCGCGAGATCGGGCTGCCGATCTCTTCCTCGCTGTTCAGCAGCAGCGTCACAGCGCGCTCCGCGCCCAGTTGCTGCAGCGCAGCAACCGCCTCCAGGGCCATCACCACACCGGCCTTCATATCCACCACGCCCGGCCCGCAGAGCTTGCCATCGCCGCAGTCGATGTAAGGCATCGTCTTTAGCGTTCCCATCGACCACACCGTGTCCAGATGTCCCAGCAGCAGAACGCGTCCGCGTCCCCGCTGTACGCGGCCAAAGCGCAGCTCCAGTACATCGCCGTAACCCTTCTGCTTGTGGCGCTTTACCGTCGCACCCAGCTCCGCCGCCCACTCCAGCACCAGCGCGCCAGCGCGGTCGACCGCAGCCTTGTCTTCGCTCGGTGACTCGACTTCCACCAGCTCCTGCAGCCGCTCGCGCAGCCTGCCTTCCATCGCCCCCACGGCCGCGTTCATTGCGCTTACGTCCACTGCCATTCCAAGCACCTCAGCTCCACTCTACCGCGCGGCCCGACCTGAGATAATCAGGGTGTGCTCAACGTGACGCGTCTTCCGCTCCTCTTGCTTGCTCTCTCCATGGTTCGCTTCGGCTGCCACGCCCAGACTCCCGCGCCCAACGCTCCGCTCGAAGTCGGCAAGCCCATCCCGGCTGAGATCGCCTACCGCGTCGAAGGCCTCATTCGCCGCAAGGCCTCCGACCTGCCCCCGATGTCGGACGTGAACCTGAGCATGCTCGCGCCCTCAAACATCCCCGGCTTCTTTGAATTCAGCATCACGCTGACCAACGACGGCAACGCCTCGCACCCCATCTCGTTCCTCATCTCCAGCGACGGCAAGAAGCTGGAGCAGGTAACAAGCTACGACATCAGCGGCGATGCGCGCACCTTCATCCCGTACACTGGTCGCCCCTCGCGCGGCGGCGGGGAAAACGCTCCCGTCATCATCGTCGGCTTCGACGACCTCGAGTGCCCATACTGCGCAAAACTCCACGCCAGCATCTTCCCGGCGATCACCCAGCGCTACGGGGACAAGGTCCACATCGTCTACCGCGATTACCCGCTGGACATGCACCCCTGGGCGATGCGTGCCGCGATCGACGTCAACTGCCTCGCCGACCAGTCGCCTACCGCGTACTGGAGCGCCGTCGACGAGATCCACGCACACGCCTCCACCGTGGGCAACGATCCCAAGGACCCCAAAGCCGAACGCACCATGGAACGCGCCGGCCAGCAGATCGACCAGATGACGCGCGACGAAGCCACCAGGCAGCATTTGGACGAGACCAAGCTGAACGCCTGCATCCAGAAGCAGGACAACAAGCAGATTGAGACCGAGGTTCACCTCGCCCAGTCCCTCAACCTGGCCTCCACCCCAACGCTCTTCATCAACGGCAGCAAGCTGGACGGCGCCATCCCGGTCGAGTTCATCTTTGCCCAGATCGACAAAGCACTCCGCGCGCAGGGCGTAACCCCACCCGCGCCGTACGTCCCGCTCACGCCCCCGGCAGAAAAGCCCAAGGCCTAACCGAAGCCGCAGCAAGCACGACAAAAAACGTATGGCCGCTTTTGCGGTCATACGTTTTTCTTTTACGCGCTGATCTTCGGACTGTTGAGCCTTCTCCGCAACCTGCCTGTCATCTCCAAACCGATACACTGGGAGCGGCGCATTTGCGCCCAAATTGGAGCAACAGTGAAAATCGTTCTCGCAGAAAAAGTTTCGCCCGCAACTCTCGCCATCTTCAAAGAAGAAGCTGGCTGGAATGTTGTCACCGCCGATCAAATCGCGCCTGGTGGCCTTCCGGCTGAGCTTTTAGACGCAGACGCTCTCATCGTTCGCTCTGCCGTACAAGCCGACGTTGAGCTGCTGTCGCACGCACCCAAGCTGCGCATCATTGGCCGCGCCGGTGTTGGTGTCGACAACATCGACGCTGCAGAAGCCACCCGCCGCGGCATCGTCGTCATGAACACACCCGGCGCCAATGCGGTAGCCGTTGCAGAACTCACGCTCGGCCTCATGATCTCCATGACGCGCCACATCCCGCGCGCCAACGCCACCATGCACGAAGGTAAGTGGGACAAGAAGTCGCTGCAGGGAACTGAGCTCCGCGGCAAAACGCTCGGCATCGTGGGCTGCGGCCGCATCGGCCTCGAAGTCGCTCGCCGCGCCAAGGCCTTCGGCATGAACCTGATCGGTTACGATCCCTTCATCGCTCCCGCCATCGCTCGAGAGAACTCCATCACCCTCGTTCCCATCGACGAGATCTTCTCCTCCTCAGACTTCCTCTCCCTGCACGTCGGTCTCACCCCGCAGACCGAAGGCCTCATCAACAAGCACTCCATCGCCATCATGAAGCCGGGCATCCGTATCGTGAACTGCGCGCGCGGCGAGCTGATCGTCGATGAAGCGCTCGCTGAAGCGTTGAAGGAAGGCAAGGTCGCCGGTGCAGCTCTTGACGTCTTCCGCAAGGAGCCGCTCAAGGACTCCCCGTACTTCGGCCTCTCCAACGTCATGCTCAGCCCGCACATCGGCGGCTCGACCGACGAAGCGCAGGAAGCCATCGGCATCCAGCTCGCCAACCAGGTGCGAGACTACCTCAAGCTCGGCGTCGTGCAGAACGCCGTCAACGTCCCCTCGCTGAACGAAGACGAGTACGCAGAGCTCTCGCCCTACATGGAGATGGCGTACCGTCTCGGCCAGATGCTCGGCCATGATGCCGGCGTGAACAGCGACTCCTCGCTCGGCTCCGTGGAAAGCATCTCGCTCACCTACAACGGCCGCCTCGCCACGCAGAAGACTGAGATGCTGAAGAACGCAGCGGTCGCCGGCGTTCTGCGCGGTGCCGACAGCGTCAACCGCATCAACGCAGCTTCGGTTGCAGTCGAACGCGGCATCCGCATCTTCGAAGACAAGCGCGAGCATGTCTCCGGCGGCACCGGCGCAACGCTTCGCCTCTCGCTCCACTGGGCGCGCAAGGACAGCAACGGCGCATCCAGCGAAGGCGACTGGAGCGGCCTCGGCACCGTGCTTCACGGCTCCTCGCCGCGCCTGCTCAGCTACGACGGCATCGACGTCGAAGCGGAACTCGCCGGCACTCTCGTCATCATCCGCAACAACGACGTCCCGGGCGTCATCGGCCGCGTCGGCACCATCGTCGGCGAAGCGGGTCTGAACATCGCCAACTTCGCTCTGGGTCGCTCCGGCGCCAAGGCCGCTCGCTCGGCCCGCGTGCCCGAAGGCAAGGCACTCGCCGTTGTGCAGGTAGACACCACCGACACAACGCAGGAAACCCTCAGCAAGGCCGTCGAAACGCTGCGCGCCGTCGACGCCATCGAAAGCGTCCGCGTCGTGGAACTCGGCAAGCTGTAAGTCACAAACAACGAAGCAGAACGGCCTCGCTTGAACCATCGAGCGAGGCCATTCTGTCTGTAGACGATTCAAAAACCCTGATGATCCCCACGCATACAATCCCCAGCAGACTCACATTGCTTCACGTTCGTATCCGAGGAGACATCGCATATCGTCGATCAGGGAATCGCTGTTCGTATCAAGTGATGCAGGAAGAACTACAGCTCCGCTCAACGTAGTCGGTGAAGAAACACTGGTAAAGCAGGGCGAAGACATCCACAACGCAAACGAAGAGGAGCGGCGATGATTCGCCGCTCCTCTTCTCTTTGTCCACGCGTTCGTCTACGGGCGCGTTCCCAGCTTGCTGCTGCCATCGCTGGTCAGCGTTGTAGACAGGCCCGCCACCACGGGCGTGATCACAGGCGCAGCCAGACCTAGCATCTGCGTCAGCGTGTTGCTGTCGTAGTTCGACACCCAGACATTCCCCGAGCCGTCGATCGCCATCGTCCACGGGCTAAGGACGCCGCTGCCCTTGTAACCAGTCGAGCCGGAGATGGCCACTCCTGCATTGGTGAACTTGCTGATATTTCCGTTGCTCACGTAGTTCGCTACAAGGACGTTCCCATCGCCGTCAACGCCGACAACCGATGGATCGTTCAAGCCGCCACCAGTAAATCCTGCGCTACTCGAGATAGCGACACCCTTGTTCGAAAACTTGCTCAACGAGTTGTTCCCCGTGTTGCCGAGCCAAACGTTTCCGGACGAATCAATGGCAAGCGTGTCAGGACCGCTGATGCCGCCGCCGGTATAGCCACTGGTGCTCGAAACCGCTACACCTGCGTTGGTGAACTTACTCAACGAAGAGCCATCGTAATTCGGGGTCCACACTGCGCCCGCGCCATCGATTCCGAGTCCCAGGGAACCCTTCATCCCGCCGCCGGTGTAACCCGCGCTGGTTGAAATGGCAACACCAGCGTTCGAGAACTCCGCCAGTCCACCGCCTGCTTTTAGGTAGTTGGCAGCCCACACATTCCCGGAAGCGTCCACGGCCATATTGTTCGGGTTGTTCAGACCACCGCCCGTATAGCCCGCAGTGTCGCTGATCGCTACACCAGCGTTCGAAAACTTGAAGAAGTTGCTTGTAGGTGCTGCTGTCGCGGCGATGTTCACACCCCAGACATTGCCCGACTGATCAATCCCGACAGACCAGGGCGTACCAATTCCACCGCCCGTAAGTCCGGTTGAGCCAGAGAGCACCACGCCGAGCGGAGAGAACTTCGACAGGCTCTTGCCACCCTGATTGCCGAGCCACACGTTGCCAGCGGCATCCATCGCCATACTGCCCGCCTCATTGAGCCCGCCGCCCAGGTAAGTCACTCCGAGCACAAAGTCATTTGGCTGACTAGAAAGCGCGCTGGCAAACGGGGCCGACGAAGAGGTCAGGGAATAGAGCGTCGAAATATTAGCTCCTGGGTAATGCGCGATGTTAATCGCCGCCGTCGCCGTTTCTGTCGGCTTGGTTCCACTGGTAACACCCGTACTGGTCGCCGCACCCAGCAACGTGGTGCAGTTCGTAGACGCTGAGGTTGCCGTGTTGATGCACGCCGCGAGAATGTTCGCCAGGGTGTACATCGCCGCCGACGGCACCGTACCAACGGAACCTGTCGCTGCGGTGCTCGTGCGTGCCGTTCCCGCGCTGACATTAAGCACATTCAAAGCATTCGCCATCGCGTTCGCCACGCCGGTCTGCGCCAGCGCCGTTCCCGAGGAAGAGATATGCGTGCTGTCGATGGCAAACCCTGCAAGGGCGTACGCCGTCGCGATCGTCGAGACTTCGTTGATCGTCACGTAGGGAACCTGGTCGGCCAGCGACCCCGAAGCCGGGCAGTTGCCCAACGGAGCCATCATGCCGATGCCGTTATTCGTGTCCGTTCCGCCGTCGGAACTGCCGCTGGTCGCGTACAGATAAACCTGTGTGCCTGCCGTGCAGGTGTAATCGCCCGTGATATTGAACTGTCCGCCACCGGCCGAAGGGCCGCTGGTGACGTAGTAGATCGTCTGGCCGGAGAACGTCGTCGTGTCAGCCGTCGTGACGCCGGGAACGTTGGTCAGCAGCGAGGTCGACTGGCCGCCATAACCGCCTGTTCCCACAGCGAATACGTAAACATGCGAGCCCTGCACAGCCTGCTGGCCGCCATGGATCACACCGCGGATCGCGCCGCCATCAGTTTGAGTAGTCGCTTCGGGAACGGAGTAATCCGCCACGCAACCAGTTAGAGCAAGAAAAGAGACGGCTAGCAGTGCCGTAGAACGCATGAGGTGGCCCCTTGAAATAAGAGACCCGGAAGAAAGAAGTTAAGTAATACAGCACTCGATGCCTGTTTGTATCTGGTTCGATTTTGCTGAGCTTTCTTCCGATAGTGCCACAAATACAGCAGGTAATGAATAACCCCAACGTCTGCTTGACCGATATACGAAGCTACCCGCTTCTGCAACTTAGGTTGAACACGCAGCGGCGATCAAGAGCGTGTTTGACGCAGGCTAATTCTGGCGAGCGAATGCATCTACATAGCCTTTCCTCCAGGGCCGGAACTACGGCACCTGCTTGGTCATCCTCACCGCAGACTTTTCATATCCCGCCTCGCGAATCACCCCATCCACAACCTTCCACTCTGCATCCGATAGGGTCTTCGTGCGGGAAAGCACCCAGAGATACTTCCGGCTCGGCTCACCCACTACAGCCCAGCGATACTCACTGTCCAGACCAACGATCCAGTAGTCACCATAGAACGGCCAGAAGAACGTCACCTTCAGCTTCGCCTTCGTGGCCGCATCCACAACCTTCGCCTTGCCCTTCGACTGCGTAGCCTTGCCGTCCGCCTTGATACACGTATTGACTACGCGCACCGTCTCGCCATCGAGCGTGTACTCCGCCATCACATCGCGATCGCACTTCTTCTCAAAGCGGTTTGGCAACCGCGCCAGCTCATACCACTTGCCAAGGTAGCGACTTAGATCGACATGATCCACCGTCTTCAACGGCGGCTTCTCCGCAGCGCCAGCACGTGAGACAAACGGAAAAAGAAACGTAGCAAGAACCAGAAAGCGGACCATGGTGAATTGGAGTCGGTAAGGCGGCCACGGCGTTGCAAGCGACGATGAATTCGCCCGACCAACGGTGGGAGAGCGACTCTTGTCGCTACTCGAGGAAATTTCATTGACTCGCGAGTCAGCGTTCTTTATTTTGGATGCCAAGAAGAAATACAGGTTTTTTGCGTGCGCGAAATCTTGGCCATTCAGAACGCCCCCGGTTCTCCATACCGCCGAAGGTAGTTTTCTGCCTGAACCTCTTCCTAGTTGAAACCTATCTAAAAAACGATTCCATTCGCGCCGCCTTTTTGGACGCGCCGTTTGATATCAATGTCGTCGCAAAATGCAACGGTCTCATCCACTTACAACTGCGTTCTGTTAGTTAGAGAAGTATAAGCTTCCCGGCACATTCCATCTGTTCAGCAGAGACATGTGCGACAAACGGAATTCGCATTTCCTCCAGGAAGGACTTTCCCCTTGAATGACTCCCCTATGCGTGGAATTTCAAAAGGCATCCGCTTAGCTGCGGCTGCGTTCGTGGCGTTTTCTCTTTCAACCCTTGTCGGTTGCGGTGTAGACAACGGCCTCACCTCCAAGCTTCCCCCTTCATCCTCCGCCGTCGGTGCGATTGCAGGAAAGCTCATGGGCGGCCAGCAGCCCGTCGCAGGCTCCCACGTCTACCTCTTCGCAGTAGGAACCTCCGGCTACGGCACCGCCTCCACCTCGCTGCTCCAGACCGGCACCTCCGACGACATCGGAAGCTACGTGCTCTCGGACGCAAACGGTAACTTCTCGCTGACCGGGCAGTACACCTGCACCGCAGGCACACAGGTCTACGCCTACGCCCTTGGCGGCGACTCAGGCGCCGGAGACAACTCCATGATCGGCATGATGGCCGTTCTCGGCAACTGCCCCTCCTCCGGTTCACTCGCCAGCCAGGTTCCCTTGGTCGTCATCAACGAAGTCTCTACCGTGGCCGCCGCCTACGCCCTCGCTGGCTACGCCACCGACGCCACGCACATGGCAAGCTCAGGAAGCACCGCCGCCGTGTTGGGAGTCGCCAACGCTGCCGCGAACGCAGCGCAGTTGGACTCCATCACCAGCATCTCCGGGGCACTGGCCACCACCCCTGTCGGCAACGGCACCGTTCCGCAGGCACTCGTCAACACGCTGGCCGACATCCTCGCCGCCTGCATCAACTCCAGTGGTGCATCGTCAGCCGCCTGCACCACGATTCAGAGCAGCGCCCTCAACGGCTCCACCCAGCCCACCGACACCGCAACAGCGGCCATTAACATCGCTCATCTGCCCGGCGCGAACGTAAAAGCGCTGTATGACCTGACGGTCCCGAACAGTCCCTTCCAGCCCTCGCTCACCGCGCAGCCATCGGACTTCTCCATCACGCTGACCTACCCCAGCGAATACCTTCTCAACGGTCGCTCCATCGCCGTGGACCTTGAAGGCAACATCTGGGTGGCGGGTTCGTATCAACAGGCTCTGGTCAAGAACAGCCCTCTCGGCGCACCTCTCAGCTACTTAGGCGGAGCAGCCTTCAACGCCTTTGCTTTTATGCCGGGGGGCGATCTCACCGTAAGCGATACGAGGTTCGACAACGTCTCCGTCTACGACCCTTCTACAAGTACATACATCAGCCAGGTCTCCTATGCCGCCGAGAATCCCGTCTTCCAGTCCTACATGGCGGTGGATCGGTTTGGTTTCTTCGCGACAACCGCCCAGACCACCACTCCGACGGATGGAACGCAGTGGTCGCTGCTCTACAACTACTCGGGCAACACGGTCTGGGCAACGTCGCCTGTCCCTTCTCCGCTCGCCGTCGCCGTGGATGGAAGCGACTACTTCTGGGTCACCAGCTACGACAGCAACAATACCGCACCGGCACTACTGGCGAAGTTCAAGCACGCGAGCACCGGCGCTGGCATCACCTACACCACCTGCCAGGGCACAAATTACGTGCAGGGCTACGGCGTAGCCATCGACAGCGGCCAGAACGCCTGGGTCTCCGACCATTACACCAACAGCCTCGTCGAGTTCAGCAATAACTGCAGCTACGTTCAGAACCTGCCCACCATCTCCGCACCCCTCGGGCTGGCGATCGACGGCAACAACACGATGTTCACCGTAAACGCGAACGGCAGGCTTGGGGCCACCACCACCTCAGGCACCGCCATCTCCCCGGCAGACGGCTATAACCTCGGCGTCACCGGCACGCTCATCGGCCCAGCCATCGATGGCAGCGGAAACGCCTGGTTGCTGAACTACAACACCGGCAAGCTGGAAGAGGTGCTCGGCATCGCGGCCCCCGTCGTAACGCCACTCTCGGTAGCAGCACAAAACATCAAGATCGGCCAACGCCCCTAAGCATGCCGACCAAACGTAACTACAGCTAACGCAGCAGCAAGGACGGTAGGGCAGGGCTTCAGCCCTGCCATCCTTGCCGTTCAAAATATAGGGCGTTCAGGCCCTGCGGTACCCCTCTCCAAAAACAAGAACGCATCGGCTATAGTGAACTCGTTCCCAGGAGCCCGCCTATGCGCAAGCTAAGAATCGGCGTACACATCTCGCTCGACGGCATCATCGAAACCAACGACGGCTACCTCTACGGCGACTGGACAGCCCCCTTCCGCAGCCCTGCAGGCCTCGCGAGGATCACGGCCATTCACAGCCAACCCTTCGATCTCATACTCGGCCGCCACACCTACGACCTCTGGTCGCAGCACTGGCCAAAGATCAGCGGAACCCCCATCGCCGACGGCATCAACAACGCCACCAAATACATCGCCACCCACCACCCTGAGTCGCTCGCCTGGGGCCCGCACGAAGCCCTCGGAACCGACCTCATCGCCGACATCCAGCGCCTCAAATCCACCGAGGGCCCGGACCTCATGCTCTGGGGCAGCTCCACCCTGACCACACCCGTGCTAGAGCACAAACTCGCCGACGAACTCATGCTCGTCGTTTACCCCGTACTGCTCGGCACCGGCAAACGCCTCTTCGCCGAAGGCTCCGCCCCCATGAGCACCTTCAAACTCGCCGACACCCAGACAACCCCCACCGGCGTCCTGCTCAACACTTACACACTCGCCGACTAGCAAAGCCGCAAAGGCTCTACTCTAGTGCTTGCGATAACGTGCTCCACGCGTCGCACACATCAGACCGACAGGAATGAGACAGGCTTGAACGAAGAGTCGAATGAAGCAGAGATCCTCCGCGCCCGGGACAACTCCAACCGCGCGATTGCGCGACGCAACCTGCTCGGCGTCAAAGACTCCCTCGGCGAGGACTACGTCGGAATCATCGGCGATGGCACCTTCGTCCCCTCACGCGCCGAGTATCTGAGGCTCTTCAAAGAGGGCTTCGACCACCCAAAGCAAAGCATGACCTACGTGCGTACCCCCGAAGCCATCAACGTCGCAGACGATCAAACTCTGGCCGCCGAACGTGGCCACTGGGTCGCAACGCTCTCCAATGGCTCGGTCGCGTACACCGGCACCTATGCAGCGATGTGGCGACAAACCCCCTCCGGCTGGAAGATCCGATCAGAGACCTTCGTCACCCTTCAGGGCTAACGCCTACAGATGGCCCTCGGCCTTCAAACCTCGTTTGCCATATTCGCCGGGGCTCGCCCCGACAACTCGCTTGAACGCTTTACTAAACGCAGCATCGGACTCGTAACCGACCGACCGAGCTACGTCTACCAGCTTCTTGTCCCGCTTCTGAGATCCGATCAGTACCAACAAATCGTTAACGCTGGTGGTCTTCAACTTCCGAGAAGCGCGTTTCTCAGGACTAACGCCAAGAGCCGCGAAGGTGGCTTTTAGAGTTCCACCAGAAAGAAGCCTGCAAAATCAGCTATGTTCTCTGAATGGGCTTACTTGATGCGGCGCGAGGCTTCTTTCGCAAAAAAGACACGAACGATGACATGCCATTTTCGATTGTCATGTTGTTGCGTAGCCCTTTGCGATGTCGGAAGAGATTCTGAAGGCAGCGGCAAGCAAGGCGTTTGGCGTGCCGTACGACGGCTCGAACGAGATGTATTTCGTGGGGTGGCATCCACGGTTGAAGACAGTGAAGGCGGGGCCCGCACCTAATCAGCGTGCTGGAGGCAGAGGAACCCTACCTCGGCGATCCTGCCGAAGTGGCTCAGGGCTTCAAGAACAAACGGCTTGAAGAGGCTTGGATTGAGCACCGTACTTGGGTAGCCTTCGATCTGATGAATAGGGGCGTTCCGAAGAAACAGGCATATGCAGTGCTGGCGAAGCTCGCAGTCGACCTGATGGATGCTCGGTGTGCAGGTATCTATCTTCCCAAAGAAAACCAGTTCACGATTCAAAGCGACGGTTCGGCGGAAATGCATCTGCGCAAGCTGAAGGGTTAGGTTGCGAGAACGCCGTTTCGGAAACGCTGATTAGTCCTCATTAGTCGGCTTACCGCCATCCACACCAGTCGTCATCACCACACCTCAGCACCACCCCACCAAAATCCGGTAAGCTGTTCCTGAGCAGGTCAGCTTGTTTTTGCAAGCTGTTAAACGGGGAAGCTGGTGCGAATCCAGCGCTGTCCCGCAACGGTGATGAAGCCTCCCCGCTTCAAAGTCCGAGTACCGGCCCGCCGCCACCACCACGGAAGCGCCTCTGTCGCTGACCGTGGGTGCGTTTGAGCCTGCCGATCTCGTGGACCAGAGAGGTAGACAATGCCACATCCGTGCGTCCGAGCACGCGATGCAGCCTGCGCATGGGTGGTTTTCCAGCAACAAAGGAGAACCGAATCATGGCCAGTACCACCCCTCTCAAAACATCCACTCTGGGCTTTCCCCGCATGGGCAAAGGCCGCGAACTCAAGTTCGCCCTGGAGTCTTTCTGGAAAGGCAACAGCTCCGAAGCCGAGTTACTTGCCACCGCCGCAAAGCTTCGCCGCCACCATTGGCTGCTGCAGCAGCAAGCCGGCATCAGCATCATTCCGTCCAACGACTTTTCGCTCTACGACCAGGTGCTCGACACCCTCGTGCTCATCGGCGCCACGCCCGAACGCTTCGGCAACCACGCCGACACGCTCACCCAGTACTTCGCCATGGCCCGCAACAGCAACGAGCAAACCGCCATGGAGATGACCAAGTGGTTCGACACCAACTACCACTACCTCGTCCCCGAGTGGAGCACCGGACTCACCTTTCAACCCAACACCACCAAACTCCTCAGCGAGCTTCGCGAAGCCCGCGAACTCGGCATCGAAACCCGCCCCGTCCTCCTCGGCCCCGTCACCCTTCTGCTGCTCGGCAAACCTGCCCCCGGCTGCGACATCACGCTGCTCCTGCCAAAGCTCATCACCGTCTACAAGCAGGTTCTCTCTGCGCTGCAGGCAGAAGGCGTCACCGACGTTCAGATCGACGAGCCCATGCTCGTCACCGACCTCGGACCCTGGGAGAAGCAGGCCTTCCGCAGCGCGTACAAACAGCTCGCAGAAATCCCTGTAAAGCTCTCGCTGAACACCTACTTCGGCGGCCTCGGCGATAACCTCTCCCTCGCGCTCGACCTCCACACCGCCTCGCTGCACATTGACGCCGTCCGCAGCCCTGAGCAACTGCACGAAGTCCTCAACGCTCTCGCCGCCGAACAGACACTCGAACTCGGCGTCGTCAACGGCCGCAACATCTGGCTCACCAACTTCGCCATCGCCCAGCCGCTCCTCCAGCAAGCCATCGCCGCGCTCGGCGCAGACCGCGTCGTCGTCTCCACCTCCTGCTCGCTGCTGCACACACCGCACGATCTCGCCTCCGAGAAGAAGCTCGACCCGCGCATCAAAAGTTGGCTTCGCTTCGCCTCAGAAAAACTCTCTGAACTCACAGCGCTTGCGGCAAACGACAGCACCGCAGCAGCAGCCAACGCACTCGCCGTGGCCGATCGCGCCACCGCAGAGAGCAGCCACAACAGCACCGTGCGCCTGCGTCTCGCTCAACTCACCGAGTCAGACTTTGCCCGCACCAGCCCATACACCAAACGTGCAGAAACGCAGCGTGCGAAGCTCCAGCTACCACCACTCCCCACCACCACCATCGGCTCCTTCCCCCAGACAGCAGAGGTCCGCAAGCACCGCGCCGCCTTCAAGAACGGCCACCTCAACCTCGAGCAGTACGACGACTTCCTCCGCCGCTCCACCGAGGCGTGCATCCGCGAACAGGAGCGCATCGGCCTCGACGTCCTCGTCCACGGCGAGTTCGAACGCAACGACATGGTCGAGTACTTCGCCGAGTTCCTCGAAGGCTTCGCCTTCACCGAGAACGGCTGGGTGCAAAGCTACGGCTCGCGCTGCGTAAAGCCACCCGTCATCTACGGCGACGTCTCGCGCCCGCAGCCCATGACGGTCAAGTGGTCCAGCTACGCCCAGTCGCTCACAAAGAACCCCATGAAGGGCATGCTCACCGGCCCCATCACCGTTCTGCAATGGTCCTTCGTACGCGACGATATCGCCCGCAAAGATACCGCATGGCAGATCGCGCTCGCGCTCCGCGACGAAGTCGAAGACCTTGAAGCCGCCGGCCTCCCCATCATCCAGGTCGACGAACCCGCCCTCCGCGAAGGCCTCCCGCTTCGCCACTCCGACTGGGCTCCCTACCTCGAATGGGCGGTCAAGGCCTTCAAGCTCGCCACCAGCAGCATCGACGACGCCACGCAGATCCATACCCACATGTGCTACTGCGAGTTCGAAGACATCCTCCCCTCCATCGCAGAGCTCGACGCCGACGTCATCAGCATGGAGTCCGCGCGCTCGCGCATGGAACTGCTCGAAGCCTTTCGCGCCCACGGTTATCCCAACGAGATCGGCCCCGGCGTCTTCGACATCCACACCCCTCGCGTCCCGTCGTCCGAAGAGATGCGCGAACTCCTCGGCCTCGCCCTGGACGTCCTGAAGAGCGAGCAGATCTGGGTCAACCCCGACTGCGGCCTCAAGACAAGGGCGTGGCCCGAGACCATCGCCGCGCTCGAACACATGTGCCAGGCCGCAGCAGCCGCTCGTGCGGGACTCTCTGCATAACCTGAAGCCGCCCGTAAACGATAAGCGCCACCCACCCAAGGGTGGCGCTTATCGTTTACACAACTCGTTGCACGGCTCTGCGCCTCTCCTCTGCCTTCGAAGCCTTTCCTTCGCGTACGTCGCGCCTACCCTTCGCGTTAAAGTCTTCCTCCCCGGGCCGCAAACAAAGAGCCCACCGCGAAAAGTACGTCGAGGCTTATCCCGCACTCAGCTTGTAGAAGCGTTTCCCGTTACGAAACGGCCTTACAGCTTCGCAGCAAAGTATTCCTGGCGCCGCGCCCATCGTTTAATTAGCAGGCAAACTTGACAGGTTACCTGTCAATCACTCACAGTGGTTTGTGAGTATGAAGAAACCATCTCCCAAGACCGGTCTCGCCGGGACTCTCGCCGTAGAAATCCGTGCCGTGCATCGAAGTCTCAGACTCCGGGTCCGCGAGCATGGAGGTGGCAAAGATCTGACGCCGCCTCAAGTCGCAGTGCTTGTTCGCCTCGAGCAACACGGCGGGGCAACCGTTGCCAGTCTGGCACGAGCAGAAGGCATGAAGCCTCAGTCGATGCGCGAGGTCGTTGCCCCCTTGCAGGAAGCGGGCTTGATCAGTAGCGCACCCGACCCCAACGATGGCCGCCAGCGACTGATGTCCCTCACACCGAAGTGCGTGAAGTGGATCCAGGAAAGAAGAGCCGCGAGTCACGATTGGCTGACCTCGACGATCTCGCAGAAGCTTTCTATCGACGAGCAAAAGAAGCTACTCGACGCACTCGGACTTCTCCGCCGATTGGTCGAGTAAGCCCAGACCCCCAGATTCCCGGATCCACCGTTTCCTCCATCCCCGATTTCGAAAGGAGTTCCACATCATGCATCCACTTTGGCTGGTTTCTTACTTCTTCGGTGGCGTGTTCGCAGAGAACGCTGTCCCGCATTTTGTCTCTGGCGTCATGGGCCGCCCCTTTCAAAGCCCCTTCGCCAAGCCTCCCGGCAAGGGCCTTTCCTCGTCTACAGTCAACGTCATTTGGGGCTTCGTCAACATCGTCGTGGTCTACTTCCTCACGGTTCGGGTGGGATCGTTCGATCTTCATGCGACGCCCGATGTTGTGGCGTTCGGACTTGGCCTTCTGCTCAAGGGCATTGGCTCGGCAAAGCAGTTCGGCAAGTTCTACGGAGGCAACACGCCGACCGCTGCATGAGAACTCCAACCTCAGGAAAAAAAGCGCCACCCGCAAGGATGGCGCTTTCTTATGTGTACCGCTGGCGAAAAACTACTCGCGCTGGAAGTCCACTTCGCCCTCATAGAGCGACTTGAACGCGGTCTCGTCTTCCACTTCTTCCACAGGACCAACCTGCTCAGGAGCATCGGACTTGATCGTGACCTGCAGGTGTGCGGTCACTTCGCGGTGCAGCTTCACGGGAACGTGGTACTCGCCCACGGTCTTCAACGGCTCGTCGAGGTGAATCTTACGACGGTCGATGGTGAAGCCCTGCTCTTCGAGAGCCTTCGCGATATCGGCCGAGGTGACCGAACCGAAGAGCTGGCCGGTCGAACCGGTCTTGCGCTCGAACAGAACAACCGCTTCGTTCAGCTTGTTGCCGAGCTCTTCCGAACCCGACTTCTCCGACACCGACTTGCGCAGCGCCGAGGCCTTCATCTGCTCGATGACAGCCTTATTGTTCGCGGTCGCAGCGATCGCGAGTTTGGTGGGCAGCAGGTAGTTGCGGGCGTAGCCGTCGGCTACCTTCACCACGTCGCCGCGGTGACCCAGCTTTTGTACGTCTTCCTTCAGAATGACTTCCATTGTGATTCTCCAGATCTCGTCTTGGCCGCTTCAGCGGCGCAGTCTTAGTACTTCGCCGCGTAAGGCAGCAGAGCGATAGCGCGGGCCTGCTTGATGGCGCGCGTCAGCTTGCGCTGGAACGGAGCAGAGGTGCCGGTGAGGCGGCGAGGAATGATCTTGCCGCGGTCCGAAACGAACTGCTGAAGCAGGCGCACATCGCGGTAGGAGATCGTGTCGATCTTCTCAACCGTGAACTTGCAAACCTTCTTGCGGCGGAAGAACTTGCGGCCGCCAGGGCCGCCAGGGCCTGCAGGACGGGGAGGACGTGAGCCAGTGCGCGGTCCGCTCGAGGGAGCAGACGACGGGGCAGCAGCAGCCGCCGGAGCGGCAGGAGTCGAAGCTTGCGGAGTCGTGATTTCGTCAGCCATGTTCATTTCCTTCTTGGCGCTTCAAAGCGCCACAGGTGTTTGGGATCGGTCGGGGAAAGCGTTCGCTTACGCGGTGACGGTTTCCGTCTCAGCAGCGGCAGGAGCAGCCACTTCAGCAGGAGCGGCTTCTACAGGAGCGGCAGCAACTGCAGGCGCAGCAGGAGCATCGGGAACTTCCGTCGGAAGCGCCGAACGCTTCACGCGCGAAGCGCGGTGCTTCTGGATCTTCGCGACGCGCTTGTTCTCTTCGTCCATGCGCACCGTGATGAACTTGATGATCTGCTCCGAGACGCGCAGACGGCGCTCGAGCTCCGAGATCGACGCGGCAGGTGCTTCGACGATCAGCAGGATGTAGATGCCGTCGTTGAACTTGTCTACCGTGTACGCCAGGCGGCGACGGCCCATCTTCTCTGCCTGCTTGACTTCGCCACCACCAGTGGTGACGTGGCCCGAGAACGTTTCGACGATCTTGTCCACTTCGGTCTCATCGAGATCCGGGCGGACAATGAACATGATTTCGTAGCTGCGGTTCATTGTTGTTCCTTCTGCGGGTTCTACCCGCACTCCCTCGGTGCCTTGAGGTGAGTTTGGCTATTTGTGGAGCGAAGTATTGAACCAGAAAACATCAGACATCAGAGTCGCCAATACAGCGCTTTCTCTACTGTTGAATGTCTTGCGGTCTAACGTCTTCTCTCCGGTTGAACTCATTCATGGCTGCAGCAGCACCTGCCCGCATCCACGCCTCGACGGCCTTTACGACATCGTCAAGAACCTTATCCATCACGTCGAGCGCCGCGTTCTTCATCGGGGCCAGCAGGTAGTTTGATCCACCGGCCTTGATGGGCTGTCCATCGGGAGTCGTCTTGCCTACTCCGATGCGCACACGCATCCACTCTTCCGTGCCAAGCACGCTGGTGATTGACTTCACACCGTTGTGCCCGTTTGCCGAACCGCGCTGCGCCAATCGCAGCGTGCCCAGCGGAAACGCTAACTCGTCGTAGAGCACGATCATCTCGCTCACTTCGAGGTTCAACTCCTTCAAGAGCGCCGCAGCAGACATGCCGCTGAGGTTCATGAAGGTTTCCGGCTTCGCCAGAAGAACTTCCTGTCCTGCCAGTATGGCTTTGGCCGTTGTGGCCTTGCCGCGCCGGTTCAAAATCTGTACACCGCAAACTTCTGCGATGCGGTCCACTGCCAGAAAGCCCGCGTTGTGCGGCGTCAGAAGGTACTCCATTCCGGGATTTCCGAGTCCGACGATCAGCTTCATAAGCAGCGCACAAGGTGCCAGGTGGAGGGTTCAGGACGTTTTCTACACCCTGAACCCTACCCCCTAAACCCTCGTTACTTGGCTTCTTCCTTCTTGCCCTTCTTGGCAACTTCCGGCTCAGCCGAGCCAGCCGCAGCGTCTGCTTCCGCATCAGCCTTGGGAGCCGTGATGTGAGCAACAACCTGGTTCTCATCGTTGGCAAGGAACTTGTAGTTGTCCGAGTGGGGCAGGTCCGAGATGTGGATCGAACCGTTCAGCTCCAGGCTCGTGATGTCCACGTCGATGTGCGCAGGAATCTGACCCGGCAGGGCTTCGATCTCTACTTCGTGCAGAATCTGGCTCAGCATGCCGCCCTGGTTCTTCACGCCGGTTGCGGTGCCCACGAGGTGGACCGGAACCGAAAGCTTCATCTTCGCGTCCAGCGCAATGCGCTTGAGATCGATGTGCAGCAGCGTGCCTTTGATGGGCTCGTTCTGCCAGTCAACGATCATCGCCTTGCCCGTCTCGCCGCCTTCGATCTGGAGATCGAAGATCGAGTTGTGGCCGGCATCCGAGTGCAGGATGCGGGTGATGAGCTTCGGATCAACCGTAACGGCGATCGAAGGCTTACCTGCACCGTAAACAACAGCCGGGATGAGACCCGAAACGCGCACGCGGCGTGCGTGGTTCTTGTTGAAGGTACCGGTGCGGGGCGTTGCTACGACGGACGTGGGTGCAGTCTGGTTCGACATTGTTTTTCCTTTCGGGCGCAAGTACGAAGCATGCAGGGGACTCAGCGTCCCAAAGCTTCGTACCGACTCCGTTTGCGGCTCTCGCCGCTGTTATGGGCCTCGGAGGTTCGAGCAGGAGTTCTACACCCTGCACCCTACCCCCCTGAACCCTGTTCTTTAGTTGAAGAGCGACGAAACCGACGTCTCCATGTGAATGCTCTCGATAGCGCGGCCGAGTAGACCGGCAATCGAAAGCACCTTGATCTTGGGTACTGCGCGCGCGGCTTCCGTCAACGGAATGGTGTTGGACACCACCAGCTCTTTCAGACTCGAACCCTTGATGCGGTCCACAGCCGGTCCGGAAAGAACCGCATGCGATGCGCAGGCGTAAACTTCGGTCGCGCCCTGGTCCTTCAGCGCTTCCGCTGTCTTTACCAGCGTGCCTGCCGTGTCGACGATATCGTCGAGGATCAGGCACGTCCTGCCCTTCACATCACCAATCACGTTCATCACTTCGGTGACGTTGATGTCCGTACGACGCTTGTCGACGATCGCCAGCGGAGCTCCGAGCTTCTGCGCGAAGAATCGCGCACGCTCTACGCCACCGGCGTCTGGGCTGACCACGGTCAGGTTCGGCAGGTTCAGGTCACGGAAGTATCCGACCAGAACCGGCGAAGCGAACAGATGATCAACCGGAATATTGAAGTAGCCCTGAATCTGCGCTGCGTGAAGGTCCACGAACAAAGCGCGATTAGCTCCTGCTGTAACCAGCAGGTCAGCGACTAGCTTGGACGTAATCGCCACACGGGGGCGGTCCTTGCGGTCCTGACGGGCGTAGCCGTAGTACGGCACAACAACGGTAATGCGACCGGCCGAAGCGCGCCGAAGCGCGTCGATCATGATCAGCAACTCAACGAGGTGCTTATCGACCGGGTAGCTGGTGGGCTGGACGAGAAACACGTCCACGCCGCGCACGTTTTCAAGGAGCTGGAAGTGCGTTTCGCCGTCCGAGAACTGCTGCAAACGTACTTGCCCGAGCGGAACGCCAAGAAACTCGCAAACTTCTTCGGCCAGCGGAATATTCGCAGCACCGGAGAAGATCTTGAAGCGCTTGTCTTCGCTCAACCGCGACGGCTTTTTGGCCGGTGCGGTCTTGCTGCTCGAAGTTGCGGCGGCTGACTGATCAGCCGCCGCCGTCTTCGTGGCGACGCTCTCGGCCTGGGCCGGGACAGCGTCGCCTTGTGTGGAACTTGGGGAAGAAACCGCAGTTGAGTCTTGCTTACTCATGGTTGAACATTCTCCAGGCTGGTTGACCTGCTTGATTGGTTCAGTGCTGCTTGTCTGTCACATGTCCGGGGCGCTGTTTATCGCCCTCTTCCAAATGTTTCAGGACCCGGTTTCTTCAAGATCGCGTGGCGGAAAATTTGCTCCGCACCATAAAACGCAACCCGAACTTCTTTACGGATGATCCTGCACCGGACCGCGTTGCCGCCGGTGCGAAACTGCAAAAGCTCCAAGTTTCCTTCGATCACAGGGCGCCGGGGAGGGGGCGCAGCGAACGACCTTGTGGTTGGGCGACCAGGATTCGAACCTGGACTGAGTGCGTCAAAGGCACTTGACCTACCGTTAGTCGATCGCCCAGTATTTTCGGCCAAACTGTTGCGCGTACCGAAAACCTACTCTGCGAACATCGTATGCCAATAGCCGGTGCGGGGCAGGGTCGTTGTGACAATCGCCCGCGTGCCAGCTTGCTGCACACGTTGTTGAGCCTTGAGCGCGTCCTGCTCGCTGGCATACAAGCCAAACAAAGCCGAACCGGATCCCGAGAGACCAGCGAATATCGCTGCTTCCGGGCCGTTGCCCGCCAATTCATGCTTGATAGAACGCAGGGTGGGATGCTCAGAGAACGCTACTTCTTCAAAGTCGTTCTCGATCCCGGTGCGGACAAGCGTGAGAAGGGGGTTCTCCGCCAGATCGCCAGCGCTGCCAGCGATACCGGTAAAGCCAGACTCCGCTGTGCCGGGATACGTAAACGCACCGGCCAGAGCGTGGCTCAACTTTTTAAGTTTATCCACAGGCGGCTGAAAAGTCAATGGGGAGGCCCCGGCCCCCGGCAAACCTGCACTCTGATCCCCTGGCCCCGGTCCCTGGGCCCTCGCGTACTTCGCGTCCAGCGCCGCAAACGCCTTCGCCGTCGACACCCCCACCGAAGGAATCGCCAGCACACAAGGCGTCGTCGGCAGGTCCGGCAGCGGATACACCTCTTCGCCACGATTCAACCCCAGCATCGTCCCGCCCAGCAGGAACATCGGCACATCGGAGCCGACCTCCGCCGCCAGCGTCAGCCGGTCGTCCCAGCTTAACGCCACGCCAAGCTCGCGCTCCAACCCCAGCAGCGCCGCAGCAGCGTTCGCAGAGCCCGCTCCGAGCCCACCCTGCACCGGCATCCGCTTATTCAGCTCGATATGAACCTCAGCCCCCACGCCAAGCTTCTCCAACGCCAGCGCCACCAGCCTGTACGCCGTATTCTTCGCCGCATCACCCGTCTCGGTGCGCGGCACGCCGGGATGGTTCGCCCCCAGCGTTATCGTCGTCTTCGCCGCCCGCTGCGCGCTCATCGTGATCACGTCATGCGCCGCCAGCGTCTGGTAGCAGGTCATCAGCGCATGAAAGCCCGTCCCCGGCTGCGGAGGCCCGACCCGCAGGCCGAGATTGATCTTCGAAAACGAACGAACACGCGTAGGCATACGTTCGCTAGTCTAACGGCCAGCCTCGCCCCCACAAAGAGAGAACGCCAAGGCGCCGCGACCGCCAACCTTCGCCAGAAATCCCTTGGCGAAACTTAGCGGCCTTCGCGCCTTGGCGTTTTCTTTTCGCCGGCAAGCTCCTCGCTAGAGCCCGTACGTCACGCCGGTCAGCTCTTCGCTCTTCTCCCAAAGCTTGCGCCCCATCTCCGCGTCCAGCGCCTGAGCACGCGGCTCCACGACCGCCGGGGAGCCCTTGAACTCCATGAAGCCGTCCGGCCCAATGTACTGCCCGCCACGCGCCTCCGGAGCCACCGCCGCAAACAGCGTAGGCAACGCCCCCATCGCGTCGTTCTGCATCAGCGGACCGCCAAAGATCGACATGAACACGCTCTTGAAGTCCTTGCCCTTCACCCCGTTCTGAAAAATATTCGTCTTCGAGATCCCGGGATGCACCGCCAGGCTCTTCAGCGACAGTGCGCGGCCCTGCAAACGGCGATGCAGCTCACGAGCGAACAAAATATTCGCCAGCTTCGAGTTGTTGTACGCTCCCCACGCCGTGTACCCCGTCTCGGCGTTGAGGTTGTCGATCTCGATCGCCCCGCCACGATGCGCCAGCGACGCCACCGTGACCACACGCGGCGACGCTTCATCTCGCGACGCCAGCAACTGCGGCAGCAACAGCCCCGTCAGCGCAAAGTGCCCCAGATGGTTCGTCCCCATCTGCTTTTCAAACCCATCCACTGTCAGCTCGCGATCCTTGATCGCCATCACTCCAGCGTTGTTGATCAGGATGTCCAGCGCCACGCCGTGCTGCGCAAACCCCTCGGCAAACGCGCGAATGCTCGCCAGCGAGGCCAC
The DNA here is from genome assembly GCA_028283655.1 of Acidobacteriaceae bacterium. Classification (NCBI taxonomy): domain Bacteria; kingdom Pseudomonadati; phylum Acidobacteriota; class Terriglobia; order Terriglobales; family Acidobacteriaceae; species Acidobacteriaceae bacterium. The sequence goes on along the minus strand of JAPWKE010000003.1, from coordinate 3,487,630 downwards.
ATCCACCACCGCGACCTCCACACTCGCCTGCGGCACAGCCGCGCGAATCTGCGCCACCGCAGCCGCGCCCTTGGTTGCGTCACGAACCCCCACCAGCACATGCGCGCCTGCCCGGGCCAGTTCCAGCGCCGCCTGGTAGCCAATACCGCTGTTTGCGCCCGTAATCAACGCCGTTTTGCCTGCCTGCGGCGGAATATTTGCTGCTGTCCACTTCATCCAAAGCCTCGCTTTCACGCTCTCGTGACACTTCTGCCAGTCGTCCCGTGTAGCCTACACCGGCACCCAACCGGCCTTTGTGTTGAAACGATTGACCTGCTGAAAAAGCCCAAAAAATGCAAGACTGACCTCCCCAGCTTGTCAGAAGCGTGTCACCCTTGGTAAAGCTGTAGGACAGCCGGTACAATTCGCAGGTAGCCGCCAATGTCCTGAGTGGCGCTTCCGAGCGAGGCAGTGGGGCGATTGTCTGAACAAGGAAAGGTTCCGATGAAACTGAATGCTCGATTTGCGGCAGGTGCCGCGTTGCTGATGCTTCTCGTAGGCACGACTGGGTGCGCGAAGCTCAAGGCCCGCGATCGCCTCGTCAAGGGTGTCCAGGCCTTTAAGGCCGGGCAGTACGAAGTGGCCACAAACTACTTCCAGGAATCGATCCAACTCGATCCGAACTACCAGGCCGCGCACCTCTATCTCGCGACCGCCTATAGCTACCGCGTCGTACCGGGCCTCGATACTCCCGATAACGTCAAGGTTGCCAACATGGCGCTTGCTGGCTTCAACGACGTTCTCGCCACCGATCCCAACGATCTCGGCGCGCTCAAGCAGGAAGCTTCGATCTATCGCAACATCAAGCAGTACGACAAGGCCAAGGCCATCGAAGAGAAGATCATCTCGCTCGATCCCAAGGATGCCGAAGCGCACTACACGATCGCGTGGATTGACTGGAACCTGGCCTACAAGAACGCTGTCACCATCCTCGGCAAGGCTGGCCTCACCGACGACGGACAGGGCAACGTGAAGAAGTCCAAGGACGTCTGCCAGCAGCTCGTCACCGCGAACTCCACGCTCGTGACCGAAGCTCTGGAGCACCTGCAGAAGGCTGTCGACATCAACCCGACGTACGACGACGCCATGCAGTACCTCAACCTCACCTATCGCCGTAAGGCTGACCTCGAATGTGGTGACGACGCAGCCCGCAAGGCTGATCTCTCCACCGCCGACGAGTGGGTTCAGAAGGCAACCGGCGCTCGCCGTGCCAACGAAGCCGCGAAGGAAGCCAAGCTCAAGGGCGGAGTTACTGCCAACTAAGCGACAACTTACAAACGCCAACAACCATAGGGCCTCCCGCAAGGGAGGCCCTATGGTTTCTTAGTAACTGCAATAACTCCTACTCGATCAAAGAGCTGCGTGTATTCGCTGAACGCTGGCGCAAGCACGACAACACCATCCGGCCACGCTCCTCGCTGGGCTACAGGTCACCGGCGCCGGAGACATCGCTGTTTTCTACTGCTCGGCGGCAAGAGAAGCCGCCCTGTTTTGCATCGCGATCTGAACTCAGAAATCGTGCCCTACACGAACAAGCCAACTGGTACAAATCATCGGTCAGGCCACTACTACTTGAGAGCTACAACACCGCGATAGAGCAGATTGTTCCCCGAAGAGAGATTGAATTTCGGTGAACAAACTCAGAAGCGAGATTGAAATCACTAGAAATGAGAAAATAAAGTCTGCAGAAGTTCACTGAATTAAGAGGTTTTGTAGAACATTAACCAACTTATCCCGTGAATGAAAACCAGTCGCATAGTAACGATCCATCGGATCTTGGTAACGCCGAGCAAGCGAATCGGTTGCCATCACCCTAAGACGCTCAAGAAATCCTTCAAAGTAACCTCTGTCGCTTGAACCAACCGCGCTGCAAAGAATCGTCTTCGCGATCCGAGAGGGCCTTCAAGATTGATCGCCATGAGGCTCTCTCCAGCCCACTGGCGGTCGTCCTCGGCCCGTCCCTACCGAGGGACAGGTATAGACGGGATGGAGGGCTGTGATAATGGCTTCAGTAGCTCTTGCAATAGACGAGTTGCGTTAGCGGCATGAAATCCCACCTCATTCTTTTGTCTTGTGCTAGGGATTGGAATCCGAACAGCCCAGAGCTCGATTTGAGTCTTTGAATCACGAGCCGTTAAACGCAGATTGTCACCAGGAAACTGCTCGCCGACTGCCACGGTATACCATTGCGTTTCATAGATCAGCTCCAGGGTGATATCGGCGTCGGCTTCCACATTGCTTACCGCAAATCGATTCGCAGCTATGACGCTATTGTTTAAAGCATTCCGACACGCTTCGACTAAATCAGGTGGAAAATCGCCATAAGCGTTTCTTACGATAGCCTGCCCGGTTGCAATAAAGACCTTCTTCGCGGATCGGATCTCTTGCGGAGCCGGCGAGGGAACGTTCAAGAAACCAGTCACCTGGCGACCAGGAGCCAGAGGCAACAACAAACTGGCCAAGGCCTTGTTGTACCCCTCGAACATCGCTTTCTCACCGTGGATGTGGTAGCAGCTGTTGCAGTAAAGCGGCACTTGGGCGTCCCACAGAATAGAGCTGGAATTAGGGTCAATAACCTTCAGGCGAAGCTGCGAGTCGCCTGCCGCCGATCCAACGATACCGCTACCGCTTTGCGCGGTTCCTGAAATATCGAGAACAAGATCCGCATCTCTTGGCGAGTCTGCAAGCTGAAAGCCCCATTTCTGAATGGCCTGATAAAGGAAGCTGTACGCCAGCCCAGGCGGACGTGACATTGCATAATATGTGGACTCTTCTCCGCTCGAAACAACTAGGATTTTTTTCGCCTCGGCGAAGCGCAGAACGACTTGCGCACTCGGCGGTACGCTTGCAGGAACCTGTTTCTTCGGTTTGAAGAACGCGTGGCTCGATGGGCTCACGATTATCGAAAGCCAAACGAACAGGAACACGATCTGAACTCTGTAGCAAGCTTTCCTTCTCATTGTCTTCTGCATAGTCTGATAAACCACGAACTGGTAATGCGTTTTTTACCGCTAGATAAGCACTATTTGGGAAGAATTTGCGAGAGTTGTCACTTCACGCTGTACTAAGCATCCCGTCAGAATTGATTCCAAAGATCAGGATTTTCCCTTCCAAGCAGACCACGTAATAGAACTTGCCTCCGGAATCCATAATCCTATAGCAGGGTCCCGAAGCGCCTGGAGTTACCTTTCCACCGAAGCGGGTAAGCTTTGCCATTGATGTTGGTCCTGATCGATGTCGCCTCAGGAACGCGCAACCCATCTTTCCTGCATCAGTTTTCGGTCGCCAAAACTTACTGCAAGAGAAATTCAGACTTCACCACATAGCGACTTCCCGTCGAATCTCGAACGCTCTCATACAGACAAAAACGGCCTGCAACGAACCTCGCTTGGATCGTTTCAAAATCCTCTGCAAGCGCTCTGAGTCGACCCTCGAAACGAGACCGGGCGAGCGTAACGTGGGGCCGGAACGGACGGTTCTCGATCGGGAACCCGCACATCTCTGCCGCCGCCGCTACCCTTTGCTGCAGCAGGAACAGCGGCTCCGTCGGGACAATCTTCGCCGCCAGCACCCCGGCCCGCGCGTAAACCTCAACACCTTCAACAGTTAACGGAATCGGGCCACAAGCTATTCGTTGCAGAGATTCCCGCAGGACCACAAGCTGTTCTTCGTGGACCTGCCCAGGGAACGCCAGCGTCACATGCCAGCCCTCCGGCTCGCTCCACCTCACAGCCGAGCCAGCCTGCGACGATTGAAACGTATGCAAAACACTCTTCAGGGACTCACAAGCCACCTGCGGCAACGGAATACCAACGAAGATTCGCATAGCCCTAGCCTACGTCAGGACTTCGGAAACCCAAGCAGCGCAATGTGTTCCGCCCCCGCCAACCTCGAAAGCGCAACCGCCTGCGCGACCGGCTGAAAGGTCATGGAAGCCCTTGCCTGCACGAAAACGGTTCGCTCCTCCCGCCGCGCCAGCGCCGCCGTCAAGCGAGCCGTAAGCCCCGCAGCAGGCACAGCCTCACCGTTCAGCGTGTAAGCCACCACGCCTCCCTGCTCGCTTATCTGAAGCTGCAGCGGCGGCAGATTTGCCTGCCGCAGTGCGTTGTTACTGTCTTTTGGTGCTTGCGGTATCTGGCTGTCCAGCCCGTGTGGGGTGGCTGGGACGATGACCATGAAGATGATCAGCAACACCAGCAGAACATCGATCAGCGGCGTCACATTGATCTCAGAACGGGTACCCGAAACTCCAGTAGAAAATGCCATCACTATGCCTCCGCAGGAAGTAGTGAGGAGCGAGACTCAGGCTACGCAAAGCTGCCTGGGCGAGTGCAGCCTTGCACCAACATAGACACCAAGGGATTGCGCTTTGTGCCCACCTGGCTCTCAAAAGCGCCGCGGCAGGCACGATGAAACGTTTTAGACGCAAGACAACGCCCACGCACATAAGTCTCCTTATGCGCGCGGGCGTTGTTTTTAGAGTTTCAGCTTAGAACCACTTCGTGAAGCGCCACCGTTTAGTGACCGGCTTCAACCTGCGGCGTCATCAGACCGATGTTGGTAACGTCTGCCTGATGGCCCATGCTGATGACTTCAGCCACCGGTTCGAAGTCGAGGTCCTTGTCACCCTTCACGAACATGACCTTTTCCTGGCGGGTCGAGAAGATCTTCACGAGCTCAGGCTCGATGTCGCTCTTCACAAACTGCTGGTCGTTGATCTTGTACGTTGGGGTTGCGCCAGCCATGACCTGAACCACGATCGTGCGATCATTCGGCACGTCGTGCGTCGGGTTCTTGGGCGGCTGGGGAACCAGCGCGTCCAGACCCTTCGGCGTAGTCGGCTGGATCACCATGAAGATGATCAGGAGCACGAGCAGCACGTCGATCATCGGGGTGACGTTGATGCTGGCGACTGCGCCGCCGGACGATCCACCACTCATTCCCATAACGAGTTCTCCTTAGTCCTTGCCGGGGGAGAGAACTCTCCACCCGGTCTAAACCTTTTCGGCGCTTACTCTGCCGAGTTGTCTGTCATCAAGGCAAGCTGGCTGACACCGGCGCCACGAAGGGCATCCACCGTGTCCATCACCTTGCCGTAGTTCGCGCGCATATCCGCGCGGAAGTAGATGGTCTTATCAGCCGATGCATCGGTCTTCTTCGCCATAAGCGCGCCAACCTTTTCGCCGAGCTGATCCAAGGGAACTACGTCGCCGCCGACGAAGGTCTTGCCATCACGGGTAACAGCCACATTGATGGCGTCATCCTTGTTAGCATTTTCCATCACGATAGCTTCCGGAACCTTGGGCAGTTCAACGGCCACCTTGTTGTTCACCATGGGAGTGATGACCATGAAGATGATCAGCAGTACCAACATGATGTCCACCATGGGAGTCACGTTGATATCTGAATTGACCTTCTTCCCTTCATCCCGCTTCGCCATTGCCATATCAATTCACTCCCTGCCACCGGCGGCTTTTGCGCACCAAGTGGAGTTGCTCAGGATATTTGCTCCGAGCGTTTTCGCGCCCTGAGTCTTGAAAGCTCCTCGGAGTCTTCCCGGGAGACCCCGGAGCCAGCTTCGCGGCTGGCTCCGGGTGCCCGAAGACTCTCGCAGAGGGTGGTTTAGCGGTGACCCTGCTTGATGAAGTAGTCCACCAGCTCCGACGAGCTGTTGTCCATTTCGACGTCGAACGACTCCAGCTTGTTGGTGAAGTAGTTGAAGCACATAACGGCCGGGATCGCGACGAGCAGACCGAAAGCGGTCGTAACGAGAGCTTCCGAGATACCACCAGCGATTGCAGCCAGCGACGAGGTCTTCATCGCAGCGATCGTCTGGAAGGCGTTCAGAATGCCGACGACGGTACCGAAGAGGCCGATGAACGGAGCGGTCGAACCGATCGTTGCCAGGCCGCCGAGGCCCTTCTTCAGCTTCGCGTGAACGATTGCTTCCGAACGCTCGAGAGCGCGCTGCGAGGACTCGATCTGCTCTTCGGTGATCGCGCCACCCGAACCGAACGAACGGAACTCGGTGAGGCCAGCGGTCACGACTTCAGCAAGGTGCGACTTCTTCGAACGGTCAGCAACCTTGATCGCTTCGTCCAGACGGCCTTCCTTGAGAGCGCCAGCAACCTTGGGAGCGAACTCACGCGACTGCTTGCGTGCTGCCGAGTAGTACAGAGCGCGATCGATGATCACAGCCAGGGACCAGATCGACATGATGAAGAGAACGATAACGACGGCTTTCGCCAGACCACCCATGTGGCCCCAGAGTTCGGGAACGGAGAAGCCTACCTGGCCGCCGCCTGCGTCCTGAAGGAACATGGCCAGCGAGTTGACCGAGGTGTGAGCGAAGTTTGCAGTGTGAGCGAGAATCACGGATTTCCCTCCTAGGGATGTGTTGCAAAAGTCTTTTATGGCTCAGAGCATCTGTTCTGAGGCTTGGCTGCGGTGGGTTGCAGCGTGAACCTTGTTGAGGACGCGAGAACAGCTAGGCCGCGCCCTGAGTCAAAAGTGTTCAAAGGCAAATGGTTGGACGGATGAGGCGGCGGAACAGGTTCACGCCGCGCTCTCCAAAACCGAGATCAACCGCCGTTGAGATTGAAGTTGACCACAATGGTCGTTTCCACTTCGGTGGGCTCGCCGTTCAAAACATACGGCTTGTAGCGCCACGTCTTCACTGCTTCGAGAGCAGCACCCTGCAGCATGGCAGGGCCGGAGACAACCTTGAGATCCTGAATTGCGCCGGACTTGGAGATGATGGCGTGCAGCACCACAGCACCCGACTGGTGAGCCGCACGAGCGATCGGCGGGTACACAGGCTGAGTCTTGTTGAGGAGCTGACCAGCCATGACACCGGACGAAATACGCGCCGGGCCCGTCGGCTTGGGCTTGGCCACCACGATAGCCGGGCCTGCGCCCGTACCACCGGCGATGCCACCCATCACGCCACCCGGGACGCCGCCAGCCATACCGCTCATGCCAGCTACGCCACCAGAAGACGGGGGAGGAGGAGCAGCGTCCTCCTTCAGCATCTTGATGTCCTTAGGAATCTTGGTCGGGGCATGGAGGCCCGCGTCGATCTCCGAAACGTGCGGCACCGACTTCGGCACTGCAGCCGCCGGAGGCGGGGGAGGAGGCGGAGGCGGTGGCGGCGGTGGAGGCGCCGTCAACGAAGCCGACAAGGAGCTCTTCGGAAGAGCTTCCGGGTACAGCAGAGGAATCAGGATCATCGTCGCAAGGATCGCGCCGTTGATTGAGAACGTGGCGATCATCCAGTACCTGGACTTGGACTTGATTCGCCCGCCGGATTCCATCATCGAATCTTCAAACATGTGCAACCTCGGATCCCCGAAGGGAAAAGCTACTACGCTTAGACACCGTGATGAATGTGATTGTTCCCGACAAAAATGAAACGCGCAAGTCGAGGACAAAACTTTCTGCAAAATGGCGCATTTACGGTGCAATTTCGTTTCAAAAGTTGCCTAAAAGATAACGGCCTGCCAGAGATTGGCAGGCCGTTTTCCACTACTTGTTTCCAGCTTAGCGGGTGGTGGGACGCGGTGCTGTGGGCTTCGCTGCGGGCAGCGAGGCCGACTTGCCCTTGGAGGCACGCCAGTTCTGGTATGCCACCAGCATCGGAGCCGCAACCGCGATCGACGAGTACGTTCCGATCAGGATGCCGATCACCAGAGCGAAGGAGAAGCCGTGGAGGACTTCGCCGCCGAAAAGGTAGAGGCAGAGTACTGTGAGGAACGTCAGGCCCGAGGTGAGCACAGTACGGCTCAGCGTCTGGTTGATGGCGCGGTTCACGACATCCGCCAGAGGCTCGCGACGGTTATCCGCAAGATTCTCTCGAATACGGTCGAAGACCACGATGGTGTCGTTCATCGAGTAACCGATGAGCGTCAGCAGCGCGGCGACGACGGTCAGGGAGATTTCCTGGTTGGTGAGCGAGAAGGCACCGATGGTAATCAGCGTGTCATGGAAGACGGCAGCCACAGCCGCGACGCCGTAGATCAGCTCAAAGCGGAACCACAGGTACGCGAGCATGCCGAGCAGCGAGTAGAGCACCGCGAGCTGCGCCTGCGAGACGAGCTGCTTGCCGGCCGTCGGGCCGACGATGTCCACCTGCTCCACTTCGAAGTGGGAGTCATGGTAGTTCGCCGTCAGAGCGGATTCCACCTCAGCGCGACCCTGGTCGTGCTGCGTGTCCTGTGCCGAAGACATCGGCAGCGAGATGATGACGTTGCTCGAGCTCGCACCGGCGGCGCCGGAGATGCGCTGGATGCGCGCATCGCGGACCTTGGCCGTGTCCATCGCCGAACGGATGTGATCTTCGTTCGGGGTGGTGTCGAAGTGCACTGTCACCTGCGTGCCGCCGGTGAAGTCAACACCCTTGGGGATGCCGTGCCAGAACAGCATGCTGAGCACGCCGCCGATGGAGAAGATCAGCGAGAAAGCGAGCAGGTACCACTTCTTGCTAAGCCAGTCGATATTGGTTGAACGAAAGAATTCCACAGTAGCTTCCTCATGGAAGCAGACATTAGACCTTGAGCCATTAGGCAGAGAGTGCAAAGCGCTTTTCTCTCATGCCTAATATCTTCCCTCTAATGTCTGCCCTTTTAGATCGACAGCGGCGCAGTGCGTCCGCGCTTCTCGAGCAGATAGTCAAAGATCACGCGCGACACGAAGACCGCGGTAAACAGGTTGGCGGCAAGACCGAAGACGAGCGTTACGGCAAAGCCCTTGATGGGGCCGGTACCGAAGATGAACAGAATGCCCGCCGAAACGATCGTGGTGACGTGCGTATCGAAGATCGTCTTCCACGCATGGTCGAAGCCGTCCTGGATGGCCTGTGCAGAGGTCTTGCCCAAGCGCAGCTCTTCACGAATACGCTCGAAGATCAGCACGTTGGAGTCGACGCCCATACCGATCGTCAGGATGACGCCCGCGATGCCGGGCAACGTCAGCGTCGCGCCGGTGAAGCCCATGAAGCCGAGCAAAATCACGAGGTTGAGCAGCAGCGCGAGATCCGCGTTGATGCCTGCGCCCTTGTAGTAGATGAGCATGAAGACCAGCACGGCGACGAGGCCGGCAACGGCCGCCATCACGCCCTGGTGGATCGAGGCAGCACCCAGCGACGGGCCAACCGTGCGGGTTTCGAGGTACTTGATCGAAGCAGGCAGCGAGCCGGTGCGGAGCATGAGGCTAAGGTCGTCTGCCTGCTGCTGCGAGAAGCCGCCGGTGATGCGGCCCTGGTCGCGAATTGCCGACTGGATCGTCGCCACTTCGCGGACCTTGTTCTCCAGCACGATGGCCATCGAACCGGTGCCCTTGTTGGCGTCGGTGTACTTGTAGAAGCGGTCGCCGGCCTCGGTGGTCAGCGTGAAGCCGATGTCGGGGCGGCCGTTTTCGTCCTGCTGCGCGGTCGCGCCGCGGAAGTCCGTACCTTCGACGATCGAGGCGCGCTTGAGCACCCATGCCTGGTCAGGACCTGCACCCGAACCCGAGCCCATGATGATCTCTTCGTCCGGCGGCAGCGAACCACCAACAGCCGTCAGAGCCTGCGCAGCGTCGGGGTACGGAGAGCCGGAGACCACTTCGTGGATCTCGAGCTTCGCGGTGGACTGGATGATGTTTTCGACGCGAGCCGGATCATCGACGCCCGGAAGCTGGACGAGGATCTGGTTGTCGCCAAGGCCGTACTTTTCGATGACCGGCTCGGAGACGCCGAGCGAGTCAATACGCTGGCGGATCGTCTCGATGGAGGTCTCGACGGTGCGGTCGGCGAGGTCGCGCTGGGCGGCCTGCGTGAGCGTCATCGTGTAGCCGGACGCGTTCGACTGCTTCTCATAGCTGGCGTACGCGTTGTCGTTCACGATGGTGCTGACGGCCGAAAGCTTGGAGCTGTCGGGCTCGTTGATCGTGATGACCTCGGGATGCACCTTCGGGTCAAGCTTGGTCGCGGTCGCGCCGGTCGCAGCCAGCGCGGTGTTCAGCGCGGTCATGTCGCGGTCGGTCGAGGAGCCGATAGCTTCCTGCACCTGCACCTGCAGCACAAGGTGCGTGCCGCCGCGCAGGTCAAGGCCGAGGTGGATGCGGTCCGTGATCGACTTCTTCCAGCCGCCGTGCGGAATGCCGAAGATTCCGTAGAGGAACACAAGCAGAATGGCGAGGATCGCCCAGGTTTTTGTTGTGAGATTCTTGCCCATCGTGAGTAAGTACTTTCCGAAAGAACTGCGTACTGCTGAAACTGGGTTGGCCGGGAGCGCTGCTCCGGCAGGGAAGGCTAGCTCTTGGCCGTTTCTTCGTCCGTGGTGACGGCAGCGATCGAGCTCTTTACGAACTCGAGCTTTGCGCCGTCCGGCTGCGTCTTTACGATCACAGCGTCGTCACTGACGGAGAGAACGCGGCCGCGGATGCCGCCGTTGGTCGTGACCTTGTCGCCCGCCTTGACGGCCGCGAGCATGGCAGCCCACTGCTTCTGCTTGCGCTGGTTCGGAACCACCATGAGGAAGTACATGGCGACGAACATCAGGATCAGGATGGGGAAACCACCCATGGCGCCAAGGATGCCGCCAGGAGCGGCCAATGCGGCGAGAATGCTAAGCGATGGAACAAACGACACGATGATCAGGACCTGAGCGCCGGAGGCGTCCGAACGACCGTTTTACCGGCCTCGGGAGCGCACACAGACGTTCCTCTTCGTAGAAAATGCCGGGAGACCCGTCGCACAAGAATCACACGACCGACGCAACAAACGCTGCGCCCAAAGACGTCGGCTGATCGCGATACACACGTCCGCCCTTGCCTGAAATCACACCTGAGCATTAAGCATCGCTGTACGCTGTCCCTGTGTCAAGGAAATCGCACGCTGCATGACGCCGTGGAACCCCGGAAAATACTGTTGCTTTCGCCTGCCGGGAGGCGTCTAAGCGTGGGAAGAAGAAGAGGTGGCTCCATGGAAACGGACGTACTTATCGCTGGTGCCGGTCCCGTAGGCCTGATGCTGGCCCTGGAATTGGCCCGTTACGGACTCCACGTTCGCCTGATTGACCCGGACGATGCGCCGACCGAGCAGAGCCGCGCGCTCGTCGTCTGGCCGCGTACTCTTGAGCATCTGGCGCGTCACCCGGGGCTCGATGAACGCTTTCTTTCCAACGGGTTACGCGTTACCGAGGCCCATTTCTTCCACGGCGGCAAACCGCTCGCCAGCACAAAGCTGGACACCGTGGACACGCCCTACCCGTTCGCGCTGATGGTGCCGCAGAGCGAAACCGAGCGCCTGCTCACGGAGCGGCTGGCCGAGCTGGGCGTGCAGGTGGAACGGCGCACCAGCTTCACGAGCTTCCGGGAAAACGGCAGTTCGGTGACCTCCACCCTGCAACACGCCGATGGTGCGGCCGAAGAGTTGACCACTCGCTGGCTGGTCGGCGCCGACGGAGCACACTCGGCGGTCCGCCACGCGCTCGGCGTGGGCTTCACCGGGGAGCAGTTGCCCTCGGATTGGGTGCTGGCCGACGTTCACCTCGACGGCGACGTTCTTCCTGACGCGGTGGAGCTGCATCTGCACCCGGAGGGCGTGCTGGCGATCTTCCCCCTGCCGCCGAACCGCTTCCGCGTGATTGCGGCGTATCTGCACGGCGAGCACGAGCCGACGCTGGAGGAGATGCAGCGCATTCTCGACCAGCGGCGCGGGCCTGGCGTTCGCGCACACGATCCTGTCTGGCTCTCGCAGTTCCACATCAGCGAGCGAATCGTGGAAAACTTCCGCCGCGGCAACGTCTTCCTCGCCGGAGATGCAGCGCATATCCACTCGCCTGCTGGCGGACAGGGCATGAACACAGGCATGCAGGACGCTGTGAATCTGGCGTGGAAAATCGCGTTGATATCCGGTGGACACCTGTCGAAAGCCGGGGAGGAAACGCTGCTCGCCTCCTACAACGAGGAGCGTCACCCTGTGGCCCAGGACGTTCTCACGGGAGCCGGTCTGCTAACGCGTGCGGCCATGGTGGACAACTCGCTGCTCAGCCACGTTCGCAATGCTGCCATCCGCACCGCGTTCGGGCTGGACCTGACGCGCCACTCCTTTGCCGAAGCCGCTACCGAACTTGCCGTGAGCTATCCGCACTCGCGGCTGAACGGGCGCGACGACAAGCTGAAGGGCGGCCCACGCGTAGGCCAGCGAGCACCCGTCCATGCCGGCGATGCGCCTGTCAGCACCGGGCCCGCGCCGCTGTTCACGCTCTTTGCGACGAAAGGACCGGACAGCAGCCAGCTTATTGACTGCTACCCGCAGTTTTTCGCGCCGGAGCCGCGTCCTCCGTTCGTCGAAGGAGGCATATGGATTGTGCGGCCGGATGGCTACGTGGCGTTTGCGGGAGACTCCGATTCGTGGGCGGCGGCCGATGCGTACCTCGCCAAGCTCGTCTATCACCAGGGGTAGGGCACCAGGAGTAGCCAGCAGGGCCAGGCACACGGTGTTCCTCCGCTCTTGATAGCCTGAACTGATGCGCTCTGCCGACATTCGCCGTGAACTTCCGCCGCTTCTGCGGCTTGCAGCACCGTTGGTGCTCGGTGAGCTTGGCTGGACGGCGATGTCGCTGGTGGACACCGTGATGGTGGGCCGCCTGCCTAACCCTGCTTCCGCGATGGCCGCAGCCGCGCTGGCGGCGGTGCTCTTCAACACCGTAGCCATCGGCGTCGGCGGCATTCTGCTGGGGCTGGATGCGCTGATCGCGCAGGCGTTCGGCGCAGAGGACGTTCCTGCGGCCAATCGCTGGCTGTGGCATGGGCTGGTCACGGCCGTTGGTCTGGCCGTGCTGCTGACGGGCATCTTCCTCGCCGCGCCCCTCGCGCTGCGGCACATGCCGGTGGACCCCACGGTGCTGGCAGGAGCGATCCCCGCGCTGCGTGGGTTGATTCCGGGCGTGTTGCCGCTGCTGGTCTACTTCGCGCTACGCCGCTACCTGCAGGCCGCGCATCAGGCCCGCCCCATCGCCATTGCGCTGATCACGGCCAACGCGGTGAACATTGCCATCGACTGGTTGCTGCTCTACGGACACTCCTGGCAGATCGGCACACACTTGCTGCGGATTCCGTCCTTTGGCGTGGTGGGCTCGTCGTGGGCGACCAGCTCGGCGCGGCTCTATCTTGTGCTCTTCCTCGCCGTGGCGCTGTGGCGCGCGAACCGCAAACATCGCTATGGGCTGGGCGAGGTCTCGCTGCAGGCAGAGTTCGACCAGCTTGCACAGATCTTCCGCATGGGCGTGCCGATCGGCGCGCAGATCTTCGTCGAGATCGCGATCTTCGCGCTGGTGACCTCGCTGATCGCAAGCTTCGGCCCGCTGCCGCTTGCGGGGCATGAGATTGCGCTGCAGTGCGCGAGTACGAGCTTCATGGTGCCGCTTGCGATCTCCTCCGCGACGAGCGTGCGCGTAGGCCATGCGCTGGGCCGCGTGCGCATTGGCGCAGGCACGGTGCTGGAAGCAGCCGCCGCTGGGTGGGCAGGCATTATCGCGGGTGCAGGCCTGATGCTCATCTCCGCAGTGTGCTTTCTCTCGATGCCGCGAGCCATCGCCCATCTCTTTACACCCGACGCCGCGGTCGTGGCCGCCGCCGCACCGCTGCTGAGCATCGCCGCATGCTTCCAGTTCTTTGACGGCATCCAGATCACCGCGACCGGCGCGATGCGCGGCGCAGGCCACACGACGACGCCGCTCTGGACGCAGATCGTCGCCTACTGGCTGGTGGGAATGCCGCTTGGGTACATGCTTGGTTTCCATGCCCACCTCGGCCCGCGAGGGCTTTGGATGGGTTTGGCGATCTCGCTTTCCGTCGCCGCTGTGGGGCTGCTGTGGGCGTGGCACCGGCTGACCGGGCGGCTTGGTGAAGAAGTAGGCCTCAGGGGCTAAAGCCCCGTTCCTGCATAGGAGCCTGATGGCACGGCTGAAACCGTGCCCCTTCGTTGGAAGCCGTGGTGAGCGAGGGAAGAAGGCAGCGCCACGAGCGCGAGGAGTGCCGGAAAGCCGGGATGCGGAGATCCACGGTGTTTGGGCGTGTGGAAGTGATCCTGCGGCGACTGGCAGGCCCTTCGCCTGTGGCTCAGGAGGATAGATTCAGAAAACTCCAACTGTTGTTACGAGGAAAGATCTTTCCTTACTCTGTCCATCGTCTCCAGGTAAAAGTGGAGGTTGTGGATCGAGTTCAGCATGGCGCCGAGAGGTTCGCCGCTGTGGAACAGGTGGCGCAGATACGCCCGCGTATACCGCTGGCAAACGCGGCAACCGCAGCCTTCGTCGATCGGGCGCTGGTCTTCGGCAAACTCCAGCTTCTTCACGTTCATGCGGATAGGCGTGCTGGCGCGGTCGGCAGGGTTTTCGCGTGTGAAGACGAGGCCGTGGCGGCCTGCGCGTGTGGGCAGAACGCAGTCCATCATGTCTACCCCCATGCGGGCGTACTCTTCGATCTCGTCGGGGTAGCCGACGCCCATGACGTAGCGAGGCTTGTCTTTCGGCAGGAACTCCAGCGTGTGGGCGATCATCTCGCGGGTGACTTCGCGGGGCTCACCGACGGCGAGACCACCGATGGCGTACGCGGGGAAGTCCATCTCGACGAGCCGCTCGGCAGACTCCTTGCGGAGGTCTTTGTACATGCCGCCCTGGACGATGCCGAAGAGCGCCTGATGCCTGCCTTCGAAGTGTTGGTGATCGTAGGCCTTTGTGAACTCGGTGGCGGCATGGGCAAGCGGCTGCGCCCACGGGACTTCGTGGCGGTGCTGCTTCCAGTAGTCGAGCGAACGCTGCGCCCATGCGTGGGTCAGGCCCATCGACTGCCTGGTACGTTCCCACGTGGCGGGCGTTTCGACGCACTCGTCAAAGGCCATCATGATGTCGGCGCCGAGGGCGATCTGCACGGCCATGGAGTGCTCGGGCGAGAAGAAGTGCTTGGAGCCGTCGAGATGCGAGCGGAACTCGACGCCGTCGTCGGTGATCTTGCGCAGCGCAGAGAGCGAAAAGACCTGGAAGCCGCCGGAGTCCGTCAGCATGGGGCGCTGCCAGCTCATGAAGCGATGTACGCCGCCAGCGCGGCGGATCAGCTCATGGCCGGGCCGCAGGTACAGGTGATAGGTATTGGCGAGGATGATCTCCGCGCCGCGCGGCGTGCCGTCTTCCTTCGCCGGGCCAAGGGTTTCGATCACATCCTGGGCCACCGTCTTTACAGTGGCAGCCGTGCCCACCGGCATGAATACCGGGGTCTGCACGGCTCCGTGCGGAAGCCGCAGCTCTGCGCGGCGACCTCCGGCTTCACTTGTTTTCTGAACTTCGAACTCTAGCGACATCGCTCCTTATTCTAGGGGCTTTGCCGGAGCAGGCGGCGCGACTGGGTCGGGAACAACTTGCGGCGCAGGTGCGGGAGCCGCTGCAGGAGCAGGCTTGATGAAGATCCGCAGTTTCTCGAACTGCTTCTGCGGCATCGGGTGAATCTCATTCATTCTCATCCTGAGGACGTCGCGATTGAGGTCGCCGAGGCCGCGAAGCTGAGCAACGTTCGCTCCTGCGACCGTCGCCTGAATCTCAGCGCGTAACGCTGCCATCTCGCCGGGGAGCGTGTTCAGCAGGAGGAACGAGGGGCTGCCGTAGAAGACGCCGTCCGTGCCGCCGAGCAGCGAGCTCTCGCCACCGCCGCCCGCACCTACGCGCGATACGCGGTGGATAAACGTAAGCTCCTTCTTCTCCACCGAGATGATCGCCTGCTCGCTGTAGCCGTCCGTGCGTGTCTTCGAGCACACGTCGGTCGACTCGCCGGTCTTCAGGTTGCGCGTGTGTACGGAGCAGTGCCAATCACCCGTGTTCAGGCGCTGGCGAATCTTGTCGACCTCCGCCATGTTGTACATGCCCGGCTGGTCGTACTCATACGTACGCACGGTGTTCAACACCATGCGGCGGGCGCTGGAAGCGTTCTTGCCGCCGACCATGCTCAGCGTGCTGGGGTCCATGCTGATGTCCGTGACCTCGGTCGCGTTCTTCTCGAAGACCTCTGTGCCAGCAAAGAGCTCGTCCTTGCCCTGCGGCTCTTCGCCAGCCCCCTGCGCACTTACCCGCATCATGCCTTCGCCGCTGGACGTCAGCGTGAACGTCCGCGATTCGGTCCCATGATTCACGGCACGAATCGTCGCCGTGCTCTGCGCAAACATTGCTCCTGCGCCCACCAACATCGCTGCTGCCACCATTGCCTTTTTCATCGCACTGCCCTCCGTCTCTCAAAGTTTTTACTGCTCGATACGTCCGTTACTGCTCGATCGAAATTCCTGCGCGCTGCAACTGCTCGCGTGTGTGCTGCAGCGTGCGCTCGGTGATAGCCTGCGCTTCGGCAAACTGCTGCTCGGCCTGCACGTGCTCGCGGTGGCGATGCACGCCTTCTGCGGTGAAGACACCGATCGCCAGCACCGCGGCCACCGCGCCGCCGATCCAGGCGTTCCAGCGTGTGCGCGAGAGCATCGGCCTGACGCGCTGCGCATCGAACGCGAGGACGCGGTTCTCCTGCGAGGCCGTTGCTCCAGACGCCTTCATCACTCGCTGCAACATTGCCTCAGGTGCGTCGAGGCGCACCATCGCGGCCTTCAGCGCGCGCTCAAACGCCGCGTCCTGTGCGGAGATGGCTTCTTCCTGAATGTCGTTACGCTCGTCCATCGCGTACATACTCCTTCATCGTCACTTCCGCCTTGCGGCGCATCAGCTTCAACCCGCGCTGCAGGTTGCTCTTCACCGTTGCCAGCGGCTGGTTCAACAACCGCGCAATTTCCTCCGGCAACATGTCTTCCTGGTAACGCAAGACCACCGGCACACGCATCGCCTCCGGCAACGCCCGCAGCAGCTCGTCCAGCCGCGCGGCTACGGCGTAGCCCGGCAGGGCTTCACCGTCCTGCGACGACGGTGTGTGGACGTCGTCCATCCACTCGTCCGCATCGACCTCTGGCTGGCGCGACTGCCTGCGCAGCACGTCGGTCGCACGGTGCACCGTGACGCGGCGCAGCCAGAACTTCGTATGGTCTGCGCTCTCCAACCGTTCGCCTGAGCGATACAGCTCGAGGAAAACGTCCTGCGCGACCTCTTCCGCAGCGCCGTACTCGCCTGCAACGCGCAGAGCGATAGAGAAGACCATGCGCTGGTGCTGCTCGATAAGCTTCTGAAATTCTTTTGCTTCGATCGCCATCCGCTTCCTGCAGTCAGTTGCCGTCACTCACCTATACGGCGGCGCGGCGAGCCCGGGATGCAAAAACTAGACGCAAAACTAATGGACTACGTGATTTTTTGAAAACTGTAGCGAATCAGGCGTGTGCCGGTTCCGGCTCATGGCTCGGCGCGATGATCTGCATCAGTACCTCTGCGGGCTCAAACGCCTGCAAAGCCAACACATAGCGCGATTCATCCTCGGTGGACTCAAGCGGCGTGAAGCCCAGGGTGGGCAACAACTCGCGCACCATGCCGTTCTTCGCCGTCGGTTTGTAGACGCCCACCAGACGCTCGACGCCATGCGGCGCAGCGGCTTCGGCCAGCAGCGCCAGCGCAGCCTGCTCCACGCGCCGACCCAGCACGCGGCAGCTCATCAGCCAGCTTGCGATCACCGCATCCTTGCCGCGCACCTGCGCCATCAACACGCCGATCAGGCCGTTGTCGCCAAAGCGGTCGGCGAGTCGAAGCTGCAGCGTGATCCACTCCGGCGAGTTCATGCGCCGGGCCACTTCCTCTTCGGTCAGCCGCTCGGTTGCGAGGTTGAACTGGTTGGTTTTGTTCACCAGTTGCGTTGCCCGCGTCAGGCTCATCGGATCGATCGGGCCAGCGGTCAGCACCATCTGCAGCGACGCGAGGTAGGACTCGATGTCGGTCGACTGCTCCAGCATCTGGGCGCGCTCGGCGTTGGCCTGGTACTGCGCCGTCCGTGCCGCGTCTTCGGCGGATAGCGCCGTCGCTTCGAAGTAGCCCGCCCCACTGAGAACGTGAAGATACTCGGCCGGGTCTTCCGGCATCTCCGGCACGGCGACCATCGGCAGTTCACGACGCACCAGAGCGCGTTCTACCGGGTTGTCGTCGGCGAAGACCAGAGCGTCGAGCCCCAGGTTCAGCGTCTTCGCAATGGTGCGCAGATTCGTCGCCTTGTCTGTCCAGTTTGCGACGAAGCAGGCGATATGTTGGCGCTTCAGCACCATCTCCGGATGCTCTGCAAACGGCTGCAGCGCGTTGGCCTCGTCGTTCTTCGAGCACACCGCGAGCACCACGCCGCGCTCGCTCAGCGCCAGCGCGTAACGCTGGAACGCCACAAACGCTTCGCCCGCAGCGGAGCCCTGTCCCAGCACGATGCCCTCAAGCCCGTCATCGCCGATCACGCCGCCCCACAACGTGTTGTCGAGGTCCAGCACCAGGCACTTCGCCGAACGGC
This sequence comes from Acidobacteriaceae bacterium, assembly GCA_028283655.1. Lineage (NCBI taxonomy): Bacteria > Pseudomonadati > Acidobacteriota > Terriglobia > Terriglobales > Acidobacteriaceae > Acidobacteriaceae bacterium. The sequence continues at coordinate 3,469,153 of JAPWKE010000003.1, read as the reverse complement.
CACGCGACGCGGCCAGCACACGCACCACCTGCTCGCCGTACATCGCCGCGGCCGTGGGGTGAATCTCCTGCTTGGTCTTGTGCCACAGCGCGCGGTCATGCCACGCCGCCAGACCCTCTTCCGCCGCAAACTCATCCACGGCCAGCAGGTCTACGCCTGCTGCAGAGGCCAGCGAGCGTAGCTCGGCGTTGACCCGGGCCACAACCGCAGCGGAGGAGGACGCCAGCCGGGACTCGTTGTTTCCAAGCAGCTTTGGCAACACCGGAAGCACCGTCTGCTGGATCACCTGAGCGCCGAAGCGCTCGCGGACCTGCTGCCAGCAGCGCTCCATCGTCGCCAGTGCCACAGCGGGGTCGCCCACGGCGAGCGCAGCGACATGGTGCGCATCGAAGGCCAGCAGCACGGCATCGGGATGGAACGCCGCGAGGCGCTCCCCGGCGAGAAGCTCCTGCTGATACTGGCCGTACTCTGCTTCGAAGATCTCCGCCAGCAAACCACGGCGCAACGCGGCGACCCGGATGCCCGGCAGCAGGTGCGTGGTGGTGGAAGACGCCAGCACAGCCAGCCGCACAGGCTCCAGCCCCGGCAGCGTGCCATGAGCCTTGATCGCACGCAGCAGCGCGCGATCAAGCTGCGTGGTTTGCAGGAAGTCCAGCCGTACAGCAGCCAGCGAGCGCAACTCCGCAACAATTTCCGGAGAAGAATCAAGCGTCTTGAGCGCACGAAGACGGGCATCAAAACCGTCCACGGACGGCAACCAGGTCATCTCCATTCGAGCGCGCTCCTTTCGCTGGCAACTTGCGGCGACGCTCTATATTGTATCGACGACGCTTTCCGCAGCGCTGTCCGGCATCAGGGGATCGTAGATCAGCGTGCTGAGCTCTCTCCACGCCTTCTCCGTGCCCTTCTCCTGCAAGGACATCACCAGCGAGAGCCCCTGGTAGCGCAGCCCGGCCGCCAGGGTAATCATCGCGAGCTTCGCCCGGTCCACTTCCGCGATCCGGTGCTTGCCAGCCCACATGTCCTTCTTCGGCTCTTCGCGTACGGCCTCTGCCCACAGAATGGCGTCAGCCTGAATCTCGTGGTTATCCGGCAACACATGCCTGCGGTAAATCTGCTCCGAGTTGCAACGCCAGAAGTACACCTCCGCAGCGTCACACGCTTCACGCAGAGCCCACAGAGGACGTATCCCCAGGGCAGGCTTCTCCAGCTTGCGGGAGATCTGCTTGAAGCTCAACGGCTCATGCAGACGCTCCACTTCACGGAGGTTCGAGCTATAAGCCATCGCCCACAGCAGGGTGTGCAGCAACTCCGCGCGCTGCAGGCACATCACGGTCTTCGACCGGGGCCACGAACCGTTCGGATGCATCAGCCAGGTACGCGCCTCACTCGGCATCTCGTCCCACACGCTGTGCGCGCGAAGCCGTTCCAGGCTGATGCGGCGCATGACCACCTCGTGGTCTTCGGGGAGCGTATTGCGCAGCAGCCACTCTTCTCCCAGAGAACGCTCGATCATCGCGGCCAGCGCCTGCGTCAGCCTCTCCAGCTTGTCGACAATGACACGGGGAGCAGCGGCCACGTCTTTCGCCCGGCGATTATCTTCCAGCCGCTGCCACTGCCACTGTCCGGCGACAGCCAGGGCAATCATGCTCACCACCACACCCACCACGAGCCACACAATCGACTGGTCGTGGAAGTTTCTGATCTCGTGCAGGAACCAGCCGGCGACCGCGGCGAAGTACACCGCGCTGCCCAAAAGCAACAGCAGCGAACGCCGAGCCTTCCGGTCGCGCGGTGCACGCTGCAGCGCCAGAAAGATCGATCGTCGGCCGTGGCTCGAAAAAAGTGGCGCGAGATACATGCCAGCAAGGATAAGCGGAAACAGCTAAAAAATCTGAAAAATTACGTCGATCGACATTTCGACCTTCACGGGCTTGCCGTCTTTGATAGCAGGGCGAAAACGATACTGCCGGACAGCCTCGACGGCTTTCGCCCCCAACCCAAGCCCCACATCACGAAGCACATGCACGTTCTGTGAATGTCCCTGTTCGTCCACGATCAGCCCCACGATCACATCTCCGGAGAACTTCGCTTTGCGAGCCTCTTCGCTGAACTCTGGCTCGATCGAGTACGTCAGCACAGGAGCGTGCACCGCACCGCCAACGCGATAGACACCGCCACCGAGGTTTCCCCCACTTCCCGGGCCGATTCCAGCGCCGTTGCCGGAGCCAATCCCGGTTCCACGGCCACGGCCCAGCGAGAAGCCCTTGAGCGTAGAGTTTGGCACGCCAAGGTCCGGCAGCCTGTTGTCGGCAAGCTTCAAATCGGGCTGCACAACCACCGTGGGCTCCAAAGCCAGCTTCGGCGCAACGGTTGGCGGAGCTTTCGGAGGCATGAGCTGCTCCGCGGCAAACTTTGGCGGATGGCCCTGCGTCACCGGCGTTGGCCCATGCTGCCCACCACCGCCACCCATCGCTTCTGTTCGCTTCGGCAGCTCTATCGGCGGAGGGGGCGGTGCCAGTAATGTCGCAAATTCCTTCGGACGCGGCGCCGCGAGCTGAACGTGCCGCGCCACCAGCATCGCAATCAGCAGAATTGCCACCACATGCACACCCATCGCGAACCACGTCGAAAGCGTGCTGCGCTGCGGAGCCAACCGCGCCGCTGTCGCAAACTGCGGTGCAGCCAGTGGTCGAAGATCCGCCGCCTGAGCCAACCGGGCGAGCAACCGCTGCTCCAGCCCGGCGGGCAGCGTGGGGTTTGCCTCGTTGCGCACAACATCGTCCAGCATCTCGTCTAATTCGAAGCTCATAGCAGACTCCTTCCCTCGGGTGCGGCCGCGACCTCAGCGCGGCCACGGCGGGTTTGCATTTGCTGCCAGCGGTCGCGCAGGATGCCTCGCGCCCGATGCAGCCGGGTACGCACCGTCGCCTCCGGTACGCCCAGAACCTCAGCCGCCTCGCGACTGTTCATGCCCTCTACCGCTGAAAGCAGCAGCGTTTCGCGCAGCTCCGGCGGCAGATCCTCGATCCAAGCCGCCAGCAGGGCACGCTCGTCGCCCTGCGCCGCCAGGTGTTCGGGAGTGGCGCGGGTATCCGCAACGCGCTGCAGCACGGCCTCGCCGTCCTCCGTTGCAGGCTTTCGCGCTGTCTTGCGATCGAGCGCTATCCGCCAGACAGCTTTGGCAAGAAACGCCCGCTCATTCACCATCTCGGGCAGATGCCCGGTGCGCTGCAGCTTCAGGAAGACGTCCTGCACGGCGTCCTCGGCGTCTTCCGCACGACGCACGACGGCGTAGGCCACGCGGTAGAGGAAAGCCGCGTGCTCCACCGCCAGCCTTGCCAGCAGAGAGCTAAATCCTTCGTTCATTTCAGGTTGCGATCGCATAGGCCTGCTGTTGTGTAGACCAGCCAAAGAGGAAAAGTGTTCGCAGAAAAATTTGCAGAGAGAAGGAAAGGCGAGGAATAAGGGAGCAGGGGGGGCAAGGCTGCGTGTGAGAGAGGCTCCGATTCAGCGCGCAGCAACCCCGCAGGGCGTATCCTCATCTCGACAAAGGACAGGAGACGAGAACAAGAGATGCGAGTTGGCCTAATGACCCGGGAGTATCCGCCGTACGTTTACGGCGGCGCAGGCGTACACGTGGAGTACCTTTCGCGCGAGCTCGCGAAGCTGATCGAGGTGGAAGTGCATGCCTGGGGCACTCCCCCGGCAGAAACCGAGGAGCGAGCCAATCTCGACGTCCACTTCGAGCAACCGTGGGACGCGATCTCGAACGGCACGGACGCCAAGTTCAAAGGCGCGCTCGAGGCGCTGTCTCTGAACCTGCTGCAACAGCTCCAGCTCGACAAGCTCGACGTCGTCCACACGCACACCTGGTACGTCTCGATGGCGGGCTTTCTTGCGAAAAAGCTCTACGGCATCCCCTTCGTTCTGACGACGCATTCGCTGGAGCCGCTGCGCGCGTGGAAGGCCGAGCAACTCGGCTCGGGCTACCAGCTCAGTTCGTGGATGGAGCGCACCGCCGTGCTCGACGCGGATGCGATCATCGCCGTCTCCAACGGCACCAAGGCTGACATCCTGCGCGCTTACCCGGACGTCGATGCGTCCAAGATCCACGTCATCTACAACGGCATTGACCTGCAGCAGTACCAGTTCGACCCGGCCACGGACGCGCTTACGAAGTATGGCGTCGACACCACGAAGCCCTACGTGCTCTTCGTTGGCCGCATCACGCGGCAGAAGGGTGTGACGCACCTCGTCGACGCGGTCCAGTACCTGCCCGCCGACACGCAGGTCGTGCTCTGCGCCGGAGCTCCCGACACGCCAGAGATCGCTGCCGAGATGCGCGAGAAGGTGGAAGCCGCGCGTGCCAAGGGCGCGAATATCGTCTGGATCGAAAAAATGGTCACCAAGCCGGAGGCGATCCAGCTTTACTCGCACTGCCAGCTCTTCTGCTGCCCGTCGGTGTATGAGCCGTTCGGCATCATCAACCTGGAGGCGATGGCCTGCGGCGCGCCGGTGGTGGCGTCGGCTACCGGCGGCATCCTTGAAGTCGTCGTCGACGGCACGGGCAGTAACCCACACGAGGCTACCGGCTATCTTGTGCCGTTTGTGCAGGACCCCGCCACCAGCTTTCCGACCGAGCCGGAGCAGTTCGCCCGTGACCTCGCCACACGCATCACCGCGCTGCTGGACGACACGGCCCTGGCCAAACGCATGGGGAGGGCAGGACGGAAGCGCGTCGAAGACCTCTTCTCCTGGACCGCGATCGCCGAACAGACCGTGGAACTCTACCAGGAGCTTGTAGAGAAGCACAAAAAGCAGTCGTAGCAGACCTGTGGGGCACGACGGCTTCACATTTCGGGCAGTTTTTGTTGCATCTGTGATGCGCTGCAGCGCACGGCGTTGTCAGCGCATCCTATAATTCAAGGCATGAACGCTAGCCGGTCTGACAGGGTTCAGGCCACCACGCAGCGTCCCCCGCATCTTTTCCTAGGAGCAAACGAGCACATCATGGCGAACCTTTTGGACCAGCTCAAGTCGTTCACGACCGTAGTTTCGGACACGGGCGACATCAACTCGATTAAGAAGTACAAGCCGACTGACGCGACGACCAACCCGTCGCTCATCGCAGCTGCGGCGCAGATGCCGGAGTATCAGCAGATCGTTGACGACACGCTGAACGAAGCGAAGAAGGAACTCGGCGAGTCCGCCGATGACAAGGCGATCGCAGCACACGCCTTCAAGTCGCTGGCTGTCGCGTTCGGCAAGAAGATCCTCGAGATCGTTCCGGGCCGCGTGTCGACCGAAGTGGACGCCCGCCTGAGCTTCGATGGCGAGAAGACCAAGGAACAGGCGCACGACATCATCGCGCAGTACGACAAGGCTGGCATCGGCCGCGACCGCGTTCTGATCAAGATCGCTTCGACCTGGGAAGGTATTCAGGCTGCTGGCGAGCTCGAGAAGGAAGGCATCCACTGCAACCTGACGCTGCTCTTCGGCCTGCACCAGGCTGTGGCCTGCGCTGAAGCCGGTGTGACGCTGATCTCGCCGTTCGTCGGCCGCATCCTCGACTGGTACAAGAAGAACGAGCCGGGCGACTACGAAGGCGCGAACGACCCCGGTGTAAAGTCGGTCACCGAGATTTTCGATTACTACAAGAAGTTCGGCTACCCGGTGCAGATCATGGGTGCAAGCTTCCGTAACATCGGCGAAATCACCGAACTGGCTGGCTCCGACCTGCTGACCATCGCCCCGAAGCTGCTCGAAGAGCTGCAGACGACCGAAGGCACGCTTGAGAAGAAGCTCGACGTGGAGAAGGCCAAGGCTTCGTCGATCGAGAAGATCACGATGGACAAGGCAACCTTCGAGAAGATGCACGCCGAGAACAAGATGGCTTCCGACAAGCTTTCGGAAGGCATCGAAGGCTTCTCGAAGGCCCTCGAAGAGCTCGAGCAGATGCTCGCCAAGCGCGTAGCCGAGCTCAAGAGCAAGTAACTTTCGCTTCAACGCACAAAGAGAAAGGCCGCCATCACTGGCGGCCTTTCTGTTGTGTTCAAAGGCTCTACTGGTTTCCGTCAGCGTGCGCGATCCAGGGACGACTTGCGACAGCCATCGACGGCTTCCAACCTTCACGGAAGATCATCGCCCAATAGCCGGTTTCGCCGAGCGGCGTCCAGCCCTGCGACTCGGCGGATAAGCGCGCCTGATCGGAAGGTGCGAAGTACGTCACCAAAGCCCTGGCTCCACTGGCCTTCAAAGCGGTGACGGCAGCGGTACGCTGATCGACGGGAAGATCTTCCCAACTCTCCAGCAGGTGACCGCCCTCTGGAGCATAGATCTCTGACGTAATGCGAACGCCAGCAAGCCGCGCCCAGTAGTAGTCGTTCAGACAGGCCTTGCCGCCCATGCAGGCGATCTCATCGCCAGGGACCACGCCCAATGCCGCAAGCTGGTCGGCAACGCCATAGATGGCAGCATCATGCCAGGCAGGAGCACCGGAAGCTTCTCCACGGCGGGCTTCCAGCGCCAGACGCAGGCTTTCTCCCAACGAAAGAAACGCCAGCATCGCGACCATCGCGGCTGCGGTATTGCGCTTCCAGGTCACGGCTTCCGCGCTTTCTCCCGGCGCGCGCAGCATGGCGAAGATCGGCAGCAGGACGACCAGATACGCGAGCGTTACATAACGCTCCTCGATGTTTACCAGGCCATAGATTCCCCACATTGCAAGCCCAAGAAATACCATCGGCAGCCAGAACCCGTTACGCTGCCAGCCCCGCAAGCGTACGCGTGCGCCGGTCAAAAGCAGCAGCGCGAACAGTACCCATGCTTCAGGGTGGTTGAAAACGTAGCGGACGATCAGAGCCACGTTACGCGCATCGCGCTTCACCAGCAGAGGAATGTTCGTCTTCGGCACCACGCGCTCGTTGAACCACGCCGTGTCATACCAGTCAGGGTACGTTCCGTACGGAACGGCCTTGTAGCTGTAAACGCCGGGTGCTTTCAACAACTGCTGTTCCGGATGCTGCAGCGTCACCTTCGCAGAGCCGAACTCGTCGGTCATCCACGGCTCCAGGTGCATCTTCTCCGTGTTGGACGAGTACCACGCGAAGTTCAGAGCGCCGGAGTCGCCGAAGTCCAGGCGGTGGAACTTATGCGAAAGCGCGGACACGTAGGGGCCTGCGATCAGGACGAACGGCAGCACTGCCAGCACTGCGGCCACAGCCGCCCAGCGCAGCGTCCGGCGCTGCAGCCAAAGCCCGGCCACAAGCATCACGATCACGGACAGCAGGCAGACAGCGAACGCGAACGACTTCGTAAGGTACGCCAGCCCAAAGAACACGCCGATCAGAGGGGTCAGCAGGATGGAGTCCGAAGCCAGCGTCGACATCACTGCCGCCAGGGCAGCCAGCAACAAGGCCTGCAACAGAGCATCCGGCCGAATTTTCCCGAGCGACAGTTCACGCTGCGTGGCGATCAGCAGCGACGCGATACCGAGCATTCGCAGCGAGTTCAGCGACAACAGCGGCAGGCCGCCGAGTATGTCCGCTGAACCGGATGCCATGCGCTCCCGCAACCGGACAAGAGCTGTAATGAACCACCACATCGCGGCAGCTTCCAGCAGGAATACGCCGTAGTTGACCGCGTAATACGCGCCTAGTTCATTGGCCCGCGTAGGGTGAAAGACAATCTGCCCCAATGCCAGCAGAGCTGGATAGCCAGGGTGCCAGTAGCTGTTCACCACGGCATGCCAGTTGTGCGCATGCAGATAGCTGGCGATGTCCATATAGTTCACCGCATCGCCGTCTACCTGATAGGGATCAAACTTTGCAGCCAGCCATACGATCGGCAACATCAGCAGTAGCAACGCGGCGAGCAGCCGCCCGGTTAGCCGTTCCGACATCTCGCAGGGTTCTCCTGAACGCTATTTCACTTGTTTCAAGCCTTGAAGCTACGCCACGGTGGTCACACTACGGCGCAGTCCCAGGATGCTGAGGAAGAAGCTTCCGAGGCAGATTTCAGCACCGAGCATTAGGCAGAGGATCGCAGGAACGGTGCGGTGCAGCATCAAATCAGGCGGCATGGTGCCGTACCCCGTATGCGCCCACGCAACCACCGACGATACCGCAATCGACAACCCCGCCAGTAGCAGCAGAGCCCCCACAATCAACCCGGTTTCCAAGGTGACGAAACGGAACCAGCGGGTAAACTTCGGGTCTTCCGGCAGCAGGCCTTCCGTCGTGGCAAATACCTTGGCTGCCACGCCGAAGAAGATCATCTGGAAGCCGAGAAGCACCATCGCCACAGCGTAAGCCTGCGTGTCGACACCAAGATTGACATGGCCAAGAGGCTTGGAGACCAGCAGCGGCCAGACCGCCAGCACGAGACCGGCGATCATCAACAAAAGTCCCGGGAAGAGGAAGAGCCAGCGCGGCGAATACATCAGCAAAAAACGCAGATGACGCCAGCCATCGCGCCAGGTCTTGAGATGCGGTGGGCGGCTGCGGCCGTCCTTCTTCAGCGTCGTCGGAACCTCGACCATACGCTGCCCCAGCAGGGACGACTTCACCACCATTTCGCTGGCGAACTCCATGCCCGTGGTGCGAATATCCAGCCGCTGGTACGACGCCTTGGAGAAAGCACGCATGCCGCAGTGGAAGTCCCCGATGGGCGCCTGGAAAAGTACGCGGCCCAGGAAGCTGAGTACAGGATTCCCCAGATATTTATGCAGCGGCGGCATGGCCTTGGGCCCAATGCCGCCGCGGAAACGGTTTCCCATCACCAGGTCAGCACCGTTGCGGAGCTCGGCGAGGAAGCGCGGGGCGTGAGCGAACTCATAGCTGTCATCCGCGTCGCCCATCAGCACGTACTGGCCGCGGGCAGCGACGATGCCGGCGTTCAGCGCAGCGCCATAGCCGCGGATCGGCACATCCACCACGCGCGCGCCGTGGTCGCGCGCAATCTGCTGTGAGCCATCCGTCGAGCCGTTGTCAGCCACAATCACTTCGCCGGCGATACCGTTGTCACGCAGAGCCGCGACGGCTTTGTCTACGCAAACAGCCAGTGTTTCCGCCTCATTGAGGCAAGGCATAACTATGGTCAGTTCGACTGGGCTATTTACAAGGGTATCCATCGTTACACTCAGGCTACCATCGGAGCTCTAACTCTTCGAACAACTGCGCTTACCTTTTCCATTTACAGGATGTAGCGGCTCAGGTCCTGGTTCTTTACGATGCCTGCAACCCGCTGCTCCACGTATGCCTTCGTCACCGTGAAGACGTACAACTGGCGGGCGTCCACGCTGCGCAGCGTAAGCGGCAAGGCCTCGTTCGTCGATGGTGCTTCCGGGGTCGCGGCTTTGATCATGTCCGGGGCCTCGAAGCTGATCTCGTCCAGAACGCGCTCCATGATGGTGTGCAAACGGCGCGCGCCGATGTTTTCCGTCGTCTCGTTCACCGAGAACGCAAAGCGGGCCATCTCCTGCAGAGATTCCGGCTCGAACTCCAGCACCAGACCTTCGGTCTCCAGCAACGCGATCGACTGCCGCACCAGCGACGCGCGCGGCTCGGTAAGGATGCGCAGGAAGTCTTCCACCGCCAGCGACTGCAACTCCACGCGGATAGGGAAGCGGCCCTGAAGCTCAGGGATCAGATCGCTCGGCTTGGATACATGGAACGCGCCCGCCGCGATGAACAGAATGTGGTCGGTCGTCACAGGACCGTACTTCGTCGTGACCGTCGTGCCTTCCACGATGGGCAGAATGTCCCGCTGCACACCTTCGCGCGAGATGTCCGGGCCGTTCCCGCCTTCGCGGCCGGCGATCTTGTCGATCTCGTCGAGGAAGATGATGCCCGAGTCCTCCACGCGCTCCAGCGCGAAGCGAACGACCTGATCCATGTCCAGCAATCGCTGCTCTTCTTCACCCTGCAGATACTCGAACGCCTCGGCCACCTTCATCGAACGTCGCCGCGTGCGGTTGGAAAGCACCTGCTGCAGCATGTCCTTCAAGCTGTTTGCGTCGGACTCTTCGGCCTGCTGGTTCGAAAAAACCTCGACCTGCGGCGCCTGACGCTCGCGCGTCTCCAACTCCACGGGACGATCGTCCAGCTTGCCTTCGCGCAGTTGCTGGCGCAGCATGTCGCGGTCCTTGCGTGCCTCAAACAAGCTGGGAGCCGCAGCCTTCTCCTCTGCGACCAACTCTTCCACGACATCGGTCAGAGCTTCGGGTTCCGGCGCAGCCGCTACACGCTGCTTCTGCTCGATGAGCAGATCGAGGATGCGGTCTTCGGCGGCGAGTTCGGCGCGGTCCTCTACCTCGTCCAGTCGCTCTTCGCGCACCATGTCGATGGCGTTCTCCACCAGATCGCGAACCATCGACTCCACGTCGCGGCCCACATAGCCAACCTCGGTAAACTTCGAGGCTTCCACCTTGAGAAACGGTGAGCCCGTCAGCTTCGCCAGACGCCGCGCAATCTCCGTCTTGCCCACGCCGGTCGAGCCGATCATCAGGATGTTCTTCGGCATGACCTCGTCGGCCATCTCCGGTGCGAGCTTCTGCCTGCGCTGGCGGTTGCGCAACGCAATTGCCACAGCGCGCTTCGCTGCGGCTTGCCCCACAACGTACTTATCAAGCTCCACCACAATCTCGCGCGGAGTCATCTGGTCAAGCGGAACGGGTTGGTCTTCGGCTGTGCCGGGAAGGTAGATGGCCATGATTCTTACTTTTCAGAAAACTTTCGGAGCTCGTCGACATCACCCAGATCACGAGGACGTCCAACAGTCAGCTTATTTTGAATCAGATGTTCTCGCGAAAGAACACGGACAGGAACGCCTGCCAACGTAGAGAGCTGTGCACCGTTCCAGGCTGTTAGGAAATCTACGCCCTCGATGCTTTGCAGAATATCTATGCGGTCAGGTTCCACCCCAATTTGGAAACATGTGTCAGGCTTGCCCGAGAAGAGGTCTGGGGTGTAACCAGCGAGGGGAGCACCAAAATGAGCAAGCGCATGAAAGACTCTCACCGCATTTTCCGGAGAGTTTGAAATGAGAATGTCGAGGTCTTTGGTCGAGCGGGGCTGTGTGTAGGCATTCACCGCATGAGCGCCAACGACGACATACTCAACCTCGAACTGGTTGAACGCGGACAACAGATCGATTTGATCCTTTGGAATGTACATCGATCCCTTTCAAAGCGTATGCCAGCTCAATCGCGTCGAGGGTTCCCTGAAGCTTCTCTTCCATCGATTTTGAATTCCAAAAACGGATCGTCTCGCGTTCCTGCTCATGATGACTTGAGAAGATCCGGATTGCTCGGCTCGGCTTTTCGGCAAGAACTTCAATCATCGCTTCCTCCTCGCCTACAGTCTATCCCTGCAACTCTTCGATCACGACGTTTGAATTCGAGTAGATACAGATCTCTGCGGCAATCTTCATGCTCCGCTCCACCACCTCGCGCGCCGTAAATTGCGTGTTTTCCAGCAGCGCCGTCGCTGCCGCCAGCGCGTAGTTTCCGCCTGAGCCGATCGTCGCAATCGCTCCATCCGCCACAGGGTCCGGCTCGATCACATCGCCATCGCCGGAGAGCACGAACATGCGCGTGCCGTCCGCAACCACCAGCAACGCCTGCAACTGGCGCAGCATTTTGTCCGTACGCCAATCCTTGGCCAACTCCACGGCGGCGCGGTCGAGCTGGCCGTTGAACTGCTCCAGCTTGCCCTCAAAACGCGTAAACAGCGAGAACGCATCTGCCGTCGAACCGGCAAAGCCCGCCAGGATCTTGTCGTTGTAGAGCCGGCGCAGCTTGCGCGCGTTGCTCTTCATCACCGTCGAACCCAGCGTCACCTGGCCGTCGGCAGCCATCACCACGGAGCCGCCCCGGCGCACGCACAGCACCGTGGTGGAGCGCACGCGACGGCGCTTGCCGTGTTCATCTGGGCCAAGGTCAAGAGGGTGCAGTTGCGGCGGCGTGGTGGCGTTCTTTTTCATACGAATGATAGAAACAGGGGTAGGCACAACAGGCAGTATAGTCCCGCACCACGCGCTATCCTGAAGACACGCTAATTGCTCCGCACACGATGAAGCATTCGCTCCACAGCCTCGCTCCGCTCCTGCAGCAACACGATACGCGCCTGATCGGCGGCGTAAGCGCCGGAGCCATTGTGCTGCTTGCCGGAGGCGTCTGGCTCTTTCGCCGTCTGCGACGGGTGCCTCCTGAAGAGATGGAGCGACGCCGACGAGAGCAACTCGCCACGGCTGGCCGAATCACCGATGGCGTGATCGTCGATGCACGCACGTTAAGCGGCGAAGAGAGCGTCTCCAGCACGCCCGAAGTTCTGGTCTACAGCTATCAACTCGCAGGCGTCACCTACAACTGCGCGCAGGATGTATCGCTGCTGCCAGAGAGCGTTCGTGGCTACCAGCTCGATCAGCCCGTGCAGGTGCGCTATGAGCCGCGCAACCCGGGCAACAGTATTCTCGTCAGCGAAAGCTGGAGCGGCCTGTGGAACAACCGCTACAGCCGCGCTTCCTAGAGTTCATTCCAACTACAGCTTAGGCAGGCTTGCCGACCTTACGCACCGCAGAGTCCACCACGGAGTAAAGCAGCTGGTTCGTGTCAGCCTTTGCAGCCGCCTTGATCATCACGCCCATACGCTGACCTGCGGCTTCGCTCTCCGGCAGCTTCAACCCACGGTTCTGGGCCGAAATGTCCGCCAGCTGCATCACCATCTCAAAGAACGTAGCTTCGTTCTTTCCACTCAACAGCCACGCTTGATGAACCGTTGATTCAATCAGCTGCTCGGTCGTCCAGTTCGGTGTGGCTGCGGTCTGGCTCGCCGCAGATGCCGGAGCGATAGGCGCAGGCTTCTGCGCATGAGCCGGAATAGCTACCAGAACACCCATCGCCAACACGGCCACTGCTTCAAAACAAATCGTACGCATCGTCATCTTCGATCTCCTGATCTCGTTCTCGTTTTGAGCTAGCGGTAATGCCGACGCCTGCTGTTTTGGTTCGCCTGGCCTGCGATAGCGCCAATGCCTGCACCGGCTGCTCCCCCGATCAGGGCTCCCTTCACGCCGCCGCCAAAGATGGCACCCAACGCCGCGCCACCCGCACCGCCGATCAGAGCGCCTTTGCCCGGGCCAATGCCGCCGTCATGACGATGGTCGTAGTAGCCCCTGTCATTGCCACGGTTATACGAACCACCTCGGCCTCCGCGACGAGCGCCGTCCGAGAAGCCGCCGCGACCATGCTGCGCCTCTGCAACGCCAGCTGCCATCGGCAGCATCGACGCGGCCAGCATCAGGCTTCGCACAAGCTTCCTGCTCCATCCATTTTTCATTTGCATTGCTCCTGAGGATCGGGAGGAGGATGCCGTGCGCGCCTACGTACTACTGGGCCTAACGTTCGCGGCTGGAAGCTGCGAACGCGGCGCGCACGGAAAACGCTCCGGCTCATTCTGATGCGCTTTCCTCGCGGCAAGAGGTCTGCAAGAATTTTCGTCCGCACGGGCATCTTTTGCGTCCAATCCTGCATGAGTGAAACGAACTCCGCGCAAACCACCATGCCCTATCGCCGCCTCGGCACCACCGGTGTCAACGTCTCGGCGCTATGCCTGGGGATGATGACCTACGGCTCCAAACAGTGGCGCGAGTGGGTGCTGGAAGAAGAGGAGTCGCGGCCCTTTGTGCAACGTGCGCTGGAAGCAGGCATCAACTTCTTCGACACCGCGGATATGTACTCGCTGGGCGAAAGTGAACGCGTCACCGGCAAGCTGTTGCGCGACGCCGGCGCGCGCCGCGAAGACCTCGTCATCGCCTCCAAAGTCTTCAACCCGATGAGCGATACGCCGAACGACCGCGGGCTTTCACGCAAGCACATTATGGCTTCCATCGACGCCAGTCTCAAGCGTCTCGGCCTTGAGTACCTCGACCTCTACCAGATCCACCGCTTCGACAGCGAGACGCCCATCGAAGAGACCTGCGAAGCGCTGAACGATGTCGTGCGTGCAGGCAAGGCCCTGTATATCGGTGCGTCCAGCATGTACGCGTGGCAGTTCCAGAAGATGCTGCACTTCCAGCGCACAAACCACCTCGCGCAGTTCGTCACCATGCAGAACCACTACAACCTCGCCTACCGCGAGGAAGAGCGCGAGATGATTCCGCTCTGTCAGGACTCGGGCGTCGGCTGCCTTCCCTGGAGCCCGCTCGCTCGCGGCTTCCTCACCGGCACGCGCAAACGCGGTGACGGTAAGAGCGAAACCACGCGAGCCCGCACCGATGATTTTGCGCACAACCTGTACTACCGCGACTCCGACTTCACTGTCGTCGATCGCGTCGTAGAAATCGCCACCGCCCGCGGCGTAAAGCCCGCACAGGTCGCACTGGCATGGGTGATGGCAAAGCCGGGCGTGAGCGCACCGATCATCGGAGCCAGCAAGATGTATCAACTTGAAGACGCACTCGGTGCCGTGAACCTGAAGCTGACCGAAGACGAGAGGAAGCGCCTCGAAGAGCCGTACGAGCCGCATCCGATTCTCGGACACTCTTACTAAGCCATAGGCGATATCTTCAGCTTCTCCACAATTGACGAGTTCACCAGGCGAGAAACGTCGCATCCACTGCGCCACGATAAACTAGAGGCTATGCGAACGTTTCTCATCACTGGTGTCGCGGGCTTTGTAGGTTCGCATATTGCAGAAGCATTGATCGCTCGTGGCGACCGCGTGCTTGGCTTCGATAATCTCTCCACGGGACGACGCGAGAACGTACCGAAGGGCGTGGACTTTATCGTCGGCGATCTTGCTGACCCCGACACTGTCGAGCGCGTTTGCAAAGGTGTCGATGGCATCTTTCATCAAGGCGCTCTGCCCAGCGTTCCACGTAGCGTGAAGAACCCGCGACCATCGCATGTCTCGAACGTCGACGGCACGTTCAACCTTCTCGAAGGCGCGCGCGCTGCGGGCGTAAAGCGTGTGCTCTACGCCGCGTCCAGCTCAGCCTACGGCAATCAGCCCGGATTTCCGCGCGTGGAGACGATGTACCCTGCGCCTGTCGCGCCCTATCCCGCGCAGAAGCTTGCCGGTGAGATTTATATGCAGAGCTACGCGCGTGTCTACGGCATGGAAACCGTCTGCCTGCGCTACTTCAACATCTTCGGCCCACGCCAAACACCAGACTCACCGTACTCCGGCGTGATCGCAAAATTCGCCATGGCGATGCTGAAGCCAGGCGCGGAAACGCCCGTCATTCAAGGCGATGGCGAGCAGGGGCGCGACTTCACCTATGTTGCGAACGCCGTACACGCCAATCTGCTTGCGCTGGATGCGCCTGCAGAGAACGTAGCTGGCCGCGTGTTCAACGTAGCTTGCGGAGAACGTTTCTCGTTGAACACGCTCTACACCTCTATGGCGAAGCTGACCAGCTACAAAGGCAAGCCGCAGCACACAGAAGCGCGTGCCGGGGATATTCGCAACTCGCTCGCCGACATCACCGCCGCGCAACAAGCCTTCGGCTACACACCTGCTGTGAGCTTCACCGAAGGCCTGGAGCAAACGGTGGCCTGGTATCGCGAGCAGTTCGGAGTCGCCAAACGCGCATGAGCCTCGTCGAAGAGTTTCGAACTCGCATCGAGTCGCGCCAGGCGCTCATCGGCATCATCGGCCTTGGCTACGTTGGCCTACCGCTCGCGCTGGAGTTCGTCACCAGCGGCTTTCGCGTGCTTGGCTTCGACATCGATAGCAGCAAAGTAGAAGCGCTCAGCGCTGGCCGCTCCTACATCCACCGCATCGAAGCCTTGAGCATCGTTCAGGCTCGTGCGCACGGCTTCCGCGCCACCAGCGACATTGCAGAGCTAAGCGAGTGCGACGCCTTGCTGCTCTGCGTGCCCACGCCTCTGCTCGCAAACCATGAGCCGGACATGAGCTACGTCACGAGCACCGTCGAAGCTCTTGCGCCACACGTCTGTAACGGCCAACTCGTCGTGCTCGAAAGCACCACCTGGCCCGGCACCACAGCCGAACTCGTTGTGCCAACGCTCGAACGTCTTGGCCCCGCGCGCGTGCTTCGCACCGACGATGCGGACGACCGTGGCGTGATGGTGGCGTTCTCGCCTGAGCGCGAAGATCCTGGCAACACAACCACTCCGCGACGCGCAATTCCGAAGGTGCTCGGCGGCTTTGACCAGCGCGCCACCGAGTGCGCCGCAGCCCTATACAGCGCGGTCTTTGAGCGCACAGTCTCGATGAGCTCCCCTGCAGCCGCCGAGATGACCAAGCTGCTTGAGAACATCTATCGCGGCGTCAACATCGCGCTCGTCAACGAACTCAAACAGCTTTGCCTTGCGATGAACCTCGACATCTGGGAGATTATCGATGCGGCTGCGACGAAGCCCTTCGGCTTCCAGGCGTTCTACCCCGGCCCCGGCATCGGCGGCCACTGCATCCCGGTCGACCCCTTCTATCTGACGTGGCGCGCGAAACAGTTTGGCCAGCAGACACGCTTTATCGAACTCGCTGGCGAAGTGAACGAAGCCATGCCCGCGTTCGTTGTTGAGACCACGCGCCGCGCACTTGAACGCAATCACATCGCACTTGCCCAGGCGAAGGTGCTCGTACTCGGTGTGGCGTACAAACGCGACCTCGACGATCTGCGCGAGTCACCCGCGCTCACCGTCATCCAACTCTTCGAGCAGGCAGGCGCAGACGTCAGCTACAACGACCCGTTCTTCGACAAGGTCGGCACCGGCCGCAAGTACGCGCTCGAACGCACCTCAACGCCACTCGATCAGGTCAGCAACTTCGATGCCGTCGTGCTCACTACCGACCACTCCAGCTATGACTACGCCGCACTCGTCGAAGCCAGCAAGCTCTTCATCGACACACGCAACGCCACGCGCGGCATCGTGAGCGACAAGATCATCCGCTGCTAGCCTGCCAAAGGTGACACCGCTTCAGACGAGCAGCTTGCGCAGGAACACCGTGGCCTGCGGATTGTCGTTATACCGCGCGCAGGGCTCATAGCCACGCGCAGCATACAACGCAATCGCTGCCTTTAAATCATCCTTGCTATCGAGATAGACCGCGCTGTACCCCGCAGTACGCGCGAACTCTTCAAGCGCCTCCATCAGCAGAGTCGCCACGCCCAGCCCGCGGGCCGCATCGCGCACGTACAAACGCTTGCACTCGCAAGCACCTGCAACCGAAGACAACGGACGCAACACTACGCAGCCAATCGCCTGCTGCCCTGCAAAAGCCAGCCACACACCGCTGCGCTTGTCTGCAACCAAAGCCTCCAGCGAGGCGCGCGTATCGCGCACGACCACGTCGATGGCTTCGTAGTACTCGTTCAAAAGCGCAAACGCCTCGTCGGTTACATCGACGAGGCGTTCGAGGCGAAGATCCTTCTTCATGCTGCGCTTAGCTCTTCACACCAGCGACAGGCTTGCCTTCCTGCACATAGTTCTTATTCCAGCTGGGAATCTCGACGAGGTATTCGCCCGGCTTCTCAATCACGCACTGGCATCCCAGGCGCGAGTTGAGCTGCAGACCTGGCGCCATGTCGAGACGGTCAAGCTCGAGGTCTTCCGCTTCCGACAGACCTTCGTTGCCCTTCAGCACATGAATGTGGCACGTCGTGCAGGCCGAAACGCCACCGCACGCGTGGTCCATGAAGACGTCGTAGTTCTCAGCCACGTCGAGAAAGCTCATCGGCAGGCCATGCCCGTCATAGGGCAGCGTGTCGAACTTGAACTCGACGGTCTTGCCTTCCGGCTGAAAGGTTACGCGCACCATATCGGGCGCGGGAGGCTTTGAGAGGTCAACTTCGGGGAGCGGCTTGGATTCGTGATCGGACATAGTCAGTTCCTAGTGTATTGCACTGAAATCTCAGTGGATTGCTTTGAAAAGTTGCGCCTAGTCTTCGGTGGAAGCCCCAGCCGTTCCGGGATCTGCTTCCGCCCTTTCAAGCTCGTTTTGGGGCGCGTCTTCAATCTGCGCAGCGGCAAACGCATGAGGGGCCGTGGTCGGCGCACCGATATCTCCGCCCAGCCCTTCATCGGCCGTCGCCATCTTCTTGCCACCCAGCGCACCGGTGACAGCCGAGTCCATCATCAACTCGGCCAACCGCCGCGTGTGCTTGTCCAACTGCGCGATGGCGTTGCGAATTACCTTGTAATCTTCATCGCTCAGAGAAGCTTCCACTTCGCTGATCGCGCCCTTGATGCCTTCATGCTCCACGGACGTGAGCTGCTGCCAGACCGGCTGCTGCTGCGCCTTCTTCGTGGCTTCCAGAATCGTATTGGCTTCGTTGCGCGCTTCGATCACCTGACGCGCCGTGATGTCGGACTCAGCGTTGTCGAACGAGTCGAGAATCATCGTCTCCACCTGCTCGTCGGTAAGACCGTAGGTCGGCTTCACCTCAACCTGGGCCTGCTGACCGCTGCGCTGCTCCTTCGCGCTTACGTGCAGAATGCCGTTCGCGTCGATCAGGAACTTTACCTCGATGCGCGGCAGGCCGGCGACCATCGGCGGAATGCCCTTGAGGTCAAAGCGCGCCAGCGAGCGACAATCCTTCGCCAACTCACGCTCGCCCTGCAACACATGGATCGCTACGTTCGTCTGCCCGTCCACGCCCGTCGTAAAGTGCTCCGTCGCACTCGCCGGAATCGTCGAGTTGCGCTGAATGATCTTTGCCACCACGCCACCCAGCGCTTCGATACCGAGCGACAGGGGAGTCACGTCCAGCAGCAGCAGGTCGTTCGTCGCGGCGTGCTCGGTGCCGGAAAGAATCTGCGCCTGTACCGCTGCGCCCAGCGCGACGACCTCATCCGGGTTCAGCTCGGTGTGCAGCTTCTTGCCTCGCACTTCGAGGTGGAAGAGACCGCTCACCAGCGTGCGCACCGCAGGGATGCGCGTCGAACCGCCGACCATCACCACTTCGTCAATCTGCTCCGGCGCAAGCCCGGCGTCCTTCAACGCCTGCTTCACGGGCCCAGCCGTGCGCTCGATCACCGAAGCGATCAAGCCTTCAAACTGCTCGCGCGAAATCTCACGCGCATAGAGCTTGCCTTCGCCCAACTCCACCGCAAGCCGCGCTGAATCATTCGCACTCAGCGCGATCTTTGCATCGATGACAGCCTTGCGCAACGCCTGCATCGCAGCCGGGTCGGCCGCAACATCCACGCCGAGATCGCCGCGGATGTCATCCATCGCCACCGCCAGCAGAAGGTTGTCGATATCGTCGCCGCCGAGATGCGTATCGCCACCCGTCGAGATCACCTCGAAGATGCCTTCGTGCAGCTTCAGGATGGAAATATCAAACGTGCCACCACCGAAGTCATAGACCGCAATGATGCCTGCGCGCGCCGTGCCGTCAGCGTTCTTGTCCAGGCCATACGCCAGCGCCGCTGCCGTCGGTTCATTCACCAGGCGCAGTACATCCAGCCCCGCGATGCGGCCAGCGTCCTTCGTCGCCTGTCTCTGCGCGTCGTTGAAGTACGCCGGAACCGTAATGACCGCCTTCGTCACTTCGCCGCCCAGAAAACGCTCCGCGTTCTTCTTCAACTGCAGCAGAACGTACGCTGAAATCTCCGGCGGAGTGAGCGTCAGTCCACCAACGTTCAGCTTCAACACCTCGCCAGCCTTCAGCCCTTCGGCCAGCTTGAACGGAAACAGCTTCAGCTCCGGCTCAACGTCCGCAAGGTCGCGCCCCATCAGTCGCTTGGCCGAGTAAACAGCGTTGCCCGGCTTGGTCAGCAGAAGATCGCGCGCTGCGTTGCCCACCGCGAAACCCGCCGTCGTCTCCTGATCGAACGCCACCACGCTCGGCACAATCGCCAAGCCATCTTCGCCGGGGATCACGATCGGCGCACCGCCCTGCATGATCGCTACGAGCGAGTTCGTGGTTCCCAGGTCAATGCCGACGACGCGATGTGTTGTCTCTTCCAAACTGTTTCTCCAAAAGCAGGCGCGGAAATCGATCACGCGCACCACGCTCTATTGTATGGATGCCGCCCTCGAAGTGCGCGAACCACTTTTCTGCCGTCAAAAGTGTTTGCCTGTCACCTGCCACCAAAACGGAGGCGAAGCTGCCTCCACTACTTCGCCTGCTCGCGGGCCAACTCCTCGCGGAACGCGGCTTCAGAGTCACTCACAAATCGTTCATAGCCCTTATGGTCCAGAAAGACGCGCGGGCCTTCGCTCTTGAGCCTCGGCAGCTTCGCGCTCAGGTCAAAGTACTTCCCGTGCTCGCCAAGGAAGATGTCGCACGGCAGCGCATGAAGCGTCGCAAACGTGTGCTCAAAGTCCTGCGCAATCCCGGGGTAGGACTCCGGCGTACCGGGCTTCGCTACAAAGTGAAAATCCGACCAGAAGCCTGTTCCGCCCACGATCACGACGTTGCGTAGCTTACCCGCAGGCTCACCGCGAAGGTGTACCCGGAAGGTCCACGTCGTGCATCCGCGAGTATGGCCCGCGGTCTTATGCGCGGTCAGCGTGAAGCCGCCCAGCGTCACCGTATCGCCATCGTGCAACACACGGTCCACATGCGCTGGCGGATACGTTTGAATCGAACCTGTGCTGGCAAGAAAATCAGCCTTGCCGCCGCTCTCGACCACCGGCACATCAGAGTCCATCACCATGTTCTTCGCGTGGGTCTCGCGCAGAACCTCCGCAGCCCCAGCCATGTGGTCGAAGTGAGCCTGCCCGTTGAGCAGAACCTTCGTGTCCGCCCATCGAAACCCCAGCTTCTCCACGCTCGCGCGGATCTGCGGCGGCGACGAAACAAGGTTCGCGTTGATGAGGATGTTGCCCTTCGGCGTGACGATCAGATACGCCGCCAGGTCCTCGCTGCCGACGTAGTAGAGGTTGTCAGCGATCTGAAACGGCGCAAGCGGGCGCGTCCACTCGGGCCGGACCTGCGCGGAAGCAGTCAGCGAAACAAAGACACAAAGAGTCAGCAGGAAAAGGCAGCGGCGCAGCATCCGTACCGGTGTAGCACGCGCGTGAATCTGAAGAAGCTGAGGATTTTCTGTGTGAATCCAGATCGCTACGCAGGTTACTCCAGTGCCTCGTTCACATCACGCACCAGATTCCGCGCATACGAGCGGCGGTTGAGCAGCGCGACCATCGCATCGCGTGCCTTCAACTTCGCCGCGTCATCGCCCGCGTCTTCCGCCGCGTCCCAGTCCTTCCACAAGCCCTGCAACTGCTCGCCAAGCTCATCGAGCATCGAGGTAAAGCGCGCACGGGCGGCTTCCAGATCAGAGCGCGTTGCGGGATCGTCCTCGCCCATCTTCTTCGCCATGCGCATCTCTTCGAGCTGCATGTTCAACTCGAACGCCTCTTCCAGCAGGTCGGGCGGCGCGACCTGCTTCTTGGCCGTGCCTGCAGCCTTGGCGGCGTCGGTCGCAGCGCGCGACTGCTCCTCCATCTGCACGCCTTCGAGCGAGAGCAGATACTCCGTGCGCGAAACCGGCTCCTTCAGCGTTCGGTAGGCATCGTTCAGCCGCGAACTCGCAGCAAGCGCGGCTTCCTGCTCGTCCGCAGGCTTCGCCGCGAAGCGGTCCGGGTGCAGACGCCGCGACTGCGCGTAAAAAGTCTTCTCCAGCGCCGCCAGGTCGACGTTCAGGTGGCGTGGCAGAGAGAATAAGCTGAAGTAGTCGGGCGCGAGTTCGGCGGTGTGAGTGCTCATACAAGAAACAGAGTATCCGTCCCGCCCGTTCGTTGCATAACCTCCCGGCTCAGGAGTAAGCATTGCGGATTCTGGTTATCGGGGCCGGCGCGACCGGCGGCTTTTACGGCGGCAAACTCGCACTCGCGGGCCGGGACGTCACCTTTCTCGTCCGCGGCAAGCGTGCCGAGCAACTTCGCCAGAACGGAATGACGCTGCGCACGCCAACCGGCGAGCAGCACATCGCAGAACCAAAGCTGATCACCGCCGCAGAGCTCGCCAACACCCCGGCCTTTGACCTCATCCTGCTGGCCGTGAAGGCCTATGGGTTTGCAGCCTCGCTCGATGACTTCGCCGCAGCCGTCGGCCCTGACACGCTGATCCTGCCACTGCTGAACGGCATGAGCCACCTCGCCAAGCTCGACGCACGCTTTGGCCGCGAGCACGTTCTCGGCGGCCTCTGCCGCATCGTCGGCGACATCGACCCCGACACCGGAGCCATCGTTCAGATGACGCCGCTCAGCGACATCGCCTACGGCGAGCGCGATCTTGCCGCCACCGATCGCATCCGCCGTGTCGACGAAACCATGCAGGGCGCAGGCTTTCACGCGATCCTCGCACCGGACATCAACGCTTCCATGTGGGTGAAGTGGATGCTGCTCGCCTCCACCGTCTCCATCAACGTGCTCGGCCGCGGCACCATCGGCGAGATCGAAGCCCTCGACACGCTCGACCGCATCGGCTTCCGCTTTCAAAACCGCGTGATCGATGAAGCCGCCAGCATCGCCACGGCCAACGGCTATGCGCCGGACGCGGCTTCCGAAACGATGATCCGCAAACGCCTCACCGAAAAGGGCGCGAACTTCACCGCTTCGCTGTATCGCGACCTGACGCGCGGTTTCCCGGTCGAAGCCGACCAGATCATCGGCGACATTCTGCTCGCAGGCCGCGAGAAAGGCGTTGACACGCCGCTCATCGAGGCCGCCTACGTGCAGTTGAAGGTGCATGAAGCGAGACAGCAGCGCGACTAACCGGTAATCGCATGGGAGAATCAAACTATGTCATCGCTGTGGACTCCGGCCTCGTGGGCCGATCGGCTTCGCGACTTCGAAGCCCGGGACTTTGAAAGCAAGCAGGCGCCTCTGCGCCGCGACGTTCGTTCGCTCGGCTCTTTGCTGGGCCAGGTACTGCGTGAGCAGGGCGGCGACGAACTCTTCGACGCGGTAGAGAACCTGCGTCGCACCACCATCGCCCGGCGCGAGGCCGACTCCGCTGGCGACCATGAGGCCGCCACCCGCGCGCTGGCCGAGGCGTTGGAGCTGACCCACGCCATCGCCGCCGATCCTCACCGCGCCTACCAGGTGGCACGCGCCTTCGCGTTCTACTTCGAACTCACCAACCTGGCCGAGACGAACCACCGCAAGCGCCGTCGCAGAGCCGGTCTGCTGAACGGCACCGCCAACCTGCAGCGTGGCAGCTTCCGCGGCACGTTGCGCCGTCTGCGCGAAGCAGGCTACCAGCGCGAAGCGGTACTCGAGCTGCTCGCCGACATCGTTATCACGCCCGTTTTCACCGCGCACCCCACGGAAGTGGCGCGTCGCAGCGTGATGTTCAAGCGCCGCTCCATCTCGGATCTGCTACAGCAACTCGACGGCATCGCCGTCCCCGCCAGCGAACTCGACGAGCTGGCCGAAGAGGTGCTCGCCGAGATCACCGCACTCTGGCAGACCGACGATGTCCGCAATGCTCGCCCCACCGTGCGCGACGAAATCCGCATGGGCCTCGACTACTACGAGGCGTCCATCTTCGCCACCGTGCCCACGCTCTACCGCGAGCTCGCCGCGGCCTTCGACGCCGAGTTCCCGCACGAAGACCCGGACACGCACTTCAGCCTGCTCGACCTTCCCGTGCTCGTCCGCTTCGGCTCCTGGATCGGCGGCGACCGCGACGGCAACCCCTTCGTCACCGCAGACACCACCGCCGAAGCACTCGGCATGGGACGCGACCTGCTCTTCCGCTACTACCTCGGCGAACTGAACAGCATCTTCGACGAGCTGGCTTCCTCGCAGCACCAGGCGCCTGTCTCCGACGAGCTGCGCGCCCGCCTCGACGAGACCCTGCACGAGCTGAAGCTGGCCGGACACGGACACGCGCTGCACAAGGTGCCGAACGAAGCTGTCCGCTTCCACCTCGCCGCCATGACGCTCCGCCTCGGCGGCGCGCCCGCGTCCAGCATGTTCCGCAACCTCGCGCTCAGCAAGTACGCCGCGCTGCCGCCGTACCTGCACGCCACGGAGTTTCTCGCCGACCTCACGCTGCTGTGGAGCTCGCTCACCCGGAACCACGGCGCACGCCTTGCAGAGAAGTACATCTCGCCGCTGATCATCGCGGTCCGCACCTTCGGTCTGCACCTGCAGACGCTCGACATTCGCCAGCACGCCCGCGTGCACGAAGTCGCGGTCAGCGAGCTGAACTCCTGGAGCGAAGACGGCAAGCTGCCACCCGCTATCTCTGAGCAGACCGCCGAAGTCGTCAACACGCTTCGCGCCGTCGCCGACTTCAAACGCGCGTCACCAAACAGCATCACGCAGTACGTTGTCTCCGGCGCATCGAACGCTGAGGATGCGCTGCGCGTGCTTTGGCTCTCGCGCACCAGCGGCGTTCACGTCGAAGGAACGCAGGACGATCCCGGCCTGCAACCTGTGCTGCTGTTTGAGTCGATTGAAGACCTCGAACGCGCTCCCGCCATCTGCCGCGAGCTCTGGACCAGCGAAGCCTATAAGCCGCTGCTGGCCTCCTGGAACGGCCGCCAGGAGATGATGCTCGGCTACTCCGACTCCAACAAGGACGGCGGCATGATCGCCTCCACCTGGCAGATCTGGAAGGCCCACCGTGCGCTGCACGAGGTCGCCCGTGAGTGCAGTGTGAAGCTGCGGCTCTTCCACGGTCGCGGCGGCACAGTCGGCCGCGGCGGCGGCCCCACGCACCGCGCCATCTACGCGCAGCCGCTCGAAAGCTTTACCGGCGAAGCCCGCCTCACCGAGCAGGGCGAGGTGCTGCACTGGAAGTACTCCGACGTCGTCCTTGCCGAACGCAATCTCGAACTGATGATCGCCGCCTCGCTCGACGCCATCGCACGCCCCGACCGGACCGTCGAGAACACCACGCATCTCACCGGCGCGATTGAAAGCTCCTGGGAGGCCGCGCTCGACGAGCTCTCCGCCGACAGCTTCGCCTTCTACCAGAAGCACATCGTCGACAACGCCGACGTCTTCACCTACTTCGAGCAGGGCTCTCCGGTCGCCGAACTTGAGCACGCCCGCATCGGCTCGCGCCCGGCCAAACGAGCCGACGCCAGCGCCACCAAAAAGCGCTCCATGGCCGACCTCCGCGCCATTCCGTGGGTCTTCGGCTGGATGCAGTCTCGCCACGTCGTGCCCGCGTACTTTGGTGTCGGTCACGCGCTCGAAACCTTTGCCAACCGCTACGGTGGCGGCCTCACGCTGCTGCAGGAGATGGCTGCAAGCTTCCCGCTCTTCCTCGACATGATCCGCAACGTCGAGATGGCGCTGGCCAAGGCCGACTTCGGCATCGCTCGCCACTACGCCACGCTCGTCGAAGACGAAGCGCTGCGTGAGAGCGTCTTCACCATGCTCTCCGATGAGTTCGATCGCACGCGCCGCATGGTCCTCGCCGTCACCGGCCAGACCGAGCTGCTCGAGCGCAACGAAGTTCTCTCCAACTCCATCCGGCTGCGCAATCCGTACGTCGATCCGATGAGCCTGCTGCAAGTGGAGCTGCTGCGCCGCAAGCGCGCAGGCGAGGGAAGCGAAGAGCTCGACCGCGCCATCACCGCGACGATCAACGGCATCAGCGCAGGCCTTCGCAACACAGGCTGATCCTGCACAACAAAGCATCGCAAGAGGGACACGGCTGCAAGCTACCGTGTCCCTTTGTGCTTTACCGCGTTCCCTTTCTCAGCGGCTTCCGGCGGCCACCTCCACGGCAACGACAGGCGTACACTCCGGGTATGAAGAGCCTGTTGATCGCCACACTTGCCCTTGTGTCCCCGCTCGCCATCGCGCAGAGCGCAGCTCCAGCCAAGGCGCCACTGCCGCCGCCATCCCTGCTCGGTCGCTCCGCCGAAGTGCATGCCGATCACACCGTGACCTTCCGCGTCGCAGCACCCAACGCGCAGGACGTAAAGCTCACGATCGACACTCTCTTGAAACCGCTGCCCATGACGCGCGGCGACGACGGCATCTGGAGCGTGACCACCGCAGCGCTGCGGCCAGAGATCTACGACTACGCCTTCCTCGTCGATGGCGTCCACCAGCCCGACCCCGTGCAGCGGGACGTACACAACAGCTTCATGGGCCTTGAGAGCCTCGTCACCGTGCCCGGCACACCCGCCGAGCCATGGCAGTTCGCCGACGTCGCACACGGCACGCTCACGCTGCACCGCTTCACCACGCACGTCGCCCTGAACCTTCCGGGCAACCAGAGCGAGTACCTCGTCTACACGCCCGCAGGCTACGACGCAAAGAAAAAAGGGGGCTATCCCGTGCTCTATCTTCTGCACGGCTACCTCGACGACAACAAGGCCTGGACCTCGGTTGGCCGAGCGCACTTCGTGCTCGACAGCATGATCGCCAGCGGCAAGGCCAAGCCCATGATCGTCGTCATGCCGCTCGGCTACGGGGACTGGACCTTCCTCACCGGCGGCTTCGGGCAGTGGGAGCAACCTGACCGCGTCAGCCTCAACTCCGACCGCTTCATCGACTCGCTTGAAACCGAAGTGATGCCCGCCGTAGAGCACGACTACAACACCGCCAAAGGCCGCGAGAACCGCGCCGTTGCCGGGCTTTCGATGGGCGGCCTTGAAACTCTCACCCTCGGCCTGCGCCATCCGGAGCAGTTCGCCTACGTCGCGGGCATGAGCGCCGCGCTGCACTTGCATGACTTCGACAAACTCGCTCCCAACGTCAATCCGAAGACCGCTAACTACAAGCTCTTCTGGACCTCTGTCGGAACCGACGACCATCTGCTGCAAGCCAACCGCGACTTCGCCGTGTGGGCCAAGGCCAAGGGCTACAACCTCCAGGCCAACGAAACACCCGGAGCCCACCAATGGCCCGTCTGGCGCGAGAACCTCGTCACCATTCTGCCCCTGCTCTTTCGGTAGAGGGCGAGCAGAAAGACAGTAGAGCGTAGACAGTAAAGAGCAGCAAACAAGCGATGGCCGCCTCATGAGGCGGCCATCGCTTTTCTCTACTGTCTACTGTCTGCCTTTGTCTCATGTCTCTCTACGCTTACCGTATAGCTAGCTGTCCTTCGACACTTTCACAGCCTTACCATTCACAAAGTCTGCCGTCACAGGATGCCCACCGTTCTGGTACGTCACGCTGCGATCGCCCATCGTGTCGCCGTGCGGGTCAATCGTCTGGCCGAGCGCCAGCATGCACTGGTTCTCGCTCATGCCCACCGCGCACTCATGCTTATCGACATGCGCCCAGGCATCGGCACTCCAGTGTTTGTACAGCGTGTGCGGATCGTCGTAAAAGAAAACTTCATCGTTGATGAACTCGTAAATGCCGCCTTCGTAATGACCGGTCGCCACCGCATAAAGCTGCTTCGGGTTCTCGCCCTTCGGCATGGTGAACGCAAACAGCACATGGCG
This sequence comes from Acidobacteriaceae bacterium, assembly GCA_028283655.1. NCBI lineage: Bacteria > Pseudomonadati > Acidobacteriota > Terriglobia > Terriglobales > Acidobacteriaceae > Acidobacteriaceae bacterium. Next base: position 3,441,807 of record JAPWKE010000003.1, on the reverse strand, counting down.
TTCGCCCGCGGAAATACGCTGCACCGCGCGGCCTGAGTCCGGTGCCTTTTCTTCAAACACAGCCTTGATCTCGAGCGGCTCCGCGCCTTTCAGCACGCCTGCAGGCTTCGAGTAATCAACATGGTTGCCCGTGTCCACGTAGTAATCCAGCTGGTCGCCCGCCGACACCCACACCGTCTTGCCGATCAGCGAACGCGCATCCTTCAGCGAGTCCGGACGCAGCTTGCGAAGATAAACATCATCATCCGCCGTCAGCTTGCGCGAAGCCCCATACTGCGGCTGCGTCGAAGCCGTTGGCTCGTTCGCTTCTACCGCACGCTTATGCTTGATGTAGGTGACCTCAATCCCCACCGCCAGTATCAGCGCGGCGACAGAGGCCAGCGCAACCTTTGCTCCCTTGGTCATCGGCAAAACTCCTTCTAAACTCTGGTCGATCCAGACCAGCCTACTGCATGGGCTCGGTCGTGGCGAACTGCGCTTCGACCGCACGCAAACTCTCCGGCGTCAGTTCATCAGCATGGCGCAGCGCCGGGAAGAAAACACTCCACAGCCCGGTCACCGTAAGGCTTGCCACACCGCCCACAACCACCGCACGCACAGCGCCCAGCCAGTACGCGGTCACGCCGCTCTCGTACTCACCCAGTTCGTTCGATGCGCCGAGGAACAGCCAGTTGACCGCCGAAACGCGGCCACGCATCTCCGGTGGAGTCGCCAACTGCAGAATGCTCTGCCGCACCACGACGCTCACCATGTCGCACGCGCCTGTAACGAACAGAGCCGCGCAACTCAGCCACACACTGCGACTCAGGCCAAAGACGATCGTCGCTGTCGCAAAGCCGCCCACGCACATCAGCATCGTGCGCCCCGCGCGACGCTTCAGCGGTCGCAACGAGAGCAACAGCGAGACCAGCAACGCACCCACACTCGGCATCGCACGCAGCAGACCCAACGCCTGCGCGCCGCCGTGCAGAACATCCTGCGCAAAGATTGGCAGCAACGACACCGCGCCGCCAAACAACACCGCAAATAGATCCAGCGAGATCGAACCCAGCAGCAGGCGCGTCTTCACCACATAACGCAGCCCGTCCAGCGCCGCGCCCATCGTGAAACCCTTCTTCTCCGCAGCCTCACGCGGATGAATCCGCAGCATGCTCACCAGGAACAACGCAAACGCACAGAGCGTGAAACAGTACACAATGGGCGCGCCCTGTAGATGCCCGATCTTCGGAAACCACTTCGCCAGCGGCAGCGTGAACAGCAAGCCGCCCACCATCGGCCCCAACGCGTTCGCCGTCTGGAAGATGCTTGCGCCCCACGTCACCGCGTTCAGAAAGTGTTCCTTCGGCACCAGCGATGGCAGAATCGACGACTGCGCCGGCCCCGCAAACGCACGCCCTGTGCCGATGAGAAACAGAAGGCCATACACCGCCCAGATGTTGTGGATGCCGTGCAGCGTGAGCAGCAGAAGGGAAGCCGTCGCCAGCAGCTGCATCGTGTAGCAGCCAAGAATCACCGAGCGACGATCAGCCAAATCTGCCAGGTGCCCCGCAGGCAGCACGAAGAACATGCCCGGCAGGAACAGCGCGAGGCCCGTGTATCCCAGCGCCAGCGCAGAGTGCGTCAGCTGATACACCTGCCACGCCACCGCAACGGCCTGCGCTTCCGCGCCGATGGTGCCCAACAGCCGCGATGCGGCAAAGGCTCGAAACTCCGTTGACTGCCACGCCACTGTAGAAGAATGCGCAGCCTGCAATTCGGTTGAACTTTCTCCGTCCGCCATCGTTCTATCGTCCCACAGAGTTTCGCAGCCCCACCAGCCTCATCGCCTTTTTCCATGCCGCTATTAGCCGTAACTTCATTGCATCCCACCTCTCCACTGCGCGATGATCCCAGCATGGCCATTTCCGCGGAAGACCTCGCCGCACTCTCCACCGAGCAGCGCAACCGCGCCAGCGAGCAGCTCGACAGCATGTCGACGCTCGAAATGCTCACCACGATCAACGACGAAGACGCAAAGATCGCCGCTGCCGTTCGCGCAGAGTTGCCGCAGATCGCCGCCTCCGTCGACCGCATCGCCGACCGCTTCCAGCACGGTGGCCGACTCTTCTACATCGGCGCAGGAACCAGCGGCCGCCTCGGCGTACTGGACGCCAGCGAGTGCCCTCCCACCTTCTCCGTAGACCCCTCCCTCGTCCAGGGGCTCATCGCCGGTGGCGACAGCGCACTGCGCAAATCCAGCGAACACAGCGAAGACTCACACGTCGCCGGAGCCAACGACCTGCACAGCGCAGGCTTCACCTCAAACGACACACTCGTCGGCATCGCCGCCAGCGGACGCACGCCCTACGTGCTCGGTGCCATCGAATACGCGCGCAACCTCAACGCTCTCACCATCGGTCTTAGCTGCGTCGCCAACTCCGCGCTCGCGCAGGCCGCCGAGATCGCCATCACGCCCGTCACCGGCCCAGAAGTGGTCACGGGCTCCACACGCATGAAGGCCGGCACGGCCACCAAACTGGTGCTCAATATGCTTTCGACCGGCGTGATGGTGCGTACCGGAGCCACCTACGGCAACCTGATGGTCAACGTCCGCGCGACCAATGAAAAACTCGTCAAACGTGCCGAGCGCATCGTCGCGGACGCCACCGGCGCAGACCTTTCGCTTGCTGCAGAAACCTTGCGGAGCGCAGGCATGAGCGTCAAAATCGCCATCGTCATGTTGAAGCAATCGACGGACCGCACCAGCGCCGAAGCAAAGCTCGCGCAGGCCCATGGCGTCCTTCGCAAAGCTCTCGGCGAATAGCCCCGCAGCAAGCAGCTACAGCAACGGCCCTTGCCCGCGAAACATCCTCTGCCACGCCGACATCTCACCCGAGTGCGGCATCGGAGGATGCGTTCCTGCAACGCAGCGCTCCACACGATTGCGGCCCGCAGCCTTCGCTCTGTACAGAGCTACGTCCGCGCGCTGCAACATGAGTTGCCACGTCACTTCGCCCCGCTGCAGAGAGCTCACTCCCAGCGACGCGGTCACCGAAACTTCTTCGCCATCCTGGCTCAGCTTCAACTTTGCGACCGCAGCGCGCAGCGTCTCCGCAACAGCCTGCGCTTCGTCCATCTCCATCTCAGGCAGCAGGACCGCAAACTCTTCGCCACCCAGCCGCATGACGAGCATCCCGTCACCCATCGTGTTCACCAGCACGGAGCCAACCAGGCTCAACGCGCGGTCCCCCACCACATGGCCCCAGGTATCGTTCAGCGTCTTGAAGTGGTCAAGGTCCAGCATCAGCATGGAAAGCGCGTAGCCTCGCGCCACCGCGGTTTCTACCGCACGCTGCGCCAACTCTTCAAACGCCCGGCGGTTCTTCAACCCCGTCAGCACGTCGATACGCGTCTCCTCATGCAGACGCATCTTCACTTCCGCAACGTACAGGGCCACAAACGACAGTTCCGTAAACATCGTGGCGGCCAGGCCAAGCTCCCGGAGATGGTCCAGCCCAGCCGACGAGGCAGCAGGGAGCAGTCCAAGATGCATGAGCATCCGCACGATCCGCAGCAGTGCCATCAGAACAAGGGAGAACGCGCTCCAGCGGGTCGCCGTTTGCAGGGCCACAAGCTTTGGCCGCCACAGCATCCACATCATGTGCCCATACAGCGCGAGGGCGGCAACTCGCAGCAGGAACAGGATCTCAAGCTGTCTGGAGCCCGGATTGATCCCGCAAAGGAACAAAACCACGGTTACAAGAAGTATCCACGGCTGGTACTTTGGCTTGCGGCGCGCAGCGAACCACTGAACACCCCCATGCATCAGAAAGCCCGTCAGCAGAGCCCACGCAGCGAAGCGGATATCCCAAATCAGGCGGTCGTCACGACCGTGCCACAGACGAAACGACGTGCCGACCAGATTCAATGCCGCCATCGCGCTGAACCAGCGTGTTCCCTGCGTGCGCCGATCGCTCAGAGCAATCACAAGCATCGTGCACGCAAACATCAGTTCTACGGCCGTACCCGCTAAGAACACAGATGCGGGGTCAAATTGCCAATGCGGCATCATGCACCTAAGAAATCTCTGTCAACGGACGACGGAAATTATTGCTATTGCTGGAGTAATCGTGTCTTCATCGTACGACGACTGCCCCCCATGCGATATCAAAAACTGCAATCTATTCCCAAATAGACCCGGCGCACGCAGCGACGTCCGGTTTTGAAAACCGGACGTCAGCAATATTTTTGATTAGGTGAATTTTTTCGGCGCTTTAGTAAGCACGCTGATACATTCTCGAGATTCGGTCATGCCATCCCAACCGATCGTTATCCAGCAGCACCCACGCAAACCCCAGCCCCAGCGGGCAAGCCGCCAGCAGGTTCGCCAGTGTGCGGCGGCGCATCTCCTTGCGAGTCGGATAGTCATCGCCAAACGTGCACAGAGCGATGTGCGCGTAGCGCATACCCGGCGTCGCATCCGAGAACGTGAAAAACAGCATTTGATAGGCGAGGTAAAAGAGCGCAATTACCGCTGCCGAAGCGCCCGCCAGCGTGCTCGCTTTTGAAGCCGCAAGGTTCGGGCCACAGATATAAGCCACAGCGGTAGCGAACAGCAGGTACGCCGTCGCCACACACATGCCGTCCACCGCCACCGCGATCACGCGGCGCTGCATCGGTGCAGGCTGCGGCGTAAAGGTGAACTGCGCCTGTGCCTCGTTCGGCGTCGGATGTTCTACCGAAACGTAGGACTCAAGCAGAAGGCTCTGCCACTCCGGCGCGCCTTGAAAGCTCTCGACCGGCTCCGGCTCGATCGCAACCTGATCGGCTTCCACCTCAAAGATGCGGAGCTGCGGAGAGGCTGCCGAGGTCTCTGCCTGCGGTTCGTCCATCAACGGGCCTTCTGCCAGTCGGGGACGCGCCTTGCGTGGCGCAATCAACTGCCGCGGAAACTCAATGATGTTGGCCGGGATCGGCGTCAGCTCCATCGCCATCGGAGCAAACTCCGGGGCCAGACGGAATGCGATCTCGTCCTCAAGCTCGGCCAGCTCTTCCGGGCTTTGCTCCACGATCCGGCTCTGACGAACGCTATCGGTCCGCGACTTCGCCGCAAACTCTTCCGGCATGCGCACGGAGACCTTGCCCACGGGCATGGAAATCGCCGGAGCAGCTTCCGAAATCATCGGCTGCTCAACAATCGACAACCCTATCGGCTCGGCGATTAACTCCTGCGCGCCAAGCACAATGTCTGCCAGCTCATGCGCCAGCTCTGAACGAATCTCAGCCTTCATCGGCTCCGGGACAAACTCGGAAACCACCAGCTTGGGCCGGTCGTACTCGGCAAGCTCATCCAGCAGCTTCTGCTGGGCTTCGGCCACGGCGCGCATGGTCAGCGCGGCCACTTCGGCCTCTGCCTGTGCCTGTTGAATCGCCCGTTCGGCTTCGGCAGCAAGAAACTCTCGGTAGCTCTGGCTCTGTTCGTAGCGTGCGGCCACGGCATCGCGTACCAGACTGGCTCCACGGCGGCTTTCTTTGCGAACGCGCTCTGCCCGGGCCATCGCCATCGCCTGGCTCTCTTCGGCGTGGGCCTGTTCGGTGGCGCGGCGATTGCGGTGCGCCGCAAGCCGTTCTGCCACAGCCTGTTTCAGCCCGCTGCCTGCAGCTCCGTCCGTACCCGTGAGCAGGAGTTGGCTCTCGTCGGCCACTGTTTCCCGCTGCGCTCCTCCACCAATGCTCACGTCCGTCACCCCTGCTGGCTTTTGTCCACTACGCGATGCCCGCGCAATGGTCTAATCTCAATCTCAGTGGCTCGACCGACTTCAATCTGCGCATCGCTCGTGAAGCTCTCGCGGCGCTGCAGTCTTCGCTGGAACGGGGCCCTGTTCCTCATAAGTACCATCGCACCGGCTGCCTTTCATCAACATCTCGCAGCACAGGAGGTGACGAAATCGGCACCTCCTGCCGTGGTAGATACCTCCAGCGCTGGTCTTCCCGACCTCAGCACCGTCCCGCGAGCCATTCCCTACGCGCCCGCGCTGCCCGCTGACGACCGCGCAGTCTTCGAAAGCGACACCCAATCCCGCCACGGCGACACCCTTCTGCTCGACGGCTCCGTCGAGGTTCACTACCGTGGACGCACCCTTCGCGCTGACACCGTCACCTACAACGAAGCCACCGGAGAAGCCACCGCCGAAGGCCATCTGCACCTGACCACCGACGACAACGACGAGTCCATCACCGCCAGCCGGGGCTCGTACAACATCCGCTCCGGCACCGGCCGCTTCTACGACGTGCAGGGCTCCGTCGGGATGCACAACGGCGCAGCCATCCTCAACCACCAGCCGCAGGCGTTTCTCTTCGGCGGCAAGATGGTCGTCAAGACCGGCGCGACACGCTACGACGTCTACAGCGGCTGGGTCACGAGCTGCCAGCTCCCCAAGCCCGACTGGCTTCTCTCGTCCAGCCACATCTGGGTCGATGACCAGAAGGCGCACGCCTCCGGCTCTACCTTCCGCCTGCTGAACGTCCCCATCCTCTTCCTCCCGTACGTCACGCACCCGGTCGACGCCACCGCCCGCCAGAGCGGCCTGCTGATCCCCGTCATCAGCCAGTCCTCGACCAAAGGCTTCATCTTCGGCGAACAGGTCTACCTCGTGCTCGGTCGCTCCGCCGACCTCACCGCAGGCTTCGAGTACTTCTCCTCCCGCGGCTTCTCCGAGTCCGGCACCTTCCGCTACCGCGGCCGTGGCCTCGACTTCGCCAGCGCCCACTTCTCCGCGCTCCAGGACCGCGGCTACTACGACACCAATGGCTTCTACATCAACCAGGGCGGGCAGGACGTCACAGGCAGCTTCCGGCGCGACTTCACGCAGAAAACCCGCGCCGTCGGCGACGCTGAGTACCTCAGCTCCTACGTCTACCGCGAGGCCTTCAACAACAACTTCAACCAGGCCGTCAGCTCCGACATCACCTCCCTGGCCTACATCTCGCACACCACCAACGGCTTCATCTTCGACGGGCGCTTCGAACGCTACCAGGGCCTGAAGCGCGTGCCGTACACCAACTCGGCAGGGCAGGCGATCGCCGGGCAGGAAGTCCGCATCTTCCACGCGCCCACCTTCGAAGCGAACTCCATGGACCACCACCTCGGCCGCACTCCGTTCCTCTGGACGGTGAACGCCTCCGTCGGCGGCCTGAAGCGCGTGCAGCCCAACTTCAGCACGCAGGGTGTCGTTCCTCGCGCCGACATCCGTGGCGAACTCGCTCTCCCGTTCCACGCCGAAGGCTGGAATGGCGTCGGCTCCATCGCGCTTCGCGAAACCCATTACTCCAAGAGCCGCACGACCCCCTACGGTGCCGCAGCGACTCCCGTGGAGGTGAACGTCCCGGTCGATCGCACCTCGCTCGATATGAAGCTCGACCTGCGCGCGCCCGTGCTGGAACGCACCTTCGAAGTGCCGACCCGCTGGCAGAAGTACTTCGGCACCGAGGTCCGCCACACTATCGAGCCAGAGCTCACCTATCGCAACGTGCGCGGCATCGACAACTTCCTCAGCCTCCTGCGCTTTGACGATGTCGATCTCGCCTCCGACACCAACGAACTCGAGTACGGCGTCACCCAGCACCTCTACTTCCGCGCCAGGCCAAAGAAGGCCTCTGCGAACGATTGCCCCGTCCAGTCCGACGCAAAGACCGCCACCAGCGACAGCACAGGCGCGCATGACAGCTTCCTGCCCACCTCCACCAGCGATACAGACGCCAACGGCATCACCTCTGCCGACGCGACCGCCGCCGACCTGCCCACACGCGCCAGCGGTCACCATCCCAAAACCACCTGCAAACCGCAAACGCCGCAGCAGAAGGAGTGGTTCTCGTGGAAGGTCGCCGAAAAGCGCTTCTTTGACCCCGGCTTCGGCGGCGCGGTCATCAACAGCCGACGGAATATCTTCGACGCCACGCTGGACCTCAGCGGCATCGCCTACCTCACCGAGCCGCGCGATATCTCGCCGGTCGTCTCGCGGATGCGCTTCCGCACCTCGGGCCACACGGACATTGAGTGGGACTTCGACCTTGACCCCGGCGCGAAGCGTTTCACCAGCAATAACGTCTTCCTCGACGTGCATGAGAACCAGTGGTTCGGCGGCGTCTCCTACGCCAACCTGAACGCCCCCGGCCGCTCGTACACAGAGATCATCAACACGACCAAGAACACCTCGACCCTGCAATCCTCGGCCAACTCGACCTTCCAGCAGATGCGCTTCCTGCTCGGCTACGGCGCCCCCACCAAGCCGGGCTTCGCGGCCGCCGCCAACGCCGGAATCGACCTCGACAACGCCAGCCTGCAGTACGGCTCGCTCCAGACCAGCTACAACTGGAACTGCTGCGGCCTCTCCGTCGAGTACCGCAAGTACGAACTCGGTTCCACCCGAAACGAAGGCGTCTACCGCTTCTCGTTTACGCTCATCAACATAGGCTCGGCAGGCAATCTGCGCCGCTCCGAACGCCTCTTCTAGCCGGAATCCGATCCGCCACCTGTGGCAAAAATGCCACACACCGGTCATCCTTGACCGCGCTACTCTTGCCTCTACGACGGAGATGTAACGTTGCGTTGCCCCCTCCGTCGGGCAGGAAGAGAACGCTGGCGATAGAAACCCAATTCGAGCAGACCATCGCCGGGCCGCTGGCCTTCACCGGCGTGGGACTCCACTCCGGTGCCGAAGTCTCGATGCGCCTGATCCCTGCTCCCGCCGGTTCCGGCATCGTCTTTCGCCGTTCTGACCTCGACGGCTACGAAATTCCCGCCAACGGCCGCAACGTCGCCAAGGTCAGCTACGCGACCTCGCTGATGCGCCAGGGCGTGCTCATTTCCACCACCGAACATCTGCTCAGCGCGCTCGTCGGCCTCGGCGTCGACAACGTCATCGTCGAAATCGACAACCTCGAAGTGCCCATCCTCGACGGCTCGGCCCGTCCCTACGTCGAAGCGATGCTGGCCTCTGGCTTCAAGCGTCAGCGCCGCAAGCGCGAGTACATCCGCATCCTGAAGCCCGTCGAAGTCCGAGAAGGCGAAGGCCCCAACGCCAAGTTCATCGGTGTCTACCCCGGTGAAGGCTACGAGATCGACTACATGATCGACTTCCCCTCGCCGATCGGCCACGAGACCTTCGCCGGCGACCTCGAAGCAGGCGACTACGCCAGCCTGATCGCCCCCGCCCGCACCTTCGGCTTCATCGAAGACGAGCCGATGCTGCGCAACATGGGCCTCATCCGCGGCGTCAGCGACCAGTCCGCCATCATCCTCTCGAAGCTCGCCACCGACCGCGAAACAGGCGTCAAAAATGGCCCGCTGCGCTTCTCCGACGAGTTCGTTCGCCACAAGGTGCTCGACCTCATCGGCGACCTCGCTCTCGCAGGCAAACGCATCTGGGGACGTGTCGTTGCAGAACGCGCCGGCCACGCCATGCACACCGCGCTCGTCCAGCGTCTGCTCCGCGACCGCTCCGCCTGGGAGCTCGCCACGCGCGCCACGCAACCGCAGGAACAGGATGACGCCGAGGCCCTCAGCCTCGCCGAAGGCGAACTACAGGCCTCTGCCGCCTAGCGCATAGCCGCCTGCAGCTCCACACGCATCTCATGGTCTCGAAGCATCCCACACTCGAGGCCGCCCCTTTGCCAGACGAAAAGACTTCTCCCGTCGACAGCCTCACCCGGCCCACGGACGCGACCTCGCCTGAAAGCGAGCAGCAGCCGGAACCCCAGCCACCCCAGGAAGCTTCGCAGAAGAACCTTGAGCGCCCCAGCGCCGAAGAGATCTACAAGCAGGTCGCCCGCAACGCCGAATCCGAGCTGAAGCGCACCTCGCTCTCGCTCGCCATCTCCGGCGTCACCGGCGGCATGTTCATGGGGCTCTCCGCGCTCGGCGTCGGCATCATCATGGCCACGCTGGGCAACAGCGCACACGCCTTCATCCTCTCGCGTATGTTCTACCCGCTCGGCTTCATCGTGGTCATCCTCGGGCGCTCGCAACTCTTCACCGAAAACACGCTCTACCCGGTCGCTCTGGTGCTCGCCGAAAAGAAGCAGTTCTGGAACACGATGCGCCTCTGGAGCATCGTCCTGCCTTCGAACGTTCTGGGAGCGTTCCTCTTCGCTTCGCTCATCGCGCTAACGCCAGCGCTGCCGCAACCCATCGTCCACGCGATCGCGCAGATGGGTATGGACTCCGCCGCCGTGCACCCCGCAGCGATCTTCTGGTCCGGCGTTATGGGCGGATGGATCATCGCCACCACCGCCTGGCTGGTCAGCGGGTCCCACTCCATCACCGGCTCCGTCATGATCATCTGGGTCCTGACCTTTGTCGTCGGCCTGGGCAGCTTCGCCCATTGCATCGCGACCTCTGGCGAAATCATCACCGCCGTCCTTCGCCACGAGATCATTTGGACAGCCTATCCGCACTGGCTGCTATACGCCGTGCTCGGCAACATCTGCGGCGGCGTCTTCATGGTCACACTGCTGGAGTACGGTCAATCGATGGCAGGCCTGTCGCTTGAACAGGAAACCCAGGACGCAGGCAAAGGACTGTAAGAGGAGTTGCTTCAAGCAGGACATCCGTAAGTAAGCCATAGCTACCAGTGGTTTCACCACTGGTAGCTATCTCCCTTGCAGATACTTTCGGCATGGCAAATCAAGCTTTTGTTACAAAGCAGCCAATATTTATTTCCCAAATTCAAGCCATAGCGAACCAAGAGTAAGATTGCGCCAACCCTTATCGCCGCCATCAACAAAGTAGAGTCAAGCCAAGCACCTCACCAAAACATCGCTTGACGATAGTTTGGCGCACTTTTTACCATGGGAACAAATCGCTTGTAGTGCCTTGCAAAACTGGCAGTTGCTTGCAACAAACATCGTGCGTCATTTTCGTCATTGCAAAAATGTCGTGGCGCGCCTTATGTTTGAGACAGTTTAAAAGGGTTGAGCATGCAATCCGGCTAGAGTTGCTTCTCAGGAAAGCACTCATACCCCCTTTCATCGTTGATGGACAAATCAGCGGTTTCCGGCAACTCCGGTTATGGACGTTTTCTTGTCGCGCATGCACATATCAGGTCTGCAGGTCAGCGGTGTTTTTGTCGAAGATGTCTCCAACATCCTCGAACTTTCTCCTGTGCTGGAGCAGTTTGCGGTCAACTGCAATCAGCCCGGTGGGATGCATTGGCTGGGGCACTTCCTGAAGGGAAATGACGCAAGGCACAAACGTTTTGTGATGGTGCTTGGGATCTGTGGGTACAACGGCAGCCTCACAAACTTGAAAGCCGAAGACCTCGCTTATGTAGTCACCTTCGCGGAGTACAAAGTAAAAGGCTTCCGAACCGGTATCTACACAACGCCGGACACCAGCGGTTTACGCTCTGTCATCTCGCTGGAAGAACATCGTGCTCAAGCCGTTTCCGAGTCTCTGCGTCTGCTGATGGAGCGCAAGGCATCCGTGGCCATGATGAGTTTCAAAGTGGGGGGGACGGAGCTAGTTGAAGGCGATATGCGCTCGAACGGCAACTACTTGTGGGCTACCCGCACCCGCATGATTGAAACCCACCTGCCACTCGAAGACACCTTTGAGAAGACCCTCGCAAAGCTGGGTAAGTCAACGCGATTCAACCTGATGTATTACCGTCGACGTCTCGCGAAGAAGTTGGACTATGAGTTCATTCCAGACGTGCGCAATATCATTAGCAACGAAGAGTTGAGTCAACTGAACGCAGGCTCCCTCAATCCCATTGAAGATGCCGAGTTTCGGCGTCGGTGGGAGAGCTCCAACACTCTCCGGGGTGGCTTCGTAATGGGCGTGCGGACGAGCGAAGGCCGCTGGCTGAGCCTGCTCGGAGGCTGGCGCAGCGAACAAACCACCGTGATGCACTGGCAGATGAACACAGCCGGTTATGAGAAGGATTCGCTCGTTACTGTCATGCGCTCCCACTTCATCGAAAATGAGATCAACATCAAAATCAAAGATTTGATCATCTACGGTGGAACGCCGCACAGCATGCAATATTTCTTCGAGCAGGGGCCCGTGCAGGATGTAGTCATCCGTCGCCATAGCCTCCGCTGGCTATTGCTGCGCCTCTCCCCCGCAAACCTGAAGGACCGCATTGGTTTTGGCGGCACCAACTTCCTGGGCAAGCTGTCGCGAAGCAACGATCTGGTGTGGAGTCGCGTACTCCGCGGCAAGAGCCCGTAAACTGAATCCTGCATGATTCTCCCCTTCGTCCGCGATCTCATGGCGGAGCTGGAAAGCACCGACCCCTTTGAGCGTGTACGCCGACATCTCGGCGGCACGGGGCGCAGACGTGTGTCCGGGCTCACCGCTACAGCCCGTGCGCTTTACCTGCCCTACTTCGTCCGTGCGGCACAACGCCCGGTTCTTCTCCTCGTCGCCGACAACAAAGCCGCCGAGGTGCTCCACGCCACCGTGAACGCAGCCTGCGAGCTGACCGGCGTGCTCGACCGCGACGAGATTCTGCGACTGCCCGCGCACGACGTCCTGCCCTTCGAAAATCTCTCGCCACACACCGAAATTCAGGAGCAGCGCGCAGCCGCTCTCTGGAAGCTCGCCACCGGTTCGGCAAAGCTCGTCATCGCTCCGCTCGAAGCCGTCTGCATGCGGCTTTTTGGCCGCGACCACTACGCTGCGCTCGCGCTTGAACTCCGCGTCGGCGAAGAGCATGTGCCCGAGATGCTCGTCGACCACCTGGTCTCCGTCGGCTACACCCGCGTCGACGTCGTCGAGATGGCCGGTCAGGTCACCCAGCGTGGCGGCATCATCGACGTCTACGGCCCCGAACAGGACCGACCCGTCCGCATCGACTTCTTCGGGGACGAGATCGAGTCCATCCGCCGCTTCGACCCCGAGTCGCAGCGCTCCTCCGACAAGCTCAACCACGTTACGCTGTTGCCGCTCACCGAAACCCCGGCGACCGAAGACCTCCTCCGCGCCATCAACGCGCGGCTGACAAAGTCCGGCACAGCAGCAGCCGCGCAAATCGAAGGCGGCGAGCTGCCTGCGGAGTTGCAGGAGCACGTGCGCGGCGACGTGCGCGAAGCCACCATCTTCCCCGGCTGGGAGTTCTACGCACCCGTCGCCGGAGCCAACTCCACCCTGCTCGAGCTGATGGGGCCGAAGACCGCCATCTTCGTCGAAGAGCCCGCCATGGTCGAAAACCAGGGCGAGCGCTGGTGGAACAAAGTCGAGCAGCGTCACGAACGTGCAGGCATCGGCTCTCTTGTGCGAGCCGAAGACCTCTACCTTTCACCATGGGATCTCTTCGATCGCATCCGCAGCTTCGGCGGTCTCGAACTCGATCAGCTTGGCGCTGTCGATGTGCTCGAAGCCGACCGCTCCGACGCCGGCGAGATCGAGTTCGCCACACGTCCGACGATGCGCTTCCACGGCTCCATCCCAGCCTTCATCGACGAGTTGAAGAAGCTGCACGACAACCAGGCCCACGTCCTCATCGCCGCGCCCAACCAGGGCGAAGTCGAACGCGTGGCCGGTCTGCTGCAGGAGTACGGCGTCAGCTATCGCATCGGCTGGCGCTCCGAAGGCATGGGCGCGGACACCAACGTCTTCTCCGAGGCCAGCTACCTCGCCGGGGACCTGCGCACGCCCATCATCGTGCGCGCTGCGCTCTCCAACGGTGTGCAGGTGCTCGACATGGAGCGCACCACCGCGCGCCAGTTCGTGATCGTCGGCGCCAACGATCTCAACGACGACACCGACGTCCACGCACGCCCTGCACGCCGCTCCAAGACCGCGGCCTTCGTCTCCGACTTCCGCGACCTCGCCGTCGGCGACTACGTCGTCCATGTGGAGCACGGTATCGCTCAGTACGAGGGCCTGCGCGCGCTTGAGAACCCGGATGGATCGCAGCTTGAGCTGATGATCCTGAACTTCGCAGACGACGCGAAGCTCTACGTGCCGCTCACGCGCCTCGACCTCATTCAGAAGTATCGGTCGACAGAGTCAGGCCCCGCGCCGCAGCTCAATCGGCTTGGCAACCCGGCCTGGTCCAAGACCAAGGCCCGCGTCAAGAAGGCCATGGAAGATATGGCCGAAGAGTTGCTGAAGCTTTACGCGCAACGCCGCGCCGCTGTTGGCTTTCAGTACTCGCCGGACAACAACATGGTGCGCGAGTTTGAAGACGCGTTCCCGTACAACGAGACCGAAGACCAGCTCAACGCGATCGCCGACATCAAGCGGGATATGGAGTCCACGCAGCCGATGGACCGGTTGCTGTGCGGCGATGTGGGGTATGGCAAGACGGAAGTTGCGATGCGGGCGGCGTTCAAGGCCGTGCAGGATGGCAAGCAGGTCGCCGTCCTTACGCCGACGACCGTGCTCTGTTTCCAGCACTTTGAAAGCTTCAAAAAGCGCATGGCGAACTTCCCGATTGTGGTCGAAATGATCTCTCGTTTCCGTACCGCGAAGGAGAAAAAAGAGATCCTCGAGCGCGTTTCAGAGGGCAAGGTGGACATCCTGATCGGCACTCACGCGGTGCTCGGACAAGAGGTTCGCTTCCAGGATCTGGGCCTGCTGGTGGTCGACGAAGAGCAGCGTTTCGGTGTTCGCCACAAAGAGCGATTGAAGAAAATGTCAGCATCCATCGATGCTTTGGCGATGTCGGCCACGCCGATCCCGCGCACGCTGCACATGTCGCTGGTCGGCCTGCGCGACATGAGCGTGATCGAAACGCCGCCCAAAGACCGCATGGCGATCCAGACGATTGTCGCGAAGTTCGACGAGAAACTGGTGCGTACGGCGATCGAAGTGGAACTGGAGCGCGGAGGGCAGTCTTACTTCGTTTCCAACCGAGTTGAAACGATTTACGAGATGGCGTCCCTGATTCGCGAAATGGTGCCCCAGGCCCGGGTCGTCGTCGGCCACGGACAGATGCCGGAAGCCGAACTCGAACGCGTGATGCTCGCCTTCATGAACGGCGAGTACGACGTTCTGTGCGCGACGAGCATCATCGAAAACGGTCTCGACATTGCGAAGGCCAACACGATCATCATCAACCGAGCTGATCGCCACGGGCTGAGTGAGCTGTACCAGCTTCGCGGACGTGTCGGCCGGTCGAACCGTCGAGCGTACTCGTATCTGCTGATCCCGCCGGAGCAGCAGCTTACGGAGGTGGCACGTCGTCGACTCGCGGCGCTGAAGGAGTTCTCCGACCTTGGTGCGGGCTTCAAGATTGCGGCGCTGGATCTTGAGTTGCGCGGCGCGGGCAACATGCTTGGCGGCGAGCAGAGCGGGCATATTGAAGCGATCGGCTTTGAGATGTACACGACGATGCTCGAAGAAGCGGTATCGAAGCTGAAGGGCGATGGCCGCGAGGAGCGTGCGCAGGTCACGATCAACCTGGGCATCTCGGTGAAGATCGACGAGAGCTATATCGAGGAAGAGAACCAGCGGTTGCGCATGTACAAGCGCATCGCCGGGGCAGAGAATGAGGCGGCGCTGACGGACGTTCGCGCAGAGCTGGAAGACCGCTACGGCAAACCTGCCGACAGCGTGCTCAACCTGCTGGCTGCGGCGGAGATTCGACTGGTCTGCGAACGGCTTCACATCGCGCAGGTCGAGCGCAAGCGCGTGGCGCTGGAAGAGCCGAAGAAGGCTGCTCCTGCGAAGCCCGCGGTGCAGGCAAAGCCAGCGTTTGGGTCTTCGTGGCGCACACCGCCGCCAGCACGTCCGCTTGCAGGACGCTATGGGCAGGCCCCGCAGACGGCGTCACTGAACTTCTCTTCACGCGCTGCGTTGAACCGTACGGAGTCAAACGCGACCAAGGCTGTGCGCGATGCAACGGCGACACGAGCGACAAACTCTCCGCTGGGCGTGGCGGTGATGAAGCCGATGCGCGACATGCTCTTTCTGACGTTCAGCGAGAAACTGCATAACGCGCCGCTAGAGCCGGGTAAGGGCATTCATGTCGGCTTGTTGATGAAGCTGGTCGCGAAGTACGCCAAGCAAGGGGCGCAGTTGACGCCACAAGGTGTTTTGCGGTGGCCGCTGACGTCAGGCAAGGCAGAGGATGTTTTGCGCGAGACACGGGAGTTGTTGCAGATGATGAGCGAGACGCCTTCGGCTTAGGGTTAGCGTTTGTGACGCAATAGGTGGCGTGGGGCGACATCTCTATGTCGGGCCTTCAGCCCTTGGGATTTGGACGCACCGGTTCCCAGGGCTACGCCCCAGGCTGTTATGGGTCGCGCCGTTGGCGCTTAGGGCCGTGCCTGGGTGGTGTCGGATCGCTGAGTGGCAGCGTTGCGCAGACGGCTTCCATCGGTGTTGCCGATCATCAGCCGCCAGACAGGGAGCGGCTAACGGCGTAGACTTGCCGCATGACACGCTTGGGCCTCCTTATCGTCGCAGCAGCAGCCTTCACAACGCTTCCCGGTGGAGTCGCGCAGGCGCAAAGCGCTACGCAGGCACCTTCGCTCATTTCGATGGGAAGCTGTTCGAGCAGCAAGCTCTCGGATGCGTCCGGCGATGTGAACCTTGCGTTCCTGGTGGATGCCTCCGGGAAGGCTGCGGAGATTCATACCACCAGCGCGGACAGCGACTCGCTGAAGCCGTGTGCCAAAGAGATCATCGGCAGCTCACAGTTTCATCCGGCGATGCGCGAGGGCAAGCCCGTGCAGTTCCGCATGGAGATGCGGGTGCACGTCGATCATCGCTAGGTTCAGGGTGAGAAGTTCCGCTCCACAGCCATCTCTGCTCGTAGAATGGCGGCATGAAGCGTCAGCTTGCCGCAGCCCTGCTGCTCTCCTCCGCACTTTTCGCCCCCATCGCACATGCGCAAAGCCTCTCTGCCGATGGCGCAGGGCAGACACTTCAGCGGCTCTCCGACCAGTTCTTTGATGAGTTCTGGTTTCCGCATAACCCCAGCATGGGAACGGCGCTTGGCCTGCATCAGTATGACGAGAAGCTGGAAAACTTCTCTGCAGCCGAGGAGAAGAGCAACGTTGTCGCCCTGCAGGAGTGGGAGAAGAAGATTGCGGCCATCCCGGCCGATGGTCTCGACGCCGGGCCACGGGCTGACCGCGAGTTGCTGCTGAATTACATTCGCACACAGATCCTGCAGATGGATGCGGTTCGCGGGTGGGAGAAGAACCCGGACAACTACTCCAGCGGTGTGACCAACAGCATCTTCATGCTGATGGAGCGGCCGTTTGCACCGGCGAATACGCGGCTGCGCTCAGCGGTGGCTCGTGAGAAGCAGATTCCAGAGGCGCTGGCCGAGGCGCGAAAGAACCTGAAGAACCCGCCGCACATCTACACGGAGATCGCGCTTCAGCAGATTGACGGCGATGTGAGCTTCTTTGAAAACGATGTGCCTGCAGCGTTCAAGGACGCGACGGACAAGGCCGCGCAGGCGGAGTTTGCCAAGAGCAACGCTGCCGTGGTCGAAGCGCTGAAGAGCTATGGCGTGTGGATGAAGGACGATCTGCTGGCACGCTCCAACGGCGACTATAAGTGGGGTGCGGAGACGTACTCCAGGATGCTGGCGTCGCAGGAGATGGTGGACACGCCGCTCGGCAAGCTGCTGGAGATCGGGCTGGCTGATCTGCATAAGAACCAGGCCGAGTTTGCGCGTGTGGCCAAGCAGATTGACCCGACGAAGACTCCGGAGCAGGAGCTGGCTGAGCTGGCGACGATCCATCCGGCACCGAAGGACCTGATCGCGAGCTTCGGGCTGACGTTCGACTCGTTGCAGAGCTTTATTCGCAGCCACCACATCATTACGCTGCCCGCCAACACGCAGCCGGTGCTGGAAGAGACGCCGCCGTTTATGCGCGCGACGACGCAGGCTTCCATGGACCCTCCAGGTGCGTTTGAGACCGGGACGGACAAGGCGTACTTCAACGTAACGCTGCCGGACCCGCGCTGGCCGAAGGCCAAGCAGGATGAGTACATGGCCGCCTTCAACGAAGGCACCATCGTATCCACCAGTGTGCACGAGGCGTTCCCCGGCCACTACGTGCAGTTCCTGTGGCAGAAGCAGTTTCCTTCGCGCATCCGCAAGATTGTGATGGCGAATACGAATGTAGAGGGCTGGGCGCACTACTGCGAGCAGATGATGCTGGACGAAGGTTATGGCGAGTCCGTGGCGAAGACGCCGCGCGATGCGAAGCTGATTCGCCTGGGCCAGTTGCAGGATGCGTTGCTGCGCGATGCTCGCTTTGTCGTTGCGATCCGCCTGCACACAGGCGTGGGCGGACCCATGACGACAGGGCAGGCGGTGGAGTTCTTCGTGAAGGAGGGCTACCAGTCGCGGCCGATCGCCGAGGTGGAGACGAAGCGTGGCACGTCAGATGCGCTGTATCTCTATTACACGCTGGGCAAGCTGGAGATCATGAAGCTACGCGAGGATGTTCGCAAGAAGCAGGGTGCGGCGTTCTCACTGGAGAAGTTCCATGACCAGCTCATGCTGCAGGGAATGGTGCCGATTAAGATTGCACGGCAGGCCATGTTGCATGATGGCTCGCCGGTGCTATAACTCTTAGCGTCAAAGCCTTACAAGGTGCGCGAAGGTGTTGATGGAAACTTCATCCCACCTTCGCGTGATCACCAGGTCACATTACCTTAGGTTACGATTGGCTAACACTACACTGTCATGGAGTTCTGACACCAAGATGTCGATCAAGGTTCGCAAAGCCGTCTTCCCAGCCGCAGGTATGGGCACGCGCTTCCTTCCCGCCACCAAGGCGATGCCGAAGGAGATGCTCCCGCTCGTCGATAAACCTCTGATCCAGTACGGCGTGGAAGAAGCTGTCGCCGCTGGCTGCACGGAGATCATCTTTGTCACGAGCCGTGGCAAGTCGATCATGGAAGACCACTTCGATAAGAACGCGGAGCTGGAAGCGTCGCTGGAAGCCAAGCAAAAGACGGCGCTGCTGGAGATCGCGCGCTCGGTGAGCAAGCTGGCAAAGATCATCACGGTTCGTCAGATCGATCCGCTGGGTCTGGGCCATGCGGTGCTGCAGGCGAAAGAGATCGTTGGCAATGAGCCGTTCGCGGTGATTCTGCCGGACGATATTGTGGACTCCAAGGCTGGCTGCATGAAGCAGATGGTCGAAGCGTTTGAACAGACGCAGGCTTCGATCCTGGGTTCGGAAGTTGTCGAAGGCGATGCGATTTCGGCGTATGGCTGCCTGGACTGCACCCCCGATGCGCGCGATCCGCGCCTGCTGGCCGTGAAGGACATGGTGGAGAAGCCGAAGCCCGGTACGCAGCCCTCGCAGAACGCGATCATCGGCCGCTATGTGCTGACGCCGCGCATCTTCGAGATGCTCGAGACAATTACGCCCGGAGCGGGTGGCGAGCTGCAACTCACGGACGGCATCAAGGCGCTGCTGCAGCATGAAAAGGTCTACGGCTTCAGCTACGAAGGCAAGCGGCATGACGCGGGCGATAAACTCGGCTTCCTGAAGGCGACGGTAGAGTTTGCGCTGAAGCGTGAGGACCTTGGCCCGAAGCTGCGCGAGTGGCTCAGGGAACAGACGTTCTAAACACCACAACAGAGACCCGCAACGCAGAGTCCGCAGAGAGCAACGCTCCCTGCAGGCTCTGCGTTCTTCTTTTGCGTGAAGCTCCATCCTGAGGGCGGTTGCCCGCGTCTAAACTCCAGCTATGTTTCTACGGTTTGCCAGGTCGGGATGCGTTGCCGCGCTTGTTGTCGCGCTGGCCGTGGGTGCTCCGCTGTGGGCGCAGCAGCAACGCGAGCGGCTGATTCTGCGCGATGGAAGCTACCAGACGGTGCTGGATTATGAGGTGTTTGGCAGCGTCGTGCGGTTTCACTCTGCCGAGCGCAATGGCGAGGCGGAGGAGATTCCCCTGAAGCTGGTGGACCTGGCAGCGACGCGGCGGTGGAAGCAGGAGCACGCCAACGGCTCGCAAAAGCCGGTGATCAGCGCAGATCTGGCGCGGATGGAGGCGGACCGCGCGGCGCAGGTCGCGGAGGTGGCCCCGGACCTGCATCTGCCGGACGACATCAGCGTGGTGGCGCTGGACAGCTTTCAGGGCAGGCCAGAGCTCGTGCCGATGCCGCAGCAGGGTGGCGACCTGAACGCAGAGACCGGGCACGACACGCTGAAGACGGAGGTCAATCCGGCGTCGAGCCCGCACCGGTTGACGGACATCGCAGGTGAGAAGGCCGATGTGCAGCTTCATGCCACGCAGCCGACGTTTTTTGTGCGTCTGGACAAGCCTGTAGGCGATGAGGGGTCGGGTTCGGGGATGGTGGTCGATACGAGTGGGCAGACGGGGCGCGTAACGCCTTCGGGCTCACCGACGAGCAGCAGCTATGTGCTGGAGCGTGTAGACGTGCGCAAAGGGCAGCGGCGGATCAGTTCGTTTCGCATTGCGGAGCTTGGGACGGGGAAGCCACAGCGGGACGTGATCGAGCTGAAGCATGAGACGCTGGACGGCGGGTACTGGCTGAAGCTGACGCTTGCCGGGCCGTTGTTGCCGGGCGAGTACACGTTGGTCGAAGTGCTCGATGGGCGATACGTCAACGCCGATGTCTGGGATTTTGGGGTACACCCGGAGGCGGCGGAGAACAGCGAGGCGATTCTGCCGCAGCCGAAGAAGGCTCCTACGCTCGAACGGCGGTAGGTGGTGCGGTTATGCCGGGCCTTCAGCCCTCTGTTCTTTGGGGGATCTGTTCCCAGGGCTACGCCCCAGGCTGTTGTAGGTCGCGCCGTTGGCGCTTGGTTCGGCGGGGATTCTGAAGGTAGTGCCTGCGGAGAAGTCGTAGGGGCGGAGAAGTGCGGTGCTTCGGCGAAGTGGGGGCTTAGCGGTGGCCGCTGGATTCGTGGCGGGAGGTTCTTGGAGCTACGAACTTCTGAGGAGCGTCGGGGTCGGCTACAGCGATGCAGTCCCGGCCGTCAGCCTTGGCCTTGTACATCATGGTGTCTGAAGCGCGGATGATGTTGTAGAGGTCCTTGCCGTCTTCGGGGAAGGTGGCGAGGCCGAAGCTCGCCTTGATCTGCAGGGCCATGCCCTCGCCAGTGAGGAACTCTGCCGCGATCAGCGTCTCGCGAAGATGCTTCACCAGGTCGGTGGCGTCGACCTTGTTGAGCCCGCGCAGCAGAACGACGAACTCGTCGCCGCCGTAGCGGAAGGCAGCGTGGTCGGGGCCGATGGTGCGCTTCACGAGACTGCCAATCTCCGCCAGCAGACGTGAGCCGACCAGATGGCCGTTGGAGTCGTTCACGCTCTTGAAGTGGTCGAGATCGAAGAAGACCAGCGAGAAGTTCGGGCGGATGGAGAAGACCTGCGGGTCGTTCAGCGTGGCGATCTCGCCCTCAAGCATGGTGTAGAGGTAGCGCGAGTTGAAGAGGCCGGTGCAGTCGTCGGTGATGGAGAGGTGCTGGACGAGTTTGACCTGGCGAGCGTTTTCGAGCGCGATCGCGGTGTAGTCACAGAGCACGCGCAGGAAGCTGACGGCGTTGTCTGGCAGGAGGTCCAGCTTGGAGTTGTGCAGCATGAGCACGCCGAGCGTGCGCTTGCTATGCCGGATGGGCAGGGCGGCGATGGAGTGCAGGTTCAGTTCAGGATGCTCGCGCGAGAAGTCGCGCCAATCGGGGTCGTCCTCGATGTTGGGGATGACGAGCGGGTTGCCGGTCTGGGCGACCCAGCCTGCAATACCTTCGCCCTGCTGGATGCGGAGGTCGGCGAGGACGTCGGTGTCGAGGCCCGAGGAGAGCGCGTAGTAGAGCTCGTTGTTCTTTTCCTCGTCCACCATGAGCAGGGACCACTGCTCAGGGCCGAAGAAACGCTCCATAAGACCGAGGATTTCGCGGAGAAGGGGTTCCAACTCCAGGTTGGAGGTCAGGGCGCGGGCGACGTCGTGAAAAATCTGAAGATCGTCAAAACGCGGTGGGGCAAACGCAGGTTTGTTCTGCTTTCGACCCCCGAAGAGCCGCGGTCCGCGAATAGAGCTGAGTTTCATTACGTGCAATACGCCAGACGGACGTTTTCAATGGTGCGCAGCAGTATTTTCAGGATATCGATAAAAGAAGCAAAAGTTTGCGTTGCATCATGTTTTCTTGTGCAACTGTTCGCTTTGCTTTGTAGTGTGATGCAAAAAACAGGCAATCAGCCGCCTATATGAACCATGGCACGGCCAGGTTTAAGAAAACCAGGTTCCCCGATGTGGTGCCGAGCCTCTTTCTTATCGACGATCTGACGTATCCATATACGCAAATCCTCGTCCGTAGTTCCACGAACGATCCGCCCGGCGAGGTCGTGCTCACTTTGAGAGAAGAGGCAGGTTCTCAACTTGCCATCCGACGTAAGTCGTACGCGCGAGCAGTGCCCGCAGAAGGGCCGCGAAACCGGAGCGATGATGCCGATTTCGCCGACGCCGTCGGCAAAGGTGTAACGACGAGCGGTTTCGGCGAGGTGGTTTGCAGGCAAGGCGCGCAGAGGCTGCACCTTCTCAAGTCGAGCGACGATCTCGTCGTGGGTGACGACGACGTCGGGGGACCAGCGGCGGCCACTGTTCAACTGGTCGTCGGCTTCTTCGAGAGGCATGAACTCGATGAAGCGAACGATGACGCCTTCGCGGCGAGAGAACTCGGCGAAGCCTTCGATCTGGTCGTCGTTGAAGCCGCGGAGGAGCACGCAGTTGACCTTGACGTCGGTGAAGCCTGCGTCCTGCGCGGCGCGAATGCCAGCGCGGACCTTGTCAAAGCCGTCGGAGACTCGGGTGATGCGGGCGAAGGCATCGGGCTCCACGGCGTCCATGGAGACGGTGACGCGGGTGAGGCCGGCAGCCTTGAGTTCCTTCGCCATAGGGGCGAGCATGTGTCCGTTGGTGGTGAGGGCGAGGTCGAGTGGCTGGTCGGGACGGAAAGTGGGCCGCAGCTTGGCGACCTGGGCGATGAGATCGGTTAACCCTCGGCGCATCAATGGTTCGCCACCGGTGAAACGCACCTTTTCGATGCCGAGATCAACGAACAGACGCACCATGTGCAGGTACGTTTCAAGACTGAGCTCGCTGTAGAGAGCACCCGTCTCGCCGGTACGGCAGTAGACGCAACGATAGTTACAACGGTCCGTGACGGAGAGGCGCAGATCGGTGATCGCACGGCCCAACCCATCTCGCAGAGGGCGTTCCAGAGAGACTGGTGTCTCGTAATACCCCGGCACTGTAACGGAAGTAACCATGTAAGTATCTGAATTTAGATGAGAAAAATGTGGACTCGTTGCCTGAGATTGTCCATACTTCTTCTACGTCCTTCTCAGAGTACCGCGTCTGTCCCAAAAGACGCATCCCATACAAAAGTACGCGAGAAGCACGGGAACGGTCCCTACTGAGTTATTCGCGATGGATTATCCCCCATCCGGGCCCACAGTTGTAGTTTGCCCCTTTGAGGTGGTTTTCCTATGGTTACTCCAACCGATCTTTCGATCTGGTTGAATCAGCAGGCTTGGCCCATCGCGATTATTGCGGCCATCGTGCTCTTCACCTACGTTGCGCTTAAGCTTTCCTCTCGAAAGCGAATCCAGACGCTCGCCAAACAGCGCGAGGGCGTCACCGACCACACGTTTGCCGAATTCCTGGCACAGTATGGCTTTGACCAGACGCTTTCGGCGTCCACGTTTCGCTACCTGCAACAGGTGCAGAACGTCGGTTTTCCGATTCTGCCCACCGATATGCTTGATGAAGACCTGGGCCTGGGCCACGATGACGTGGAGCAGACGGTGCGTGATTTAACAGAGGCGCTGGGACGCGAGCGTCACCCCGGCCTTTTGCAGACTCCGCTGACGACCGTGGAGGACCTGATCCGCCTGCTGCAGGCTTCGCCGCGCGCGGTAAAAGGCAAGGCGTCTGCGGCCTGAGATCATTGTTGGCGAGTCCGGTTCCTTTTGGGCCCGCACAACCTCTTCGGATTCAAGCAACTCTCAACAGGTTGAGCTATGATGCACGTCATGAAGTTGAAGAAGAAGTTCCGCGAGATCGGCGACACAATGGAAGAAGCGCTCGGCCATAAGCGTGAGAGCCATGTGCTGCGCAACATTGGGTATGCCACTGCAGGCGTCACAGTTGTGGCCCTGGGCCTGGTCGTAGGCCGCGAACTGCGCGACCGCTACAAGTTCAACCGCCGCACACCGTATGACTTCTACGCCCACTCGGGCGACCAGATGCAGGATGTAGAGTTCGGCGTCGGCATTTAGCTGAGGGTTTAGGGAACAGGGTTTAGATAAACGGAAGGGACCAGAGGTGATCCTCTGGTCCCTTCCGTTGTTTGATTTGAGTTATCTGCTTGGCTCGTGCTTCCTACGATTTTTCGGGGGTGGAAGCGGGTGCCGCCGGAGCGCTGGGACTGGCGCTGGAGGAAGAAGACTCGCTCGAAGTGCTGGAGGAGGAACCGCCGGAAGAAGGCTTCTTGGTGGACGAGTAGAGGTCCTTGTACCAGCCGCCTCCGGCAAACTGCACAGCAGGCGCGTTCAGCACCTTCTCCAGATGGCCGCCACACTTGGGGCACTCGGTTAGCGGTTCGTCAGAAAACTTCTGGATCTTCTCCAGACGCTGATGGCAGCTCTCGCACTCGTATTCATAAAGCGGCATGATTGGTTCCTTCGACTACTTCGTTCGCTTTCTAGGATATCTGGTCTGGCAGGGAGTGGTGGGGTTTTGGGATTTGTGGCCGATGCCGGGGCTGAAGCCCCGCTTCAGGAGGCCTGCGCGGATGGTGGCCTGAAGGCCACCTCTACCCCCGGAGGAACGACGGCAGAGGCTCATTCGGTGGGCCGGTGGCGGAGTTTGAGCCTGGTGGAGGCCGATCTCTTTGAGGGAATCTGAGGGGAGAAGCTCTGAGAGGTTGGTGCTCGACGCGACGGCTGAGAGATAGTTCTTTCGGAACGGGCTGGGTTGAGCTCCTACGGTGTTGCTTTGGCGGCTCAGAGCGCGACGGTTTTGCGCTTGCCGGGCCTGGGGGTGTGGCCCGGGGCTTCGTGCTCCACGGTCGCCGGGGTGTGGCGGGTGGGCTGCTTCCAGAGCAGACGAAAGAGAGCGTCGAGTTCTTTCGCCTCAGGAGAGCTTTGGTCGTAGACGCGATGGCCTTGCCCAAGAGAGTCGGCGGCGTGGCGCAGCAGCGGCAGGCGCGCCGGGATGACGATGGCTGCCGAGCCGAAGTAGCGGAAGTCGTAACTCAGCAGCGTGCGGGCGTTCTTGTAGTACGGGTAACTGCCGATGTCGCGCGCGAGGTACGCCGGGTCGTTGTGCAACGGTGTTCTGCCTGAGTGGGCGAGCCGGGCGTTCTGCTGGTGGAACTCGTAGATGCAGTCCGGCCGCGTGGTGAACTGCGAGCCAGTGGCGTAGTACTCGCGGGGTTCGAGGGCGCGGTCGACGACGGCGGCGTAGAGGACCGCCAGCAACGGATAGCCTTCATTCGCGTGGAGCGCCTGGCTGGTGATGCCGAGGATGCGGTCGCCGGGTTCGGCCGTGCGGCGAATAGCCGGTTTGCAGATGGAGAGCGAGAGGAGAGGCTCTTCGCCATCCTGAGGCGGCGGCGCACAGGGCGCTCCGCCGCGGTCTGACGTCAGCTTGTAGAGGTAGGTCCGCATCGCAGCCAGACCAGTGTCGCACCTCTGGATTCGGCAGATGAGGCGGAAAGATCGCGAACATTTGTATTCGACCTCTCTTCGCCGTATGCTCGCCTTAAGACCATGGCATCCGGCTTCAATCCGAACTCTCCCTTCGCAGGCAAAAAGAAGGCGCTCGACCTGAACGGTGGCGGCGCGCAGGCGGCGGCGGAACGCCTTGTTTCCGCAGGGCGGCAGAGCGATGACGAAGACGCTGTCGAGCTGAAGCTGCGGCCGAAACGGTTGGCGGAGTTTATCGGGCAGTCGAAGGCCAAGGAGCAACTGGCGATTGCGCTGGCGGCGGCGAGAGCGCGTGGCGAGGCGCTGGACCATGTGCTGCTCTTCGGGCCTCCGGGGCTGGGCAAGACGACGCTGGCGACGATTATCGCGAACGAACTGGATGTGGCGTACCAGCAGACCTCCGGTCCGGCGCTACAGATTCAGGGTGACCTGACGGCGATTCTGACGAACCTGCGCGAACGGCAGGTGTTGTTTCTGGACGAGATCCACCGCCTGCAACCGGTGCTGGAGGAGAAGCTCTACACGGCGCTCGAGGACTACCAGATGGACATCATCATCGGGCAGGGGCCGTCGGCGCGTACGCATACGCTGGAGATTCGTCCGTTTACGTTTGTGGCGGCGACGACGCGGCCCGGCCTGCTGAGTTCGCCGCTGCGCTCGCGCTTCGGCATTCTGCTGCGGCTGGAGTTCTACACCGACGACGAGTTGCGGTTCATCGTGGAGCGTTCGGCCGAGGTGCTCGGCGTGCCGATCGATACGGACGGTGCGGCGGAGATTGCGATGCGTTCGCGCGGGACACCGCGTATCGCCAACCGCTTGCTGCGGCGCGTGCGCGATTACGCCGAGGTGAAGGCGAGCGGGCACATTGACCGCGCGACGGCTGTGGCCGCGCTGAACATGCTTGAGGTCGATTCGCATGGCTTTGATGAGTTGGATCGCCGGCTGCTGCGCACGATCATCGAAAAGTACGACGGTGGCCCGGTGGGTCTGAACACGCTTGCCGCCGCGCTGGCCGAAGAGCAGGACGCGCTGGAAGAGGTTTACGAGCCGTTCCTGATCCAGATCGGGTTTCTGGACCGCACGCCGCGCGGACGCGTGGCGACGCGGCTGGCGTATGAGCATCTGGGGCTTGAGATGCCGCGGAAGAACACGCTTTTCTCGTAACGTTGCTGCCGCAGTAGCGACAAACGGTGTTCATCGCGGCAAGATACATGACAAGCGGCGCGTCTCAGGCTATTCTCCGAAGAACACCGCAAAACTTTTGGGCTCACAGAACGTTTCATCCACCAGGGAGACTTGCCGCAAAATGCATCGCTCGCTCTTCGCCATCGTTGCTGTCGCCGCCACCACTGCTGCTGCCGTTCTTGCGGCCTCGCAGCCCACACCCGTCGCTGCGCAGGTGAATCCCGCCACGCCGGAGTTCTACACGCAACAGGTTAAGCCAATCCTTGTGGCGAACTGCTACAAGTGCCACTCGGGGATGAACCATCGCGGCGGGCTTTCCGTGGACACCAAAGCTGGCCTGATGAAGGGTGGCAAGGACGGTGCCGTGCTGATTCCAGGGGACGTGAACTCCATGATCATCAAACTGATTCGCCACGAAGGCCCGGCCGATGACCCCATGCCGATGCCTCCCAAGAGCAAGATCTCAGACGCCGATATCGCCACCGTGACCGCGTGGGTGAAGGCTGGCGCGATGATGCCGAGCGAGTAACGGCAACGGCGCAACAGATTGCATGAAGGCCGCTCTTCTTTCGAGAGCGGCCTTTGTTTTTCGGAAGCCTTCTCTGGGGAAGAAGGTTTGCTTCTTCGAGCGACAATTTGGGACGAAGAGGATGCGCGCGCGAACAACTGTTCGATGCGGTGAAAACCTAAGCGACCTCTGCTCCCCAAATGGGGCGACGAACCCGAATCGGTACTATCGCGGGGAGATAAGCGGCGATAGCCTGAAAAAGCTCTGGTGAGCCTTCGCGGCCGCCTTGAAAATTAAGACAATGCATCTGCCCAAGCGAGCTGTTCAGAACGCCGGGAAGACGACGCGCCCTGTTGCGCTGCGAGCTTCCGCCGCCGTTTCCGTTGCGCTGCTGCTGGTGTGGCTGCTCGGGCCCCCTGCCGTTCTGGCGATGTCGCGCTCCAGCCGCCCACATACCCGCTCCGTTGCACAGGAGCAGGAGCCTTCGCCGTCGCGTGCGCATGGCCGGAAACATGCCAGCAAGAGCACGACCAAGGGCCGCGTCTCCTCCTCCAGGACCGAAAAGAAGACAGCACACAAACCTGCCGAGCAGGCCCGCGCCAAGTCAAAGTCCAAACATCACTCGCACGAAGAGCAAGTCGATGATCCGGTCGAGATGAAGCGGGCTCACGGTGGACGCAAAAGCAAGGCCAGCGCGCAGCGCGAAGTGGCCGACGCAAAGCCTTCCAAGAGCCGCCATGAAGTTCCGACGCGTGGACGCCACAGCTCCGAGCGCCACGAAGAGGTCGCTTCGACTTCGCACAGCAAGGAAAGCGGCAGACCGGAGACGCATCACGCGGCAGCGAAGACCGAAGTCGCTGAAGCTGCGACTGCAGAGAAGGCCCCGACACGCAAGCTCACGACAGACGATTTCATTCGCGCTATCAAAGGCTCCCCCACCACGAAGGGTTCCACGACAACCGCCTACGCGCAGGGCGAGTCGCATCCGGATGAGATGGATGAGACACAGCCGACCGACACAGCCGCGCAGAGCGTTGTGGTGGTGAAGCCCGCGCCTGCAAGGCGGACCGTTGCGGCGAACGCGCAGGTTTCGGCGTCTCCGGCTGCGGCGAAGCCAGAGCCTGCAGTGCTTTCAGAAGCTTCACGCGTCGATGGGTTTGGCGCAGAGGGTGCGGCCGCTCCGAAGCACCGCACGCTGGCGCGCACCATGGCGAAGCACCATAATGATCCGCTGGTGAAGGATTCTCCTGCGCCGGAACCTGCCCCGGTTCCCACGGCAGAAGAGACGGCCGTGATCACCGACGAGGTGGTGAAGCCGCAGGTGATGCCTGCGCTTTACACGCGGGGTGGACGACTGATCATGCCGGCTCCGTTGAAGGGCTCGCATGAGATTCTGGTGCACCAGAACGAGATGGCCGACGCCGCTGGTTTGGAGCGTCTGCGCAATGATGACGATTTGGATGACGCAATCGCTACGCACAAACTCGTTCGTCTGCCCGAAACAGAGTCGCTGCACGTCAACGACGATCTGCCCGTACACCGCCGGTATGCGCGGCCCTGGACGGTCCGCTTTGCGGTGGAGACCGCGAAGGCCTATGAGTCGCGCTTCGGCGTAGGCCTGCAGGTGAACTCGGCTGTCCGCACGATCAGCTACCAGCTTCGCCTGCAACATACCAACGGCAACGCAGCTTCCGTGGAAGGCGATACGGCTTCGCCACATCTGACGGGGCAGGCGATCGACTTTGGCAAGCGCGGCATGAGCAAAGCGCAACTGGCCTGGATGCGTGCGTATCTGCTGCCGTTGATGCAGGCCGGCAAGATCGATGTCGAGGAAGAGTTCCAGCAGGCGTGCTTCCACGTCAGCGTCTATCGCTCGTACTACAGCGCCCCCAAGCACCGGGCACCGCAGATGGAGACGGCAGCGGTTCGTCGTGCGGCGCGTGCGCAGGCCGACGATTCGGCCGACGACCAGTAAGCTTTCCTCTGCTCTCTACAACGAACGACGCGGCCATCTGGTCGCGTCGTTCGCATTGGTGGCTACTTCTTTCTTGGCGCGGGTGGTACTTTCTTCCCCGCTTTGCGGGCTTCGCTCAGGCCGATTGCGATTGCCTGCTTGCGGCTCGTTACCTTCTTGCCGGAGCCGCTCTTCAATGTTCCGCGGTTGAACTCGCGCATCTCCGTCTCGACGTTCTTGCTGGCGGCCGTGCTGTATTTGCGCGCGGTGGTTTTTTTCGCAGCTTTCTTTGGCGCGGCCTTGCGGGCCGTGGTGGTTTTTTTCGCAGTCGCTTTCTTTGCCGTCGACTTCTTCGCGGCTTTTTTCGTCACGGATTTCTTTGCGGCCCTCTTCGTTGCCGCCTTCTTGGTTGCCATTGGATGAACCCTCCCGACAACGTAGGAGTGCGACGAGGGAGGTCGCGTTGCATCTTTGTGAGGCTTGTTGTGTTTTGGAGGTGTTGTCGGTTGTCGGTTGTCGGTTGTCGGTTGTCGGTTGTCGGTTGTCGGTTGTCGGTTGTCGGTTGTCGGTTGTCGGTTGTCGGTTGTCGGTTAGTGATCGTTGTGGCTGGGCGAAGCTGTCAAGCGCACACGGAAGGAGGCTGTGGCGGGAAGTGGCCACAGCCTTTAGCGTTTGCGGCGCGAGCGAGCGAGCAAGGCCAAACCAACACCCGCCGCGGCTGCGATGCCTGCATAGATGGCCGTGTAGTAGAGCCAGCCGTGGGTGCGGCGAAGCTCGCCGCGCTGCCAGGCGTCATGCGTGAGGCGGAGATCGTCGGCCAGACCGGGGATCGTGATCTTGCTGAAGTCTGCGGTTGGCAGAGAGCCGAAGATGCGCTCTGGTTGGGGCAGAGCACCGGCCCGGTCCTTGGGGATGGCTGCCATCATGGCGTTGACTTCGGCGTCCTGCGGGTCGTCGAAGAGCGAAGCGTCAGCGGTGTTGGGGAAGAGCGTGACGGACCCGGTCATCTTCTGCTCGATCGCGGAGACGCCATCCTGGCAGACGCCGAGAGCGTAGTAGCCACCGAAGGGCAGCGTGGGGCGCTGCGCGTGCTGGCGCATGTAGGCCACGGTGAGAAGGCCCGCGAGGCGCGTGACCTCAACAGCCTGCGCGCCGGTGTATGTGTGCGCGGCGCGTTTGAGCACCCACTGCTGGTCCAGCGTGTCCATGGTGCGCCACTCGCTCTTGCCGTCGATACCGAAGTAGTAGCTGATGTCGGCGTTGATCTTTGGGCCGCGCACCTGCCACTCATACTCTGCGTGCGAAACAGGGATGAGCAGAGGGCGGGGCTTTTGCAGCAGTCCACCGGTGCCCGGCACGGCGATCTGCGTGTTCACCCAGAAGGGCATCATCACGTCGTTGCCGCGGAAGTGGAAGTGACCGAAGTTGGCGAAGTAGCGTGCGTCGATGACGGTGACCGTGTGGCCACTCTGCTGCAACGCTTCCATCAACTGCTCGGGTGAGGTAGCGGCCAACTTGCCGTCGTTGAGCGCGGCGGAGAACGAACGCGCTCCTTCAAAGCCGTTGAGCGCAAGGCGGTTGAGCACATCGGCGAGCCTCTGCGACTCGGCGTGCTCCGGGGCCAGATGGTTGGGGCCGTCGCCACGCACGACGCCTGCGCCGAGGTCGCTGACGAGGCCGTCGATGGTGAAGCCGGAGAGAGTAGAGGAGGCGTCGAGCGAAACCTGATGCCCGCGACCGAGCATGTAGGGGCCGAGATCAATGAACTGGCGCTCCTGGTCCTGCGAGAGCTGGGGCGGAGCCGAGCCCGGGTGGACGGCGCTCAGGCCTTCGAGCTTTTCGCTCTTGCCGGCAAAGTGGCTGACGACGACTACGGTGGGGTTGACCTCCCGCATCGTCCAGCCGGGGAAGCGGTCAAGCCCGCTCCAGTCGCGGCCCAGAATGCGTTTGCGAAGCTCGTCGGCGAGCTTTGGAGTCAGATAAGCCGGGCCCTTCTTGCCGCCCTCATTGATCTGCGCGACGAGCTGTTCGACGAGCTGCGGATGCTCGGTGGTCAACTGCCGCATCATCGAGCTCAGGAGCACCGTGTTCGCAGGCATTGGAGTTTCCGGGGGCGTGTATCGCATTGTGTGGCATCCTGCCAACAGAAGCAAAGTGGCAGAGGCGGCGAGTCGACTTGAGCGCATACCCTCTTTGGACAAAATACTGTTTGCTCCGGTTGCTGCTGTACGAGCATCTTATAGCTACCGACTTTGATTCCACGCACGACCCGCTTGTTGCATTGCCAGCTCCACGCATCTAGGTTCTATAAACGCAGGCTCCAGGTATAAGAAGGGCTCCTTAGTGAACGCCGCAGCAGGCCTCACCTACACCGGCATCTATCTCGCCGTATTCTGCGAACAGCTCTGCCTGCCCGTGCCAGCGGCGCTGGCGCTGATGTCTGCCGGGGCGCTGGCCGCACAGGGTGACCACCATCTGAACATTGCCCTGGTGCTTGCGGGCAGCATTCTTGCTTCACTGTGCGCGGACGGCATCTGGTTCTGGATGGGGCGGCGGTGGGGCAGCCGGATTATCCGTGTCCTGTGCTCCTTCACCGCAGACCCGCGACGGACGCGACAACGCGCACGCGCCACCTTCGACCAGTGGGGAACACGGCTGCTGGTGGTTGCCAAGTTTCTGCCGGGCATCAATGGGGTCTCGCCGCCGCTGGCCGGGGTTGAAGGCATTACAGTCTCCAGCTTCGCGCTCTACGATGGGCTAGGAGCCGCGCTGTGGGCGGGCGCTTACATTCTCCTTGGCTTTCTCTTCGCCACTCAGATTGAGTTTGCCCTGCGCTTTCTCGGGCAGCTCGGCACGCTGATTCTTGTGCTGGCGGGCGTTCCGATTGCCGTCTATGCGCTGTGGCGTGTGGTGCAGTTGCTGCGCGTGCTGCGCCA
The DNA here is from genome assembly GCA_028283655.1 of Acidobacteriaceae bacterium. Classification (NCBI taxonomy): domain Bacteria; kingdom Pseudomonadati; phylum Acidobacteriota; class Terriglobia; order Terriglobales; family Acidobacteriaceae; species Acidobacteriaceae bacterium. Next base: position 3,409,582 of record JAPWKE010000003.1, on the reverse strand, counting down.
TCTGCGGCTGCATCGCATCTCGGCGGAGGCGCTGAGCGCGCGGCTGGGACGCGGCGAAGCGATCGCCGTCTTCGATCTGCTGAACTTCGAGGCCCGCGAGGGCGCGCTGCCAGGGATTCCCGGCGCACTGCGCGTGGACCCCGAACGCCTGCGCAACGCGCCGACGCTGGTGGTGCCGGGAGAGATCAGCATCGTGCTCTACTGCTCATCGCGCAATGATCTGGCGAGCGCCCGCGTGGCTCGCGTGCTGGAGAAACGCCTGCACACCACCAACGTGTGGGTGCTGGAGGGCGGACTCGATGCGTGGAGCGAGCTGGGGCTGCCGACGACGCTAGACCTGGCGACGCGCGAAGAGATGGCGCATCGCTTCGGTGTGGAGCTGTCACCGGAGATGCACTAGACGCGTTAGGACTCCAGCAGTGCCTTGACGCCGGTGACACTGGCGCGTGACCACGCGGTGTTCGACACCGCACCCGCTGCCAGAACCAGCACACCACTCGCTAACATCGCCCACCAGACGGGATGCGTGCTGCGCGCGAAGTCTGCGTGGTGCTGCTTCGCCATTACGATGACAGTGCCTGCCACGGCGACTCCAAGCGCGGCGCCGACCTGTCTGCCGGTGGAAGCGATCGCCGCAGCCACACCTGCCTGCGAGAGTGGCATCCCCGCCACGGCGGTGTTGGAGATTGCCGGGTTCACCATGCCGAGACCGATGCCAAACAGCACGTACGACACCAGCAGCACGGGCAGCGGCATGGCGTCCGAAAGACGGACGAGGATGAGCATGGAACCGATGAACGATAGCCCCGAGATCACCAGCGGAGGAAGCGGTCCACGCGCCGCGACGAGCCTGCCGGAGAGCGGTGCCGCTACGAGCATCGCCACGGCAAGCGGAAGAGTACAGAGGCCGGTGTGCAGCGCCGAAAGCCCGCGAGCCTGCTGCAGGTAGAGCGCGTTGAGGAAGAGGAAGCCCGCGAACGAAGCGAACGCGGTCAACGCAATGACTGTGGCCGAAGAGAAGGGCACGCTGCGGAAGAAGCGGAGGTCGAGCATCGGTTCCCGCCGGTGCGCTTCATGCCAGAGAAAGGCCACAAACAGCAGAGCCGAAACAACCAGCATCGTGATGGTCGAGGCTGAACCCCAGCCTGTACGCGGGCTATCGATGACGGCGTAGGTGAGCAGGGTGAGAAACGCCAGCACCAGCAACTGGCCCAAGGGATCCGGACGGCGCGGCTTGGGAGAACGCGACTCCGGCACGTACTTCACCGCAAGCAGAATGGCCAGGATGGCGATCGGCAGGTTGACCCAGAAGATGGCACGCCAGCCGACGATCTCCGTAAGAATGCCGCCCAGCAACGGTCCTACGCCGAGTGACACACCAGCGACCGCTCCCCAGACACCGACCGCGCGGGCACGGGCTTTTGGCTCTGTGAAGACGTTGGCGATGATCGAGAGCGCGACTGGGTTCATCATGGACGCGCCAACTCCCTGCAAGGCGCGGAAGGCGATGAGCGCATGAATGTTAGGCGCAAAACTGCAGAGCAACGAACCCACGGCGAAGGTCGACATGCCAATGAGGAAGACCCTGCGCCGTCCGTAGCGATCGCTCAGAGAGCCGCACAGCATCAGGAGGCTCGCCACCACCAGCGTGTAGCTGTCGATAATCCACTGCAACTGCGCGACCGTCGCATGAAGCTCGTGCTGGATCACCGGCAGAGCCACGTTCACGATGGTGACGTCCATGCCCGTGAGCAGAAGGCTCATGCAGCAGATGGCAAGGACGGCGTTGGGATGAACGCCAGAAGGGGATTTCGTGCTGACTGCGGACAAAGGGAGTGGGTCTCCTGCGAAACGGCTACTTCTGGCTAGACGCTGCAGGAGGAAGAGAAGATTCCGGCAGAGCGATGGCGCACCGTGATCGCCAACCTTCTTGCATACGTTGCTGGGGTATATTGACGTTGTAAAAATTTTCTTCCCATGAAAACTCCACGGGCTCCATATACATCTAAACAAGAGTAGTTCCGGGTCGGGAGCAGTACTTCCGGCGCGTACAAGATTAAGTTCGCCCAGAATTCAGGAGAGCAGGAAATGAAACTCAGCAAGATTTTGACCGCAGGCGCGGTCGCATTCTCCCTGGCATTGAGCGCTGCCCCCTCGTTGGCGCAGCACCATGACGATCACGGCCACGATGATTTTCACGGCCATGGCGGCCCGCCGCATGGCTATGTGCACCATGACAACTGGCACCGTGGCTATCGTATGGCACCGAATGACTGGGGTCGTGGTCGCCGTATCGACTACCGCGCCTACCATCTTGCTCCGCCGCGTCGCGGCTATGAGTGGCGCGAAGTGGACGGCAACTACGTGATGGCCGCAGTCGCAACAGGCATCATCGCCAGCACGATCATCGCAACCTCGCGCTAAGCGCAGGCAGTAAAAAGCGGCAGAGCCTTCTGACTCTGCCGCTTTTAGTTTGTCTGGATGTTGCTCTATGCCGCGTCAAGCTTCTTGATTACGAGTTCGTTCAGCAGCGCGGGGTTGGCCTGCCCCTTGGAGGCTTTCATCACCTGGCCGACGAAGAACGCGCTGACCGTACGCTTGCCACCCTTGAACTGAGCGACCTGCGCGGGGTTGGCGGCAATCACGTCGTCGATCATCTTCTCGATAGCCGAGGTGTCCGTGATCTGCTGGGGCTTGTCGCGGTCGTAGATGTAGGCGAAGTCACGGCCTTCGGTGAAGCAGGTGTCGAGCAACTGCTTGAGCTGCTTCGAGCTGATCGCTCCGCCTTCGGTAAGGTCTGCGGCCAGCACGAGGCCTTCGAGCGAAACGGGCGACTGGCCAAGCTCGATCTCTGCCGCACGCAGACGCATGGTGATCTCGCTGAGCAGGATGGAGGCGACGCGCTTCGGGTTCTTCGAGAGACGGGCTGCGGCCTGGAAGAAGTCGCCAAGTTCGCGGTCGGTCGTCAGCGTGGCGGCGTCCTGCGGGTTCAGGGCGTACTCAGTCTGCAGGCGCTCGCGACGAGCTTCGGGAAGCTCCGGCAGGTCTGCCAGAATGGCCTTCAGCCATGCCTCGCCAACGACCAGCGCGGGAAGATCAGGCTCCGGGAAGTAGCGGTAATCGTGGGCTTCTTCCTTCGAACGCATCGAGTAGGTGCGACCCTCGGCGTTGTTCCAGAGGCGCGACTCCTGGACGACGCGACCACCGTCTTCGATCACACCGATCTGGCGCTCGATCTCAAACTCTACCGCCGAACGGATGTAGCGGAAGGAGTTCACGTTCTTCACTTCGGCCTTGGTGCCGTACGCGGCAGCGCCGCGGGCTTCCCAATCCGACTTCAGCATGACGCTGACGTTGGCGTCGCAGCGCAGCGAACCTTCTTCCATGTTGCAGTCGCTGACGCCGGTGTAGAGCAGGATTTCCTTGAGCTTGGTGAGGTACTCGAAGACCTCATCGGCCGAGCGGAGATCGGGCTCGCTGACGATTTCAATCAGCGGTGTGCCGCAGCGGTTGAGGTCGATGTAGGTGCGGCGCGCGGAGTCGGCAAAGCCGTCGTGGATGCTCTTGCCCGCGTCCTCTTCCATGTGGATGCGCGTGATGCCGATGGTCTTCGGTTGGCCGTCAGCGTCGGAGACGATCATCGAGCCGAACTCGGAGAGCGGCTTGTCGAACTGCGAGATCTGGTAGCCCTTGGGCGAGTCCGGATAGAAGTAGTTCTTGCGGGCGAAGACCGAACGCTCGTTGATGGTGCAGCCCAGAGCCTTCGAAGCGAGCACGGCAAACTCCACCGCCTGGCGGTTCAACACAGGCAGCGCGCCGGGCAGACCCAGGCACGTGGGGCAGGTGTGCGTGTTGGGATCACCACCGTACTCGTTCTTGCAGCCGCAGAAGGCTTTCGTCTTCGTCAGCAACTGACAGTGGACTTCGAGACCGATAACGGCCTGGTACTTGGCGAGAACCTCAGGAGAAAGACCTGCGACAGCGGACATAAGCCTGATTTTATCAATCAGATTGCGTCTGCGGGACGCATCTGGATTAGCCGCGCCTCCAAGGAAGGTCCGTTGGAGAGAGGGCGCCTCAGGGGCTGAGGCCCCTGGTCCTGGGCTGCAAATGTCATGGCTAAAGCCATGACCTACCGTTTGTGCCTCATGGTGCGGCTGCCGGGGGGCTGGATACGTCCGGGGGAAGCGATGCTCTACACTGCACAGGATGCTTGCCGCAATCGCCCTCGGCTCCAACCTTAGCAGTCCGTTTGGCCCGCCGGAAGACAATGTCCGAGAAGCGTTCAGCCGCCTGCGCGCTCTGGGAACCGTCGTGGCGACGTCGTCGCTCTACCGCACAGAGCCCGTCGGCTACCTCGACCAGCCCGAGTTCTTCAACGCGGCCGCGCTGCTCGATACGGAGCTCTCCCCGCTCGTGCTGTTGCGGGAGCTGCTGGCTCTCGAGCACAGCTTTGGGCGCGATCGCTCAGCAAACGCCATCAGCAAAGGCCCACGCACGCTCGACCTCGACCTGCTGCTCTATGGGCAGGAGGTGCTCGCAGATCCTGAACTCACGCTGCCGCATCCGGCGATGCACGAACGCCGTTTCGTGCTGGAGCCACTTGCAGAGATCGCTCCGGATTTCGTCCATCCAACGCTGGGCAAGACGATCCGCGAGCTTTTGGAGTTACAGACATAACAAGAAGAGGCTGCCCGCAGGCAGCCTCTTCTTCGCTTCGTGCAGGACGTCTAGCGCAGCGTGATGGCGCTCTGTGTTCCCGCCGCGTCGTGATACACGATCTTCTTCGCATCCATCGACTCCACCGTGATCGGCAGCTTCTTCAGAAGCGTCGCCACCGGAGCGTCGACCATGCAGGCGACCCAGTGCAGGCACTGAATCTGCTTAGGAACGCCGACGTGGTTGTTCTGCTGAATCAGCGCGATGTGCATCGGCGGATTGTCGTTCTCGAGGTAGACCTCGTTGTTGAAGTTGATGAAGACCTGCGCGCCTTCTTCTTCGATACCGTTATGCGTCACCTTCGCCAGCGGGTCGCGCACATAAAGCTGGTCGCGCTTGACCACGATGAAAACAACAAGCACCAAAACAACTAAGGCAAAAATCCACTTCATCGTGACTCTCCTGTTGCCTGCTTCTTGTCCTTCTCTTCGTGATATTCCTGCTCGGTGTTGATATCCCACAACGAGCGCTTGTCCACCTGGCCGGCAGCGATGCCGTCGACCACAGCCATCGCCGTCAGCATGGAGTGGTCCTGATTGTTGTACTTGTGCATACCATTGCGACCGACGAGGAAGAGGTTCTCAAAGCCGTCCGTCCAGTTACGCAGCTCATCAAAGCGCGAGTAGGTTCCGAAGTACGCAGGGTAGGTCTTCGGCACGCGCACGACGTGGCCGTCGAGCACGTCTGCTGTCTTCAGGATGCCGATCTTCTCCAGCTCTCCGGCAGCAAACTTCTTCAGCTCTTCGTCAGGCATCGCCCACAGGGGGTCCGTCTCGTAGCAAAAGTACTCGAGCCCGATCCAGACCTTGCCCGGCTCGCTGACCATGTAGGGACTCCAGTTGTTGAAGACCTGAAGGCGACCCAGCAGTACGTCCGGTTCCTGGATGTAGATCCAGGTGTCTTTGATCAGGCCGCCGTCCGGCTCCTGCACGCTGAGCTTGTTGGCGAGGATGCCGACCGTGACGAAGTCGCGATACTGCAGGCCATCGCTGACCTCTTTCACGTTCTCCGGCACCTGTGCGCCACCTGCTTCGAGTGCCCAAGTAAGCTCTTTCATCGGCATCGTGGAGATGTAGTAATCGCCAGCAAAGATGCGGCGTTCGCCCGCTTCGTTCACGGCTTCCACGCCTGTGACCTGTCCGTTACGACTCAGCAGACGATCAACCTTCCAGCCCATCTCGATCGTTCCGCCTGCTGCGACGATCTTGTCGGCAACGTGCTCCCAGAGCTGGCCGGGGCCGAACTTGGGATAGAGGAAGCGTTCGATCAGCGATGTGTCCGTCTTCTTCTGGGCAACGTCGGTGGAACCTTCCTTCGGCTTGCCGCTGAAGGCTTTCTTGACGAAGTGCTTCAGCGCCGTGGTGAGCGAAAGGCCCTTGATGCGCTGTGCGCCCCACTCCGCCGAAATCTCGTGGCAGGGAACACCCCACACCTTCTCCGTATAGCTCTTGAAGAACGTCTGGTAGAGCTCGCGACCGAAGCGGTTGATAAGAAAGTCTTCGAGGCTCTTCTCCTGCTTGATAGGCGCAACGCGCGAGGAGATATAGCTGACACCGATCTTCGCCATGCGCACCGGGCCAAGGTTTTCGATCGTATTTCTGCTGAGGTTGATTGGGTAATCGAAGAAGCGGCGCAGGTAGTAGATGCGGCTCTTGCGCGGGCGCACCAGCATGACCAGGTCGTTGGACTCGGGCTCATGCGTTTCGATCACGAGGGTCTCGGTCGCGGGCAGGGCTTCGCCGGTCGCGTCAAGCGGAATATCGTTGGCGTCGGTCTCCGTGGTGACGGAGAGCGGGCCCATGCCGCGCAGCGGCGGGTGCTCCGGAGAGGAGGAGGGCACCTCGATCTTGCGCTGCTTGCCCTGGTAGCTGATCTCGACGGCCTGCGAGAGGCCGGTCGGGGCGTCCGCAGAGTCGACGTCCGGGGGCATGAGGTCCATCCACCATTGCATCACGCGGTCCGACTTCGAGAAGAAGCGGTGGCCGCCAATGTCCATGCGGTTGCCCTTGTAGCGGATCGTGCGCGAAATGCCGCCGATCTCCTGCGATGCCTCAAGGATCACGGGCACGACGTCCGTCTTGCGCAGAAACTCCAACGCTGCGGTCAGCCCTGCGGGACCAGCGCCAATAATTACAACCTTCTTCACGATGAAGTTCTCATCCTCTGCGCGATGCGCGTGCTAAGTCTTTGCGATGCTTTAGCGGAGCAGATGCCCCATGGCAGAAGCCAAGCCTGTGCCATAGAACCGATGCGCCGCGATGAACGGCGTAGAAAACACGCCGACAAGGAACAGCACTATCGATGGTACATACAACCGCGCCCAACGTTCCTCTATTTGCGCCTTGGAGTCCTTCCCGAGGAGGAGGAGAGCGAACGGAATCAGAGGCAGATAGTAGCGGGATTGAAGACCGTTGACAGCATGAGAAGCCACCGGGTTCCACATAAGGTAAGCCGCCAGACTTACGCCAAACATGATCGCAAACAATACTGTCGCCACCAGCAGGCGTCCTGCCAGCGTTCGCAGAGCTTGCCCACGATGCAAAAAGAGCACGCCCAGCGCACCTAAAAACAGCAACATATAGACCGCACGAGGCGGAAACGCATCATTCATTCCAATGACAAAGACGCCTTTTGCGGCCAACCCCGGCGCAGCCTTCAACGTTCCAATGACGATCCACGACAGCCCCTGCAGAGGATGGGACTTGAGGAACGCAAGCTGCACGGCAGGGTCAGAGCCCTGCTGCTTGAAGACCTCGACAGCAAGAATTGCGTGATGCCAAAGAAGGGTGACCAGCAACGCCAACCCGATAGCGATAGACGGTGCGAGGAAACGCTTTGCGCGTGCTGATTGAGACTCCAGCACGGGAAGAAACAGCGCAAACAGCAGAAGAACGTAGGGCGTACGGTCACCAATGCAAAGCAGCAGCGCCAAAGTGGTCACAAGCAACTCCAAAAGCGTCTGCGTTCTTCTTTCCGCCAACGCTCTGGAAAGCAATGCCATCGCCAGCGAAGCAAGCGAAAAAAGCATGGCGTCCTGTGCGCAGGACGCGTTCAGGCTCAGTACTGTGGGCAGGAGCAACAGGCAAAACAGGGCAGGGCGCCACCCCGCCGAGGCAAGCCGCAGTGCAAACCACCCCAGCGCGATTGCACAGAGGGCTACGATCAGCCGAGCCAGCCGCAAGGAATTGAGCACCGAAAGCTGGGCGTGCTGCCCAAGCATCCAGCCCGCAAGCTGCGGCAAATAAAGCGTTGGCGGGTAAATCGCTACGTTCTGGAAGTTCGTGAAGGTCGACGTGGAAGACCAGCGCGCTGCAGCCTGCTGCCGAACCGTTTCCTCCGAGAAACGTCCATCAGGATACTGGCTCGCTTTGCTATACGTGCTCATCAGATGGCTCAACACCGCGTTCGTCGGTGCTGCCAGAGCGAGTACACCGTCATTCACCCGACCACCAACCCCCTGGGACGAGGGCTGAATCTCCCATTGTCCCTGGGCTATAACGAGCGCGCGCTCAGCATGATGCTCTTCGTCGGGAACATAAAACGCCGGGGTCAGCAGGCTAAGTAGTAGCGTCACGACCAGAGCGATCGCCAGATAGAGTTCCGGCAGATGACGGCCGCCTCGCAGCACAGAGGTAGATGGGGTCTCGCGCGTCAAAACTTTCTCGATTCCATGAGGTTGCTGAGCCAGCTCAGCATCACATTGTTGCTGAATATAGCGGGATTGTATCTTTCGCTTTGACTATCGCAATAGGCAAACTGCGCCACGATGTTGCTGTTGAATCACAATGCCCTGCGGCAGAACACTACCCCATTCGCCGTATCTCAAAAATCATGGCAAATGGATATCATAGGAAACATAACCACTGCTTCCCGGCTCACTGGGGTTCGCCCACTTCCGAGGCTCTGCTTCTACAGCTCCTGTTTCCCATTTGCCCCTGGAGTTCCACCCTATGAGCAGTCTCTCCGCGACGTTCCTTCCAGCAGAGCCTGACAACGCGCGCCCCGAGACCGAACCCAGATCGAAAGACTCCAGCCGCAGCGACCGGGATCGCGTCGGCTATCTTCCCAGTCTGGATGGCTGGCGCGCCATTGCGATTAGCGCCGTGTTGCTTGACCACTCGGCAGTGCTGCCGTGGCGCTTTGCACGTCATCATTTGCAGAATAAAGGCGCCGACGGCGTGTGGCTCTTCTTCGCCATCAGCGGACTATTGATCTGCTCTAGACTGCTGAACGAAGAGAAGCGCAACGGGAAGATTTCGCTGCCAAATTTCTACATACGCCGAAGCTTCCGTATTTTTCCAGCCTCCTTCACTTTTCTGGCCATATTGCTGGGGCTGGAAGCTCTGAAGATTATCCCGCTCAACCACTCGGCCTGGCTTTCGGCACTGCTCTTTTGCCGCAACTACTGGTCTTACTTCATGCAATCAGGGGATTCTGGGACATGGTTCACAAGCCACTTCTGGTCTCTCGCGGTCGAAGAACACTTTTATCTTTTTTTTCCAACGTTGCTGGTGCTTTTCCCTCGCGCACGACACGCCGTTATTGCAACTCTCGCGGCTTTTTTCCTCGGCTGGAGCGTCTTCTACATGGCGACTCACCCACCAGCTACGCGTAATATCTTCTGGAACCAACGCACAGAGTTTTGCTTGTTTGGTCTTCTCGTCCCTGCGCTTTGCGCCCTCATCCTAGACCGAGGAGAGACCAGGAAATATGCGACAAAGTACCTACATGTGGTTCCGCTCTTGCTGCTCTCGGCCATCGTTCTTTTCCTGCAAGACCGCTTTAACCACAACGGTATCCCGTCGCTCGCCGAAGCTATAATTTTCCCTCTTTTGCTACTCAGCACCAGCCTACATCCAGAAAACTGGCTAACGAGGATGCTGGAGACCGCTCCATTTCGTTTCATCGGACGTATTTCTTATAGCCTCTATCTCTGGCAAATACTCTTCCTTACGCGCTCGATCACCTATCCAGGGCGTATCCATACACTGCAAAGCCCGATCACTGAAATAGGTTGCGCTGTGCTCTGCGCATTGGCCAGCTTTTATTTCATCGAAACCCCTATGATCGCCTTCGGTAAGCGATTTGTGCGAGGAGGACGACAATCGGCTCTGTCATTGTCCACACTCCCTCTGCCGTCTGACCACTGATGTGCAAAAGAAAGACTTTATTCTTTCGGTACAATCTATCCATCTTCTACAAGAGAATAATCAGGTGAGAGTTAATGGCTGAATCAGCAATCCCCAGTGTCTCGTTTTCAGAGCGCCTTCGGGCACATCTGGCGATTGCACGCCTGGATCACTCCATTAAGAACCTCTTCGTGCTGCCGGGGGTCATCGTCCCGCTCAGTACAGGAGCTGTTGTCTTTAGCAGCCACATGCTGTGGCAACTGGTGATCGCGTTCGTCGCAATTACTCTCGTTGCCTGCTCCAATTACGTGATCAACGAAGTGCTCGACGCTCCGTTTGACCGACTCCACCCGATCAAGAAGAACCGTCCTGCAGCACGCGGTCTGGTGAACGTTCCGCTGGCTTACGTTCAGTGGCTTGCCATGATGCTGGTCGGCGTTGGCATTGGATGGTTCTTCATCGGCCACATGTTCGCGCTGGTTGCTATCGTCCTCTGGATGATGGGTTGCCTCTATAACTTCCCGCCAGTACGTACCAAGGACGTCCCGTACCTCGACGTGCTGACTGAGAGCGTCAACAACCCGCTGCGCATGCTGCTCGGCTGGTATGCCGTTACCGTGCTCGTGCCGCCCGTTTCTCTGCTCGTGGCCTACTGGATGATCGGCTGCTACTTCATGGGGCTCAAGCGGTTTAGCGAGCTCAACGAAATTGGTGATCGCACCCTCGCCGGCAACTACCGTGCTTCGTTCAAGCACTACACGCCGGAGTCGCTGCTCGTCTCCGTCTGCTTCTATGCGTCGACTGCGATGCTCTTCCTCGGCGCGTTCATCATGCGCTACCGCATCGAACTCGTCCTTGGCTTCCCATTCATCGCATTCACCATGGCCATCTATCTGAAGCTGGCGTTCAAGGCCGAGTCCGCCGTGCAGAACCCCGAGAAGCTTTACAAAGAGCCGCTGCTGATGGGCTCGTTTGCTGCAACGGTGCTGGTGATGGTCGTGCTTCTCTTCACGCGTATGCCGAAGCTCGAAGAGTTCTTTTCGCCGACGATTCCGCAAGCGACAGTCGCAGCCTCTGCGCCTGTCGTACCGGCAACCCCGCAACTCTAAGCGCAAGGCACCCCAACAGACGAACCCGCTCCCTTATCCGCGAGCGGGTTTGTCTTTTACGGCCAAATTCATAACGTATCCTTAGCAAGAAATCCACTCTCCATCTTCCGTAACGAGGCACGCTTGACTTCATCGCAACCCACTACGCGCTCGACGAAACACCTTGCCATGCTGGTGCTCGCGCTGTTGCTCACAGCCTGGATCGCCGTGCACTGGGGTGCGCTGAAGATGCTGAATCAGGATGAAATGTTCGTCATGCAGACCGATAGCGTGCCCACGCTTGCCGAAGTCCTGCATATTCAATTGCATTACCCCATTTCGCTCGATCCGATGGTCTACCACGCGCTAGCGCATCTGAGCACAAGCCTCTTCGGTGCTACGGCCTTCGCCCTGCGACTGCCTTCGCTGCTCGGCTACATGCTCATGCAGGTGTGCCTGTATTTTTTCGTGCGCCGCGCCACTCGCGACCACCTGGGAGAGCAGCAGTCAGGCGTAGCGGCCACCGTGGCAGCGATCTTTCCGCTCGCCACCGCAACGCTCTACTATGCGGTGGAGGCCCGCCCCTACGGTTTGCTGCTTGGGCTCTACGCCCTGGCTCTAGTTGCCTGGCAAGCAGCCACGCGCAGCGAGCAGACGCGTCGCTGGTCGCTGCCACTGCTCGCCCTTGCCGTGGGTCTCGCGCTGAACACGCATTACTTCGCCGTCCTTCTATTGCCGGTGCTCTATCTCGCAGAACTCGTGCGCACACTTGACCGTCGCAAGCTGGACACGGCACTCGTTGCCGCACTCGTCCTCGGTACCGCCTGCTTCGGCCTCACGCTACCTTTCCAGAAAGCTGCGAAGGTCTTCCGCCTGCACTACTACAACGCCGGCACCATCAGCGTGCGTGCGGTCTCGGAGGCATATCGTTCGCTTCTGTTTGACTACACCTGGACGAGCACCCAGACGCAGCGCATCCTCGCTCTCGTTTTCGTTGTCGTGATGCTCGCGTTCCTCTTCAGCCTCTATCGAGGCTGGGCCAGCCTCAAGTTGCCACGCGCAGAAAGCGCCTTGCTGATCGCGCTCTTCGCTCTGCCAATCCTCGGTTTCCTGCTGGCGCATTTCGTCACACATAGCTATGAGGTTCGCTACGTACTCGGCGCCATCATCAGCATTAGTCTGCTGTTCTCGCTTTGGCTGGCACCTTTGCTGAAGAGCGAAACGGCGCATCAGGCCGCGATCTCCATCCTCGGCTTCGTCATCCTCGTCGCCGTGCTGCATGAGACCTCGCTGGAACGCATGAAGAGCCGCGCCATGATGCAATCGCTCGAAGTACCCGCCGCGGTGCGCGCCGCGCTCGCTGCAGACCCCACGCATAACCTCTACATCCAGCAGATGGGCCACTATGAGATCGCGCAGTACTATCAGCCCGATGCTTTCCTCCGCGCTCATACCGTGCTCGTCTACGACGCGGCTCGCGAGATCCGCTTCAGTGGACACGACACAGAAGCTCTCACCGCCGAGCACATGCTGCACTTCACCGCACTCCCGATCGTGAGCTATGACAAGCTTCGACAAAGCACGGCCGCGCAGGACTGGGTCGCCTATGACAGTGGCTGGGACTTTACAGCAGATGCTTTTGCCGAGGACCATGCCCAGTCCTCTCCGCTAGCGCCGTTCTTCGAAGGCACAGTTCTCTCCGTTCACTTCCCGGCGATGGTGAACTCGAACACCCAGGCAGTCTCAGCCGGTCAAGGACAACGCCCATGACACCGTCGCGGAAGCTTTACAGCACCCTCACCTTTGTCATCCTGCTTTGCGTGGCCACGGTCTGGGTACAGTGGTTCCTTGCTGCGCGGCGCACTCCGCTCAGCTTTGACGATGCATACATGTTCGAACGCTATGCGCACAACATTCGTGCCGGGCTTGGCATGTCCTGGAACCTGGACGGACATCACACCTACGGCCCCACGTCATTGCTTTGGGCGTTCTGCATTCTTGTCATCAGCTATCTTCCGTTTGGCATGTGGACGCAGCTCGTCCTGGCCTCGTGGCTCTGTGCCTTCGCCGCGGTGACTGCGATTGCATGGGCTGTGGCGCGCAACGCGCAGAGTCCGCTCTTCCGCGGAAGCACATTCCGTGTACTGCCGTGGGTTGTTGTGCCGCTGTCGCTTACGCTCGGGGGAACGGCGATTCTCGCCAAACATGCCACCACCGGCATGGAGACAATGCTTGCCACGGCGCTGCTCGGAGGCCTCTGCGGGCTGACACTGCGATGGTGCCGCACAGAACAAGTGCCCTCGTGGACGGTTGGACTGCTGGGATTTTTAACCTATCTCGCGCGTCCCGAAGCAGCGCTCGTTGCGATGCTTCTGCCAGCGTTAGCCTTCTTCCTGCTCCCCGAGAAGAAGCAGAGTCTTTCGCGCCTGATCGTTGCTCTTGGTACGCTCTTTGCACTGATCCTTGCAGAACTTGCCGTGTGCCGCGCGTACTTCGGCACCGTGGTTCCGCTAAGTGTTTACATGAAAGGCAAGCACGCTTACCTCGGATACCGCGGAGTCTGGCACCCGGAGTTTCTGCTCGCTGTTTTTCTTGCGGCAATGGCCGTCTACCTGGGCCTGCTCGTCTTGCTCTCCACACGTGCGGACCGCAAGCTGCTGGTCGTGTTTCTTCTACCAGCACTCGCTGTTTTTGCCTACCTCGGCACCGTTACGCAGATCATGGGCTTTGAAGCACGCTACTACATGCCTTATGCAGCGCTGCTGATCGTTCCAGCACTGCTGCTGCTTGATGCGAGGCTCGTCGCCAGGGAACAGCAGGGAACAGAGAACCTGCCCTCATTGCTCTCCGTACGGTCGCTTACCTTTGTCGTGCTGGTCGTTGCTTTGCTTGGCCTGAGCACAGAGGCAGCGCAAAACAAGCTTCGCCACCTCGAACACCACCATCGCGAAGAGTATGACGACGCCGACCTCGCCATGGCTGCAGCCCATCCACTGCCTTATGTCGGCTGGGACACGGCCATGCAGCAGGTCACAGATCTGCTCGTCGCTCCGCTCCCCAAAGGTGTTTCTGTCGCAGCCACTGAAGTCGGCTACCTGGGGGCAGCCGCACCAAACGCCAACGTTGTCGATATAGCCGGGCTCAACGATACAGAGATTGCTCTCCATGGCTTCGACATGCAACGCTTCATGAAGCGCAAGATCGATCTTATCTGGATGCCGAACTCCGACTACACGCAGCAGCGCGGTGTCATGTTTGCCGATCCGGCGTTTCTTGCGCAGTACGATCTCTACGCAGATGCAGCCAACTATGGCCTTGCCATCCGTAAAGACTCCCCCTTCCACGCACAGATTGAAGCAGCTTTGGCACGATACTGGGCCGTGACCTATCCAGGAACCAGGCCAGAGGATTTCCTTGTGACTCATGCGAGTTGGAGCGGCCAGCATCACATGATCTACAACGAGTAACGGCGTCTCTTCCGCAAACAGAAAGGCCTTCTCCCTAAAGAGAAGGCCTTTCTGTTTGTGCTTCTGTTATGCGTTCAAGCGGTCGCCAACGTCGAACGTCAGCTTGCCATTCTCGTCTGCTCCCAGCCGCACGGTATCGCCGTGCAGCACGCTGCCGTCGAGGATCTTCATCGCCAGCGGGTCCTGCACCAGCCGCTGGATCGCGCGCTTCAGCGGACGTGCACCGTAGGCACGGTCGTAGCCCGCTTTGAAGATCGCCTCGCGTGCTGCTTCGGTGAGATCCAGCGTGATGCGGCGGTCGGCCAGCAGCTTGCGCAGGTCGTTCAGCCGCAGATCGACGATGTGCGTCAGCTGCGATTCGCCCAGCGGATGGAAGACCACGATGTCGTCCACGCGGTTGAGAAACTCCGGGCGGAAGTGCTGCTTCAGCGAGTCCATCACGCGCGTTTTCGCTTCGTCAAAGCCCTCGTCGCCGTCAGCCCACGCCGTGGTTAACGCCTGTGCGCCGATGTTCGAGGTCATGATGAGCACCGTGTTCTTGAAGTCCACCGTGCGGCCCTTCGAGTCCGTCAGGCGGCCATCGTCGAGCACCTGCAGCAGCACGTTGAAGACATCCGGGTGCGCCTTCTCGATCTCGTCGAAGAGGATCACCGCGTACGGCCTGCGACGTACCGCCTCGGTAAGCTGCCCGCCTTCGTCGAAGCCAACGTAGCCGGGAGGCGCGCCGATCAAACGAGCCACGGCGTGCTTCTCCATGTACTCGCTCATGTCGATGCGCACCATCGCGTTCTCGTCATCGAACATGAACTCGGCGAGAGCACGCGCGGTCTCCGTCTTACCCACGCCCGTCGGGCCGAGGAAGATAAATGAGCCGATGGGCTTTTTGGGGTCGCTGAGGCCTGCACGCGAACGACGAATCGCATTCGCGACCACCGTCAACGCTTCGTCCTGCCCCACCACACGCTCGCGGAGACGGTTCTCCATCTGCGTCAGCTTCTCGACCTCGCCTTCGAGCATCTTGTTTACCGGAATGCCGGTCCACTTGGAGACGATCTTTGCGATGTCTTCCTCGTCGACCTCTTCCTTCAGCAGGCGGTTCGGTGCAGCGGACTTCTCCGCAGCCGCAAGGCCGTCCTGCTCGTTGGTAAGTTCGGCAAGCTCGCGCTCAGCCTTCGGAATTTCGCCGTACTGCAGCTCTGCCGCACGCTGCAGGTCACCCTTGCGCGTGGCGTTATCGGCCTCAAAACGCAGGCCTTCGAGCTTCTCCTTCAGCGAAGCAATTTCGCCAATCGCGCCACGCTCTTTCTGCCAGCGCGCACGCAGTCCAGCTGCCCGCTCCTGAATCTCGGCGAGCTCCTTCTCGACTTCGATCAAACGCTCGCGCGAGTTCGGATCGTCCTCGCGCTTGAGGGCGTTCTTTTCGATCTCCAGCGAAACGGCACGACGTTCGAGGTCGTCGATCTCGACCGGCACGGAGCCGATCTGGATCGCCAGTGCAGCGGCAGCTTCGTCGACGAGATCAATCGCCTTGTCCGGCAGGAAGCGGTCGCTGATATAGCGATGCGAGAGCTCCGCAGCGGCAACAATCGCTGAGTCCTTGATGCGCACCTTGTGGTGCGTCTCATAACGCTCGCGCAGACCGCGAAGAATCGCAATCGTGTCTTCAACGTTTGGCTCGCCAACATAGACGATCTGGAAGCGGCGTTCGAGGGCTGCGTCCTTCTCGATGTACTTGCGGTACTCGTTCAGCGTCGTCGCGCCGATGGCACGCAGTTCGCCGCGAGCGAGCGCAGGCTTCAACATGTTGCTTGCGTCGATGGCGCCTTCCGCCGCGCCAGCACCCACGAGCGTATGCAACTCGTCGATGAAGAGGATGATCTGGCCGTTGGCCTCGTCGATCTCCTTCAGCACAGCCTTGAGGCGGTCTTCGAACTCACCGCGGAACTTCGCCCCCGCGAGCATCGAGCCGAGGTCCAGCGAGATCACACGCTTGTCACGCAGAATCTCCGGGACATCGCCCTGCACGATGCGACGGGCGAGGCCTTCGACGATGGCTGTTTTGCCAACGCCGGGTTCGCCGATCAGCACCGGGTTGTTCTTGCTACGGCGCGCGAGCACCTGGATGGCGCGCCGAATCTCTTCATCGCGCCCGATCACGGGGTCGAGCTTGCCACGACGTGCGAGCTCAGTGAGGTCCTTGGCGTACTTCGCCAGCGCCTGGAACTTGCCCTCGGGGTTCTGGTCCGTCACTCGCTGTGAGCCGCGAACCGCTTGCAGCGCCTTCAATATAGCGTCGTGCGTGGCTCCCTGGGCTGCCAGTGCGCTCTGAACCGCATCACCCTTTGCCCCGGCCAGAGCCAGCAGCAGATGCTCGGTCGAGACGTACTCGTCCTTGAAGTTATCGGCTTCCTTGAACGCCTGATCGAGCACCTTCGTCAGCACCTGGCCCAGACCGGGCTGCGCGCTCGCGCCCTGCACCTTCGGCAGTTTGCCGACCGCAGCGTTCACCTCGCTGAGCAGCTTCTGCACGCCGACGCCGATCTTTTCCAGCACAGGAAGAACAACGCCTTCCTTGTCTTCGAGCAGCGCCGCCAGCAGGTGAACGGGCGTCACCTCAGGATTGCCGTGTTCTCCGGCCAATCCCGCAGCGCCCTGAATCGCTTCCTGGCTCTTTACTGTCAACTTGTCCCACTTGATCGCCATACCCACACCTCGTAATCAGAACTCTATGTCTGATTGGACGCATAGCGCAAGATAAAGTTACATAATGTGAGCGAGAAAGACTCATATCACTCTTAAGGTTCCTGCGAATCTTTCTCGCCCTGCGATGCGTACTCTTAAGAAACACCTGTTTTGCGTCCTCAGGAGGGCCCCCTTGCATCGTTTGGTCGCTGCCGTCTGTTTTCTCGCTTCCACTCTGACTCTTACTGGATGCGGCGTAGTCCAGTCCGATCCCACCGCAGTAACTACCGCTGAAATCCACGGCCTCGTCCACGGCGGCCAGCAACCCATCGCGGGGGCTCACGTTTACCTGATGAAGGTCGCGACCAGCGGCTACGGGGCAGCGGCCACGTCCATCCTCACCTCGGGGGACGGCTCCAACTCTACGCGCGACGCTGCCGAACCTGCGGACGGGACCTACGTCAACACGTCCACCTATGGCGCGTTCTCCCTCACCGGCCACTATCAGTGCTCGACCGGCGACTTCCTCTACGTGCTCGCCACCGGCGGCAATCCTGGTCTTCCCGGGACCGTGAACAACGCGGCGATCGCGGAGGTCGCTCCTCTTGGCCTCTGCGAAAACATCAGCTCTTCCACCTTCGTCTCGGTCACGGAGGTCTCGACCGCAGCCATGGCCTACACCCTGCATGGCTTTATGAGCGGCCCGCTTCAGGTCTCCGCTCCGGTTTCCGCGGCGGCACATCTCAAGACCGGTCTCGCTGTTTATAACGCAATCGTGAACAACGGTGCGGCGGTATCGTCCAGCGGCCACGGCGGCTCGTTCTCGCAGAAGACGCTCAATACGGTTGGAAACGCACTGGCTGTGTGCGTGAACACGACCGGTCCCACCAGCACGACGTGCAGCAACCTGCTCACGAATTACGCCACCTCCACCGGAGCGACTGGCGGCACCAACGCGCCGGACACCACGACGGCCGCATGGAACATTGCCAACCACCCGGCCGCGTCGTTCGCAGCGATCGTGGACTCGCAGACTTCGACGCCGCCCTTCGTGCCGTTTCTCGCCACGAACACGCCGCGCACGAATCTCGCTCTGACCATCACCTACACGGCGCCGGCTTTCTACAGCTACCAGGTATGCGTCGATGCCAACGACAACGTCTGGTACGGCATGGCGACCACGGTGGATGCCTACACACCGACCGGCGCAACTCTGTCGGGCGGGGCCGGCTTCACGGTGCTCGGCATGAACAAGGCCTCGCAATGCCGGATCAGCCCCGTCAATGGAAACGTCGTCTTCTCGGATGGAAATGGCATCGACATTCTCTCCTCGACAGGTACCAGCATCGGCCAATACTCCAACGCAGCCCAACCCGGCCCCGTAACGGGGACTTCCAGCCTCGCCATTACGTCGACCGGTGATATCTGGGAAGTGGGCCACTACCAAGACCAGATCGGCGTCTACTCGGCGAGCGGCGCATCCATCACCGACGGCTCAACGGCACCGGTCAGTAACCAGGGGCCCAATCTCGCCACCAACTCCACCAACCAGATTGTGGCACAGGATAACTATGGCTACCTGACGCTCTTTAACTCCTCGACCAAGGCGCAAGCCGCGAGCTACAACATACCCGCCGCTGCCGCAGCCGAGCCCGCCGTGGATAGCGCCGATAACATCTTCATCCCCTATAACGGCGGCGATGCGGTTCTGAAGTACAGCAAGACTGGCG
This sequence comes from Acidobacteriaceae bacterium, assembly GCA_028283655.1. Lineage (NCBI taxonomy): Bacteria > Pseudomonadati > Acidobacteriota > Terriglobia > Terriglobales > Acidobacteriaceae > Acidobacteriaceae bacterium. Next base: position 3,390,767 of record JAPWKE010000003.1, on the reverse strand, counting down.
CCCCGCTTTCCGGCAGCACTGGTTACACAGGGGCGGGCATTGGAGCTCCGCAGTACGTCTCCGTCGACGGCGCAGGCAATGTCTGGATCACCGGACTCGGAAATCCCACCAGCACGGCGGCTCTTTCAGCGATCACGAACAGCGGCATAGCCATCACGCCGGTCGGCGGCTATCCTCTCGAAGATTCCAAGGGGGATGAGATTTCGAACGTGGTCGACGGCGCAGGCAATGTCTGGGTCTTCCTCAGTGGTCCCGGCGACGCGATTGAATACATCGGTGCAGCCACGCCGGTGTATGTGCCGCTGATCCCCACCAAGCTGGGCGTCCGTCCCTAACGTCTACAACGCATCACGCAAAAGGGCACGGCTTCGGCCGTGCCCTTTGTCATTGCATCCAATCACTTAGCTGTTTTGTTAGCTGTGCTGCGCTTCCACTCCTGCAAGATCAGCGCCGGTTGCCCGTTGCTGCAGGCGCGCGATATTCGCGATAGGGCGTCCAGCTATGCTGGTAGATGGAGAATTTCATGGAAACGACGACATCCAAGCAACGCGCGAGCCACGCGGCCACATTTACGCTGCTCTTCGTCGCCTGCTTCACCGTGATGGTCGGCAGCGTCATTTCGCCCGCGCTGCCAGCAATCGCCGAGCAACTGCATTGGCCGTGGTCGCCGGGATGGCTGGTGACGCTGCCCTCGCTCGGCGTCGTGCTTTTCGGGCCTGCGGTTGGCCCGCTCATCGAACGCCTCGGCGCGCGCCTCGTGCTGCTGCTCGGCCTCGTGCTCTACGGCATCCTCGGTGTACTTGCTGCGGTAGTCCCGCTCTCTGCAACGATCATCGCCGCGGACCGTCTGCTGCTCGGCGGAGCCACCGCCCTGGTGATGGCCGCAGGCACCACGCTCATCGCTGCGCTTTTTGTGGGCGCGGCGAGGCTCCGCATGATCGCCCTGCAGGGCATGGCCATTGAGCTCGGTGGAGTCGTCTTCCTCGCGCTCGGCGGGTGGCTCGGCGAACACGGCTGGCGTCTGCCTTTCGCGCTCTACGCCCTCGCCTGGATCTGCGCGCTCTGCACGTTGCTCACGCTCCCTGCACACACCGCCGCGCAGCACGAAGATCTCACAGAGACCACCCGCAAGCGCACGCATCACATCCTCGTCGAAGCCACGCTGTGCATGACCATCTTCTTCGTCGCCTACACTACGCTGCCCCTCGCGCTCGCTTCTCGCTTCGGCTACACCGAGGCCCGCACCGGCTACCTGATGGCGTGGATTTCCGTCGTTGCCGTCGCCTCAGCCGCCATGCTCCCACGCCTCAGCAAGAGCATCGCACTCGGCAAACTCGTTCCACTCGCGCTGCTGCTCTTCGCCGCAGGACACCTCACACTCGCACGCGCTCACACGCTCGCGACGATCCTCATCGGCCTCACCTTGCTCGGCATAGGCTTCGCCTTCGCCATCCCCGTCGTAAACCACGAGATGATCGAGCGCAGCTCTGCCGCACAACGCGGCCGCAACCTCGGGCTGCTCTCCATGGCCATCTTCCTCGGACAATTCCTCTCCACCTTCGCCGGTCTCTTCAGCGCCGACAGTTTCACGACGCTGCGGCTCACCGGCTTCGTCTCACTCGCCTGCGGCCTTGCGTGGCTGCTGCTCCGCGAGCGCCTCGCCACCCCGCGCCAGCCGACGGGTATTCACAGAACCTAGGCGGACTCGCACGGAACTTTCGAACTACTCATCTTCGGGCGCATTCGGCAAGTTAGGACAGTAGAAAAGCTGCATATTCTCGAGCGGTTCCTCGACACCTTTCCAGCGCCGCTGAACCCAATTCAAGACCCATTGCCGTCGATAGGCCAATGTTGTAGCCAGTCGTACATCGGGTTCCGCCGCCTGACTCACAATCTGGTTTCCAAGTAAGAAATCTTCCCCTTCTTTGCCTGCAAACCGTAGAGCATGATCGCGCAATTCCTGTTCTTTCTCTGCATCGTCTGGCTTGTAGTAGCCACGGTAGACGCCCTCAGCCCAACACCGATAAGCAAGCACAGCAGCGGCATGAATTGCAGTCTCCAGATCCTTGACCTTCACAAACCCATGATGAGCAAAGACGACATCAGGAGCATCCAGCACCGAGCGACTCAACGAAAAATCGGCTTCGAGATGCTCTCCCACCAGGGCAAGATAGCCGTCCATTCGCACCACCCATTGCAGCAGCCGAAGTGTTTCAAGCGCCATAGAACAGCCATCGATTACATCCTGCGGCCAATGTCCCTGCGGCATTAGCAACAAAGTACGCTCTGTGCCGCGCAGTCGATCGTAAAGGCCGTGCTCGCGCAACAAGTCGATGTGGCGACGACGAGAAACGACTTCATACCCTTCAGGAAGCTCCTTTGTCTGCACAAAGCGCTCGCTGGCAGCACGATCGGCAAATACCGCGTGCAGAAGGCAGAGTTCGCCAAGCTCTCGCCGCAACTCATCGTTAGGCGGCGATGGTTCTGACTCTGTCGAAGTAATCGATAGGGAAGTCACGGTATCTGGCTGTTTCGTTTCCTGCTTTCCAAAGCCCAGTCTGCTGAGCAAAGCCATCAATCCGATAAAGAACCAGATAAAGACAAAACCGGCACTCCCAGCCGCCACCGCTGCTATCCCAGCAGCAAAAATAACAACTGAGAACGGCAACAGCAGTAGATAAAGTGCTTTGGCAAACTGCCTCCATGCCCGCGGATCTTTGTGAGCACGACGAAATGCCCTGCGGGTATCGCGCCAGAACTGGCCACGCCTCATCAATCGCCAGTAGTTACTGGAAAACAACAATCTAAGCAGGGGCCACATCGGCTCCATAGTAATTGGCGTTCGAACATCGGCATCAACATCTCCCTAGCGGGTTTATCCTTCTGAGGAAATCCCGTCTCCGAGGAAATGCATTTGAAGAAGGCCCTGTCCGCCGCCCTTGCCCTGTCGGTTGCCGTTGTTGCGACCCAAGCTTCCGCCCAACGGACCGTCCAGCCGCCGACGGACGTAAAACCCGTCGTCGCAGACCACGCCATGGTTGTTTCGATCCAGCACAACGCCTCTGACGCGGGGCTGGAGATTCTGAAAGCTGGCGGCAACGCCGTGGACGCAGCCGTGGCCGTGGGCTTCGCGCTCGCCGTCACCTACCCCCAGGCTGGCAACATCGGCGGCGGCGGCTTTATGCTCATCCGTCCGGCCAACGATCACTTCGCTGGCGGAAAGGCGCACTTTCTCGACTATCGCGAGAAGGCACCCGCAGCCGCGAGCCGGGATATGTACCTCGACAAGGACGGCAACATCGTGCCGAAGATGTCGACCGTCGGTCCGAAGGCTTCGGGGGTTCCCGGAACAGTCGCCGGCCTGACGTACGCCGAGCGCCACTTCGGCAAGCTGGGGCTGGCCCGCGTCATGCAGCCTGCTATCCGGCTGGCGACCCAGGGCTTTGTGCTCTCCGAGAGCGAAGCTGCGAATCTGAAGGCGCCGATCCTCGCTCTGACGCCGGAGTCCAAGCTCATCTTCCAGCGCGACGGCGACTTCTACAAGGCTGGCGAAACCTTCAAGCAACCGCTGCTGGCACACACGCTCGAGCGCATTGCTGCCGATCCCGACACCTTCTACAAGGGCAAGATGGCCGCCGAGATCGCTGCCTTTGAAGCGGCGCATAACGGCATGATTACCTCCGCCGACCTTGCAGCCTATGAGTGCAAAGAGCGAGAGCCGCTGCTTGGCCACTATCATGGGCTTGAGGTGCTCACCTCGCCGCCGCCCTCCTCGGGCGGCATCGTGCTCATCGAACTGCTGAACATCCTCTCCGGCTACGACCTTGCGAAGGTTGGCCCGGACCGCTCGCCCGCACAGATCCACCTGATCGTGGAAGCGTTTCGTCGTGCGTACATGGACCGCGGCGATTACCTGGGCGACCCGGACTTCATGAAGATGCCGCTGGCCCAGATGTCGAACCCGAAGTACGCCGACGCCTGGCGCAAGACCATCGACCCGGTGAAGGCGACGCCGTCCAAGGACCTCGTGCGCCCGGCTGGCTACATGCCCGAGCCACCCAAGGAAACCGACCTACCCGCGCATGAGTCGCACGAAACCACGCACTTCTCCGTGGTCGACGCCGACGGCAACGCCGTCAGCTCCACCTACACGCTCAACTTTCCGTATGGCTCCGGCGTCACGGTCGGCGATCTCGGCTTCGTGCTGAACGACGAGATGGACGACTTTGCCAGCAAGATGGGCGTGCCGAACGGCTTTGGCCTGATCCAGGGCCCGGCGAACGCGATCGCCCCCGGCAAGCGTCCGCTCAGCTCCATGACCCCGACGATCGTCAGCGAACCAGCCCATTGCGTGAAGGGAAAAGCCTGCGCCCCCGGCAAGCTGCGTCTCGTGCTCGGCTCGCCAGGCGGCTCCACGATCATCACCACCGTCGCCAACGACCTGATCTCGGTCGTCGACAACGGCCTGAACATTCAGCAGGCGGCGGACGCTCCGCGCTTCCACCACCAGTACCTGCCCGACGTGCTGCAGTTTGAGAAGTCATTCCCCGTACCCGTGGTCGATGCGATGAAGGAGCGCGGCTACGTGACCAAGCGCCGCGCCGAGTTCGATGAGAAGTCCGCTGGCGTGTGGGGCGACTCCGAACTGATCGCCAAAGACCCGAAGACCGGCAAGCTAAGCGGTGGACAGGACAAGCGCCACAACTACGGCAAGGCCGCGGGCTACTAGCCCGCGGTCTTCGCCGCAAACGCAGAAGGGCGGCCCGAAGGCCGCCCTTTCTCGCAGTGCTTGAACGCGCTTAGATACCGCGAACGTTCTCAGCCTGCAGACCCTTCGGTCCCTTGGTTACCGTGAACTCCACGTTCTGGCCTTCGGCCAGCGTGCGGAAGCCCTGCGACTGAACGGCAGTGTGGTGAACGAATACGTCACCGCCGCCGTTTGCGCGGCTGATAAAACCAAAACCCTTAGCATCGTTGAACCACTTAACTGTTCCCTGTTCCATGACTTTATTCCTGTAAAACTAGATGTACCGACGAACACAATTTGGATGATGCGTGTAACGGTACTACAGGAACGCGCACATGTAACCAGATCGAATCCTACGATCTCCTTTAGCCTAACAGCGTCTGCCTGCAACGCAAACCCTTCTTTTCGAAATTCTCATTGGCTTACCGTGTACGGCCTGTTTTGGGACGTGGTTTTGTACTCCTGTGGAAAATCTGTGTCGCCCGCCGATATATCTCCGCTCTCCGCATCCACCGGACGATGCGCTAGCCTGAATCTCGCTATGTTGTACGGTCTTTCTACCCATCTCGTCCTGCCGCAACGCCTTTCGCCCGCACTGCTGAACTCGCTGGCCTCCACCGGCGTGCAGCAGATTGAGGTCTTCGCCGCGCGACACCACTTCGATTACACCGACCGCCTCGCCGTGAGGGAGATTGCCAACTGGTTTCGTTCGAACGAGATGGCCGCGTCGCTGCACACGCCGCTCTATCCGCCCGACGAGTCGCAGGAGTGGAGCCGCCACGCCGCGCCTTCGCTCAACCTCATCTCCACCAGCAAGAACGACCGCATCGACGCGATGGACGAAGTGAAGCGTGCGCTCGAAGCTGCAGAGCAGATTCCGTTCCGCTACGCCGTACTTCATCTCGGCCTGGGCGATGAGACGTGGAACACCCGCGCGATCGACGACTCGCTCACTGCGCTCGAGCACCTGAAGGCTTTTGCCGGACCGCTCGGGACGCAGTTGCTGCTTGAGAATCTGAACAACGCCGTCGCGACACCCGCTCATCTGCTCGAGATCGTGAAGGTCGGCCACTTGGATTCGATCGGCTTCTGCCTCGACCTGGGCCACGCACACCTGATGGAGCCCATCCCGGAAACCTCTCATTCTCCGGGGCAAAGCGGCATCGCGCAGGCCTTCAGCCTCTTCGGCGACCGCCTCCGCGAGCTACACATCCACGACAACCACGGGATGCGTGACGAACATCTCTGGCCAGGCGAAGGAGAAATCGACTGGAGTGAAGTCGCGAAGCTGAGCGCCGCCGCAAAGCAGCCACTTGTGGGCGTGCTTGAGATCTCGCACGACTTCGGCCACAACCTCGACGCAGCGACGGACAACGTGCGCACTGCGCTGGACAAGTTGAACGCAAGCTAAGCTGAACCCCGCGCCAGTGTTGCCGATATACTGAGAGTTCTCCCCTAGAGCCACCATCGCTTCTCTGGAAACGAGCTTTCTGTCATGCGTCTTGTTCCGTTCTCTCTTGCCTCTGCCCTCGTTCTGTCTTCTCTCGGCTGTGCCCTTGGCACCGCGAACCAGCTCAACCCCGTTACGCCGACGGAGACGCAGACGATCACGTTGCAGGGCCACATGCTTGGCGGCCAGCAGCCCATCTCCGGCGCGACGATCAAGCTTTATCACGTAAACGTGAGCACCGAGCGAGGCAACGCCGCCTCCATGCTCTCCGGCACGACGACGACCGCCAGCGACGGCAGCTTCAACATCACCGGCAAGTACACCTGCTCCACCACGACGCCGTATGACGTCTACCTGATCGCCAGCGGTGGACAGCCGATCACCGGCACATCGAACACCTCGATCACGGAGATGGCAGCGCTTGGCCTGTGCACCTCGTTGAGCTCTTCGACCTTCGTCAACCTGAACGAGATCTCGACCGTTGCCGCCATCGCAGCGCTCTCACCCTACATGGCTTCGCCCACCTATATCGGCAGCAGCTCCGGCGACGCCGAGACGGCGAACCTTGTCGACCGCTTCACGCTCGCGAACCAGTTCGTTGGCCTGGCGTCCGGCGTTGCGCCGGGCGATAACGTGCCCAGTGGCAAGACTGTTCCCGCGTCGCTCCTCAACACGCTGGGCAACATCATGGCCGCGTGCGTGAACTCGGCCACAGGCTCTGACAACTGCAACCAGCTCTTCTCGCTGGCCACCGCCTCAGACGGCACGGTTCCCACCGATACCTCGACGGCGATGCTCAACATCCTGAACCACCCCACGCTGAACACCTCGGCACTCTTCAACCTGAGCGCGGCGTCTTCGCCGTTTCAGCCGGCGCTGAGCGCCGCGCCCACGAACTTCAGCGTGGCGATGCAGCCCACAACCGCACAGACCGTCACGCGCTCGCTGTATACCTTCCCCGATGATGGCTGGAGCTCGCTCTACACCTATATCAACAACGCCACCACCTCCATCGACATGACGATGTACGAGCTGATCGACACCAGCGCGCAAGCCGCACTCGTCAGCGCGTGCCAGCGTGGAGTGAAGGTGCGTGTGATCCTCGACGAGACGATCTCGGGCAACACCACCGCGCTCAACCAACTGAACGCGCAGACGAACTGCTCGGCCGTGAAGTCCAACGCCAGCTTCTCATACACGCATGAGAAGTCGATGGTGATCGACGATAAGACGCTGGTCATCATGACCGGCAACCTGACCAGCCAGTACTACAGCAACGGTCGCGACTTCGCGCTCGTTACCGACGACGCCGTCGACGTAGCTGCCGTGCTCGACACCTTCAACCTCGACTACTCCGTGGGCAACACCAGCAACGATACGGCAGAGGACTACGACAGCCAGCAGGGCAATGACCTTATCTGGAGCCCGTCCTCCGCGCAGCCGAGCCTCGTGCAGATCATCAACAACGCCACCACTTCGGTACAGGTGGAGGCCGAAGAGATGAGCGCATCGAGCATTGTCACGGCGCTGGCGAACGCTGCGACACGCGGCGTCAACTGCCAGATCGTGATGACGCAGAGCAGTAGCTGGACGAGCTACCTGACCACGCTGAAGGCCGCAGGCTGCAACGTGCGTCTCTACGCAGACCAGACCGGCGTGCTCTACATTCACGCCAAGATCATCCTTGCAGACTACGGTACGAGCGGCCAGCAGGTTTACCTCGGCAGCATCAATGCCACAACCAACTCGATGCTCAACAACCGGGAGCTCGGCACTGTCCTCACCGACCCGGCGATCATCACCAAGCTGAACACCGTGCTCACGAGCGACTACAACGGCGGCACAGCGTTCTAACGCTGCTTCGCAAACAGAAGGCCGCCACACTCTCGTGGCGGCCTTTCTGTTTGCGGTAGAGAAGAGCTTACTTCTCGAACTTTGTGGCGCGCTTTTCCTTCGCGCGTTCCATCGCCAGCTCAATCAACCGGTCGATCAGCTTCGCGTACTTGAGGCCGCTTGCCTCCCACAGCTTGGGGTACATGCTGATCGAAGTGAAGCCCGGCAAGGTGTTCACTTCGTTCAAGACAATCTCATTGCCCTTACCGTCAGCGCGCGGAGCCATCAGGAAGTCCACACGAGCGAGGCCTGCGCAGTCGCAGGCGCGAAACGCTTCAATCGCCATCTTGCGGATCTTCTTCTCATCGGCCTTCGAAAGCTTCGCAGGGATGTGGCTGACGCTTTCATCCGGGCCGCTGAGTTCGTACTTCGCCTCGTAGTCGTAGAACTCCTTCGCAGGCACGATCTCGCCGACGACGCTCGCTTCCGGAGCATCATTGCCAAGCACCGCCACCTCAAGCTCGCGCGGCTTTACACCCGGGCCGCCGACGCCCTGCTCGATCACAATCTTGCGATCGAAGTTTGCGGCTTCGTCCATCGCCTTCGCCAGATCGGCGCGCGACTTCACCTTGCTGATACCGACCGACGAACCAAGGTTTGCAGGCTTCACAAAGACCGGGTACTGCAATGTCTTTTCGATAGCGCGCGTGCACTTCTTCGGATCGGCCTTCCACTCCGAACGCAGCAGCGTGACATGAGGAGTGATCGGCAGCCCCGAGGCGACGAACATGCGCTTCATCGCGTCCTTGTCCATGCCCACCGAGGAGCCGAGCACGCCGGAACCGACGTAAGCCACATCCGCCAGTTCAAACAAGCCCTGGATGGTGCCGTCTTCGCCGAAGGTGCCGTGCAACACAGGGAAGACCACGTCGAGGCCGGTCTCTACGCCGGGCTTTGCGGCAGCTGTGACCAGCGACGTCGAGGCGCTCGCAGACTTCACGGTTACGGGTTCTCCAAGCAGGCGTTGCGCCTGGCCGCCCTGCAACCAACGACCCTCTTTGGTGATCCCCATCTCGACCACGTCGTACTTCTTGCGATCCATCGCAGCCAGGATCGAACGAGCCGAACGGAGCGAGACTTCATGCTCGCCGCTACGACCACCAAACAACACGCCTACACGCAGTTTCTTCTTCGTTGCCATCGCCTTCCAGTATCGCTCTGGGCGAAAACAACACGCCGCGCAAATCCTCAACGGCGTACCCGCCGAGCCACCTTGCCGCAAAAGAAAACAGCGCCGGAGTCAGACTCCGGCGCTGTTGATTCTGTTTCAGGAATGAGGTTAGTACACCGCAATCGCCGCTTGCGGGCTGACGATCGAAGAAGGCGTGGTCGTGAAACCCGGAGCCATATTGCCCGTTGCCGTAGGTCCATAGCCCAGCAGCGAAAATGTGCCGGAGCTGTTCTGGTTGATGGCGTACACGTTGTTCACCTTATCCAGAGCAAGCCCTCCGAGGTAGTAAAGCCCCGTTGCATATCCGCTGATCGTCTTCGTTGGTGTCGCGGCTCCGTTGGCACCGGCCGCAAACTCCACGATCTGCGCGCTGGTTTGCGTTTCCTCTGCAGCGTAGAGATTCAGGCTGGAGTCGACGGCAATGCCGTAAATGTAGCCCGCAGCGTAGGTGATGGTACGCGTCGGGGCGACAGCGCCCGTGGAACCGGCGGCGAAGACTTCGATGACGGTTGAGGTCTGTGTCGTCGCATCGACAACGTAGATGTTCTTTGCCGAATCAACGGCAAGCATCACAGGTGACACCAACGCGGTGCCAGTCGTGGTGAGGCTCTGCGTCGGTGTCGGTGTGCCGTTGGCGGTCAGCGGGAAGACGGAGACTCCGAGGCTCGACATGACGTAGAGCTGGCCAGTGGCATCAACTGCCATCGAATCCGGTTCAGAGAACACACCCGAGCTCACAATCGTTCGTGTTGGCGTCAGCAGGCTGCTGGAGGCCGCCGGGTAGGCCAGCACCTCGTAGGCGGAAGCCGTCGTGACGCCGCCGAGATACATCACCGCGTTGGTGGAGTCGAAGGCAACAGATGTCGCCTCGAACCCTGCCGGAACAGCGAGACTGGTCGTTGTGCCATTCGTCAGCGAAGTGACCATCACCGTGTTCGCCGTGCTGCTGGTGTAGTTGATTGAGAAGATATTTGCCGCGCCGCCAGCGGCCAGTGTGGCGGTTGTAACGCTGGCAGGTGAGACCGGCTGGTCGCTCGAGCATCCGGTCATCAGCACAACGGCACTTGCTGCCACAACGCAACCGACACGAACAAACAGGGAACGCAACATTGGATGATCCTCCCGAGATCAATCAGTCTAAGGCTTGTCCGTATACGACACATCTTCTTTTTCGAAGTTGTGCGTCTCTCTCAAAAATTGTCGTCCCTGCAACAATGAGCCGCAACAAAAACGGCGTCCCCAGACTGGGGACGCCGTTCTCATTCGTATGCACTCAGTTACACGTTGAATTTGAAGAACATGATGTCGCCGTCCTTCACCACGTACTCTTTGCCTTCGCTCTTCAGCAGACCAGCGTCCTTCACGGCACCTTCTGAACCGAGACGGAAGAGGTCTTCGCAGTTGTACGTGTCGGCCTTGATGAAGCCGCGCTCGAAGTCCGAGTGAATCACGCCCGCAGCGCCAGGAGCCTTCGTGCCCCGGCGAATCGTCCACGCACGCACTTCCTGAACGCCCGAGGTGAAGTACGTAATCAGGCCGAGCAGCTTGTACGCCGCGTGAATCAAGCGGTTCAGGCCGGGCTCCGCGAGGCCAGCGGCCTCCAGGAATTCATTGCGGTCCGCTACGTCGAGCTGCGAAATCTCGGCTTCCATCGCACCGCAGATACGCACGACCTGCGAGCCATCTTCCTTCGCTCGCTGGTCCACCAATGCGGTGAACTCATTGCCTTCATTCACGCTGCCTTCGTCCACGTTGGCGACGTAGAGCATCGGCTTCATGGTGATGAGAAAGAGATCGCGAGCAATCAACTTCTCGTCGTCGTTCAACTCCACCGTGCGTGCAGGCTTGCCTTCTGCGAGCGCAGCCTGAAGCATCTTGACGACCTCAAACTCCATCTTGATCGCGGACGAGGCGTTCGCAGGCTTTGCCGCCTTTTCTGCCTTCACCAGGCGCTTTTCTACGCTCTCCAGATCGGCGAGCAGAAGCTCTGTGTTGATGACGTCGATGTCGTGCAACGGGTTCACGCCACCTGCGACGTGGATCACTTCATCGTCGGCAAAGCAGCGCACGACGTGCAGAATCGCGTCCGTCTGGCGGATGTGCGAGAGGAACTGGTTCCCCAGGCCTTCACCCTTCGACGCGCCTTCGACGATGCCCGCGATGTCTACAAACTCCATCGTCGTGGGCACAATGGAGTGCGGCTTCACCATCGTCACAATCTTGTCCATGCGCACGTCCGGCAAAGGCACAATGCCTACGTTCGGATCGATCGTGCAGAACGGATAGTTCGCAGCCTGAGCCTCTGCTGAGGTCAGCGCGTTAAAGATGGTGCTCTTGCCAACGTTTGGCAAACCGACAATGCCACAATTCAAAGCCATAGCTGTTCCTGAATGTCTTCCTTCTCTTCTATTGGAACATGCCGAGGCGGCGTTCGAGCAGGGAAGAAGACGCGAGCTACTTCTGCTCGTCCAGCGTGCGCGCCGCGCGCTTGCCCAGCGTCTTCAGACCATCGGCAAGACGACGGCGTTCCTTGGCCGGAAGCTCCTCCAACAGAGCGTTCATCTTCGCTTCGTGCTCGTGGAAGACGCGCTCAATCAGCTTGCGGCCCACCGCCGTCAGCTCCACCAGCTTTACGCGGCGGTCGGAGGCAGACTCTGTACGCGAGACCAGCCCCTTTTCCAACAGTCGGTCGACCGCCACCGAAATCGACCCCGGCGACAGGTACACCTTGCCGCCGATCGTGTTCACGGGCATTGGGCCTTTGTGCAGCAGGGCTTCGAGCACACGGAAGTCCGAGTCACCCAGACCGCTGCCGCGCAACGTCTCCGCCGTGTACGCCAGCAAGGAGTGATACGCCTTAATCAGCACCAGCCACAGCGCCGTCCCGCTGGTTTCCGCGTCTGCGAGTTGTGTCCGGGGCTTTTGCATCGTTTCCGATTCTATTATCATCAATACAATCGAGTTCGAGCAAGTTTTCAATGCTCGACACGGAAAGCAGGCAATTTCCATGCAACTTGGCATAGACAGCTTTGTAGAGATCAGCCGTTTTGGCGAATCGGCAGCGCAGCGCGCGCAGAATCTGGTCGCCGAGGTAGAGCTGGCTGACCAGGCTGGCGTGGACGCCTTCGGTATCGGCGAGCATCATCGCTCGGAGTACCTCGCCTCCTCCCCCGCTATTTTTCTGGCTGCAGCCGCGGCGCGAACGAAGAACATCCGGCTATCGAGCGCAGTCACGGTGCTGAGTTCGGACGACCCGGTGCGCGTCTTCCAGGACTTCGCAACGATCGATCTGATCTCGAATGGACGCGCTGAGATCGTCGTCGGCCGCGGCTCGTTCATCGAATCGTATCCGCTCTTCGGCTTCGATATGCAAAACTACGATGAGCTCTTTGCCGAAAAGCTCGACCTGTTACTCGCTCTGCGTGATGACGTGAAGATCCACTGGCAGGGCAAGCATCGTGCTTCGCTGACCGGGCAGGCAGTTTATCCGCGCCCGGTACAGCAGCCATTGCCGGTGCGGCTTGGTGTGGGCGGCACGCCTGCGAGCTTTGCGCGTGCGGGTCTGCTGGGCCTTCCGCTTACCGTGGCCATCATCGGCGGCGAACCGCATCGCTTCCGTCCGCTGGTAGACCTCTACCGCGAGTCCTACCGTCGCGGCGGCCACCTCGGGCAACCGGACGTTGCCGTACACGCGCTCGGCTTTCTCGCCGATACGACGGAGCAGGCGATCGACCAGTACTGGCCGATGTACCAGGAGGTCTTTACCCGCATCGGCCGCGAGCGCGGCTGGGGGCCGATCTCCAGAGACAGCTTCGTTGCCCAGTGCGGGCCGACTGCGGCGTTCCTCGTTGGCGATCCCGAGACCGTAGCGACCAAGCTGCGGCACTATGACGAGTCGCTCGGCGGCGTAAGCCGGGTAAGCCTGCACATGAGCGGTGGCGGTGTGACGCACGCGCAGCAGATGCACGCTATTGAACTGCTCGGCAACCGCGTGAAGCCGTTGCTCAAGTAACGAAAGGTCTAACGCAAAGTCCGCGAAGTTTTCAACGCGAAGTTCGCAAAGTGAATCTGAACCAGGCGAGTCAGGATTCACTTTGCGTACGTTGCGCTAAACTTCGCGGACTTTGCATTTAAGATTTTTACTTCGTTGGGCTACTCGAAGCTGCAGCAGCCGGTGGGGCTGCTTGAAACAGCTTTGCGGCGTTTAGTCCGGACTTGTAGATTCCCCAGCAGAGCGGGACACCGACCAGCATCCAGGCGAGCGCGATCAACAGCGGCGAAGACGTTTTTTCGTTCGACATAAGCTCTCCTTAGTGCCCTGCGGGTTCTGGCGCTCCGGCAGGAACGTCCTTCATCCAATACTTTTCAGAGACCGGCTTCACCATGAGGTTGGCCACGAAGCCGATGAGCAGCAGACCGACCATGATGTGCAGCTCAAACCGGTAGCCATCGAGACGGTTTTGCCCTGTTACCTTGTAGTGGTCCAGCACACCGTTCACGATGAGCGGTCCGATGATGCCGGCCGTTGACCATGCTGTCAGCAGACGGCCGTGGATCGCCGAGACGTTGTAGCCGCCGAAGAGATCCTTCAGGTACGCCGGGATCGTCGCAAAGCCGCCGCCGTACATCGACAGCGCAACGCAGGCGAGTGTGACGAAGAGCACCACCGAGTTCATGTGGTTCGACTCCGAGAGAGGCAGGAAGAAGAACATCAACGGACCGATCACAAAGAAGCAGAAGTACGTGGCCTTGCGTCCGATGAAGTCCGAGACCGTGGCCCACAGGAAACGTCCGGCCATGTTGAACAGACTCAGCAACCCGACGAAGCCCGTCGCGGCCACGGGCCCGATGCTGCCCTTGAAGAAGTCCTGAATCATGGGAGCAGCCTGCTCGAGAATACCGATGCCTGCCGTGACGTTTGTGCAGAGCACGATCCACAGCAGCCAGAACTGCGGCGTCTTCCACGCCTGCTCCACCGCCACGTTGTGCGAGGAGATAAGCGCATTGGTCGACTGCTTCGGCACAAAGCCTTCCGGCTTCCAGTCCTTCGCAGGAACGCGAATGGTGAACGCGCCGTAGAGCATCAGCAGAAAGTAGAGAGCGCCCATCACCATCCACGTGTGCGGAATCGGGTTGGCGTCGCCCGCTGCTTTGAAGTGCGCCATCAGGTTGTTGCCCAGCGGAGCGCCGATGAGCGCGCCCCCGCCAAAGCCCATGATCGCCATGCCGGTGGAGAGGCCCGGCCTGTCCGGGAACCACTTGATAAGCGTCGAGACCGGAGAGATGTATCCCAGCCCGAGACCGACGCCGCCCACCACACCGTAGCCGAGGTAGATGAGTGCCAGCGAATGATGCGCGGCTCCCATGCTCGCAATCTCAAAGCCGAGACCGAAGCAGATCGCGGCGTAGACCATCGCCTTGCGTGGGCCGGCTTTCTCCAGCCATGCCCCGAAGAGCGCCGCGGAGATGCCGAGCACGGCAATCGCCAGCGAGAAGATGTAGCCAACTTCTTTCAGGCTCCACGCAAGGCCATCAGCTCCATGCAGAGCGAGCAACGGGTTTTTGAAGACGGAGAAGGCGTACACCTGGCCAATCGACAGATGAATCGCCAACGCAGCGGGAGGAACCAACCAACGGCTGTACCCGGGCTTTGCTACCGAATTGTCACGATCAAGAAAGGACATAGCTGACTCACTCTAGACCTGTAGGGATGCAGACTGTCACGCTTTTTCTGCCCGGCGGCGGAAAATTAATACAACGCAAGCAGCCTGCTCACAGGGCTTTGCTAGGAGCCACCGTCGTCGAAATTGCAAATTCGTCGTAAACCGATGTCGTACAGTAAGGCCAACGCTCCTGCAGCGCAGGAGTTTCTGCCTATGAGGTGTTGCTCTTGAATCGTTCGTTCCGCCTTTCCGTCGCTGCCCTGTTGCCGCTGGCAGCGGTCGCTGTGGGCCTGCCGTCCGTTGCTATGGCCCAGTCGCACTCGCATCCGCAAGGCGAGAAGCAGACGACCACGACCTCCGTCACAACCGAGCCCGCAAAGCCCACACTGCCCGAGAAGACCTCCGACTCCGTCACCGAAGGCTCCGTTACGGTTGGCGGAAAGTCGATCGCCTACCGCGCAGTTACAGGCCTGATCACCGTCGGCTCCAGCGACTCGCAGGACGCGACCATCATGCTCGACGGGCGCATTATGCCCGAAGCCGCGGCTGAACTGCCGCCGAAGCCACAGGACCAGCCCGCGACCGCTCGCCTGTTCTACACGGCGTATCTGGCGAAGGGCGTGGACACGACCAAGCGCCCCGTCATCTTCTTCTACAACGGTGGCCCGGGCTCCGCGACGATGTATCTGCGCATGTCCAGCGTCGGTCCGGTGCGCGTCGAACTGCCTGACCTGCAGCATCCGTTTGGCGGCCCCTACAAGATCGTGCCGAACCAGTACTCTCTGCTCGACGTGGCCGACCTCGTCTTCATCGACGCGCCGGGCACAGGCTACAGCCGCGTCTACGGCAAGGATGCGATGAAGGCGTTCTACGGCATCGATGGCGACGCCGAAGCCTTTGACCGCTTCATCCGCCGCTTCCTCACCAAGGAAGACCGCTGGATGTCGCCGCGCTTCCTCTTCGGCGAAAGCTACGGCACGACGCGCGACGCCGTGCTCGCGGCCAAGCTGCAGAAGAGCGGTGTCGATCTGAACGGCGTCGTCTTCCTTAGCCAGATTCTGAGCTTTGGCGACTCGGCCGACGGCTCCGACGGCAACCCTGGCGCAGAGAACGGCCAGTTCCTCGCACTGCCCAGCTTCGCCGCAACGGCGTGGTATCACCACAAGGTTCCGAACCAGCCCGCAGAGCTTGAGCCGTTCCTCCACACCGTGGAGCAGTACGCCGTAGGCGAGTATGCCGAGGCGCTGCTGCAGGGCGCAGATCTCGACCCGGCCCGCAAGGCCGCCGTCGCAGCGAAGCTGGAAAGCTTCACCGGCATCCCGGCATCGCTTTGGATCAAGGCAGACCTTCGCCTGACCGGCGGCGAGTTCTCGAAGTATCTGCAGGACTCCAGCGGCATCACCACCGGTCGTCTTGACTCGCGCTTTGAAGGCCCGGCGATGGACCCGATGGAACGCGATGCCGATTACGATCCGTTTACCGAGTCGATCGAGTCCGCGATTCTGGCCGCGCAGAACCACTATGCCCACACCACGCTGCACTATGGCATGGACATGACCTACAAGCCCAGCGCACGGGAACCCGGCTTCCACTGGGACATGCAGCATCGTGCTCCTGGCGGTGGTGGACGCGGCGGAGCCAACGTGATGGGCGACCTTGCCTACACCATGAAGGTCAACCCCAAGATGCATGTGTTGCTGATGGGCGGCTACTTCGATCTCGGCACGCTGTACTTCGGTGCAGAGTATGAGATGAAGCACCTGCCGATCCCTGCCGAGCTGCAGAAGAACATCGAGTACAAGTTCTTCCAGTCGGGCCACATGGTCTACGTCAACCCTGATGCACTGAAGGGGCTGCATGATCGCACCGCGGAGTTCATCCGCGAAAACGAAGACGCGTCAAAGTAATCGAAAACGAAAAATGAAGGGCAGGGCTTTCGAGCCCTGCCCTTCTTCATGACTGCAGTGAGTGGAATTTACTCGGCCACCTGGACGGCTTCACGAATGTCGACGTACTCGTCCGTGACCGGCCGCTTCAGGAAGATCGTCGACAGATAGTTCGCGGTGTAGCGCGAAGCCATCGTCATCACGCCTTCGTGGCGAAGTCTGCGGCCCGAGGAAAACATCGGCTGCGACAACGTGAACTTCACTCGCCCAACCCGCGACATTCTGCGTGCAATGTCCGTGTCTTCGCCATAGAAGGCAATGCTTGTATCGAAGCCGCCGATCTCCAGCAGCGCCTGCCGCGTAACGACAAAATTTCCGCCCTGCACCATTGACCCCACGCGCAGCAGCCAGCGGTTGATCGCATACGTCGTGAACGCGAGCAGATAGAAGACCCGCACCATGGCACGCTGACGCGTCGGAAGATCGTAGTAGATCAGCGGCCCGGAGACACACACAAGCTTTGCGTCGTTCGCAAAGGCACGCAGCACACGATCGCACCATCCGGGCGTGAGCCGCGAGTCCGAATCGACGTTGGCAACGAGCTCTCCTGTCGCGACGGCGAAGCCTGCCTGGCGCGCATACGTCAGTCCCTTGCGCGGCTCATCGACGACCTGCACGCCGGGGTAGCGCATCGCGACTTCGCGCGTCGCGTCGGTCGACGCATTGTTCACCACGAGGATCTCGACCGGCGTCTCAAGCTGCCGTGTCTGCTCCAGAATCGACTCGAGGCAACCGCCCAGCGAAGCCTCTTCGTTATACGCAGGGATCACAAAGCTCAGTCGCATGACACGCACGCTAACGAGTGATTGTTGCAGCACGAAGAGAGCCACGTTTCGCGTTGGTTATTTCGCAGCAGCAGCAGTGCAATGTGCCTTCGCAGGTACCCGTGCATTTTGATGCGGCATTCTTATTCCGCTCACGCCGTTGTTGCAAAAGCAGGGCATCGTCACAGTGAAGCATCACTCCGCCTCCCCCACGGAAGGACGTGCTCATGCAGCCTCGCGTAACGATCACCACAAGCTGGAACGACCCCGACGCCGTCAGCCACTACGCCACAGGCGTTTCGCTGCACGGTCACACCTCGTTCTCCGAAGAGACGCTGGACTTCGTCCACAGTGCCTGTGCCTGGATCCCCGGCCTTCGCCCGGTGCTCGCACACTACGAACGCATCAGCCGCGATCGTCACGGCATCCAGCTGAACTTTGAGCGCGCCAACTGGCGTCCGCCGCTGCAGCCGCGCATGGCCTATGAGCTGGAGGCTCGTCAGATCTCTTCCCTTTGGCTGACGCCGCTCGTCTCGCTCACCGATCATGACTCGATGGACGCGCCGCTGCTGCTGCGCACGCTGCCCTCCGCGCGCCACATCCCCATGTCCACCGAGTGGAGCGTGCCCTTCGGTAAGACGGTCTTCCACCTTGGCATCCATAACGTGCCCAGCCGCAAGGCTTCAGCCTGGATGCAGCGCATGGCCTCGTTCACCGCAGCCGCGAACGAAGCGCGTCGCAACAACGCGCCACACGCACATCTCGACTGCGAACTGCTCGCGATGCTGCGCGAACTGCATGAGATCGACCAGGTGCTGCTCGTGCTCAACCACCCGGCGTGGGACCTGCACAAGGTAGGCGAGACGCTGCACATGAGCGAGACGGTGCGTTTTCTTTCGCTCGCCAAAAACACGATTCATGCGCTTGAACTGAACGGCCTGCGTCACGCGCAGGAGAACCGCAAGATCGGCCTTCTCGCTCGCGAACTCGGCTACCTCGTGATCAGCGGCGGTGACCGGCATGGCCTGGAAGCAAACGCCAACGTCAACCTCTCCTCGGCCAGTAGCTTCACCGAGTTTGTGGAAGAGATCCGCATTGATCGCGTGAGTCACGTTCACTTCATGCCACAGTATCGCGAGCCCTGGGAGCAGCGCATCGTTGCTTCCACACTCGACGCCGTCACCGACTTCCCGCAGTTCATGCCCGGCTGGCAGCGTTGGGATGAGCGCGTCTTCCACCCCGACAGCAACGGCGTGATGCGTCCGGTGAGCGAACTCTGGCCGCAGGGTCAGGCACCGCTCGGGCTACGTGCGGCGATCAGCTTCGTTCGCCTCGGCAAGATGCGTGCGATGTGTGCACCGATCCGGCTCGCCTTCCCGGGCGTCAACCAGCTTGAGTTTGAGTCGCTCTAAGTCAGCGTTGGAATCATTCAGCGTTGCGTGATCAAAACGAATAGAGGGACATGGATTGATCCATGTCCCTCAGTGCTTCTGCAACAGGATTAGCTGCTCTTCTCGACTCGCTCCGGCGGCACAGTCATCTCGCTCCGCCGCAACGCCGTTACATGCGGCGACATAATCTCGACACCAGCCTTATCAAACGTGTCGTGGATGTTGCGATGCAACACGGAGTATGTCATCGCCATCTTTTGTGGCTGATCTGTGTAAGCGTTCAGCTCGTAGTGAACGTAGAAATCATCCAGCATCGTTTGCAGGATGAACGGCTTCGGCTCGTGCAGAATGTTCTCTGTCATCAGTGCTGCCGTCGTCAGCAACTCGTGAATCTTCGGCCAGGAATTGTCGTAACCCAGCGTCACCTGCGTGTGCAGAATCAGGCCCTCGCCCTTCGTCACCGGCGCAGAGTAGTTCACAATGTGCGCGCCCAGCACCTGCGAGTTCGCAATCGTGATCTCGACGTTCTTGATCGTACGAATGCGTGTCACCAGCAGCGAAGACTCGATGACATCGCCGACGGTATCGGCAATTTGTACACGGTCGCCCATGCGAAACGCGCGCATGTACGTCAGGATGACGCCCGCCACAACGTTCGCTACAGCTGACGACGAGCCGAGGGAAATCAGCACGCCGAGGAAGATCGAAATTCCCTGGAACGCAGGCGTCTTCGCGCCCGGAAGATACGGAAAGACCACGACCAGCGTAAGCACCAACAGCAGAACACGGACGAGTTTGTACGTCGGCTCCGCCCACTCCGGGTGAAAGCCGCTAATCTCAATCGATCCCTTGCCTAACTCGGTAAAGATCACGCGCGTGAACTTCATCACGTACACCGCGACGAAGATGATGAACGCAATCGTGAACAACCGCGGCAGGTAGGCCAGGAACGCCAGCCAGGCCGCGTGTACCGGCTCCGTGACATAGGCGACCAGCACATGCGAGTAGCCCGAGGTCCAAGGGAAGAAGCGCAGGCAGAGCGAGGCCCAGAAGTAGAGCAGCAGCATCGTCAGCGCAACGCGTAGAAAGCGCGACAACGCGATCAGTGCATTCGCAATGCGATCTGCAGGCAGCAACTCGAACTGCTGAATGCGCAGCGCAGGAATCAAGCGGCCACGCCAGCTCTCCAGCCGTCGGTAGAGCCGCGGAAACAGCCAGCTCATCAAGCGCAACAGCAGCACCAGGCCCAGCGTGGCGATCAGCGCATAGGCTCCGCCGATCAGCAGCGTGCGCGTCGAGTACGCACCTCTCATGGCGGCGATCGCTGCCGACATCTTCGCCGCTTCGCTTGCCGCCAGCGTACGACGGTCCGTCCCAGCGAGCGCGGCATCGAAGTTCGTGATGCTCGTCAACACCAGCCTGCCAGCAGCGACATCCGTTGTGTTGGTGTAGTCGTGGACTTCGAGCTTCTTGGGGTCGAAGCGAACATCATGCACCACGCGAGTGAGCCGCTCGGTGATCGCCGCAGCCCGCACGTCAGGCGAAAACGAAAGGACACCACGAACCTTGAAGAGCTCTTTGCCATCGAGCATTACCGGGGCCGTTTCGGTCACCGAATGCAGCATCGGGTCCGGCTGCACGACCGACGCCGGCAATGCCTCCTGCTTGGGAGACGCCTTGGCCGTATCCGCAAACGCGCGCGCCGCCCCCACTACGAGCAGCAGCGAGAGGACCAGTGACCACCAACGACGAGCGGAGAGTTGATTCGACATAGCGTGCACCCAAGAGTAGATGCACATTCACGCCGAAGCAATGCTCTCCGCATCGTTCCGTACTTATTTGGTACTACGTTCGACTACGGATAAATCCGATTCAGCGTACGCGCAAACGGAATCGTCTCGCGCACATGCTCCAGCCCGCAGATCCACGCCACACAGCGTTCAATGCCCATGCCGAAGCCGGAGTGCGGCACCGAGCCGTACTTACGCAGGTCGAGATACCACTGGAACGCCTCCATCGGAAGCTCGTGCGCCTCAATGCGCGACTTCAGCAGATCGTAGTCATCCACACGCTGCGAGCCGCCGATGATCTCGCCGTAGCCTTCGGGCGCGAGCACGTCCACGCACAACGCCTTTGTCGGGTCCTTCGGATCGGGCTGCATGTAGAACGCCTTCACCGCGGCCGGATAACGATGCACCATCACCGGCTTATCGAACTGGTTGCTGATGTACGTTTCATCCGGCGAACCGAAGTCATCGCCGTACTCATGCGCGTTTTCGATCAGCCCCTTCGCATGAGCGTCGACGAGCATCTGGTGCGCTTCGTCGTAGCTCAGCTTGGGGAACTCTCCGGGCGCGACCACCGCTTCGAGCTTCGCAATGTCCTTGCCGATCACGGCGAGGTCCGTGCGATGCGTCTCCAGCACGCGCGTAACGATGTGCGTCAGGAAGGCTTCCGCCAGCCCCATCAGACCGTCGAGGTCGAGGTACGTCACCTCCGGCTCGATCATCCAGAACTCCGTCAGATGGCGGCGCGTCTTCGACTTCTCCGCACGGAACGTCGGGCCGAAGGAGTAGACCTTGCCCAGTGCCAGCGCCGTGGCCTCGATGTAAAGCTGGCCGCTCTGCGTCAGGTACGCCTTCTCGTTCTCGAAGTAATCCATCTCGAAGAGCTCGCTGGTGCCTTCGCAGGCGTTCGGCGTAAGGATAGGCGGGTCGGTGCGGATGAAGCCGTTGGTGTCGAAGTACTCCGCGGCGGCGCGCATGATCGTTGCGCGAACGCGGAGGATGGCCGCCTGGCGCGGTGTACGCAGCCACAGGTGACGATGCTCCATCAGGAAGTCAACGCCGTGCTCCTTGCGCGTGATCGGGTAAGGAGTGTCTTCCGCAATCGCCTGCGTCACGGTCACGTCCGTCACATCGAGCTCAAAGCCGCCCGGTGCGCGCTCATCCGCGCGGGGCGTACCGGTCACGACGACAGAGCTCTCAAGCGTCAGCCCTTTGAGCGTCGCGAAGACCTCTTCGCTCACCTGCGCCTTCGGCACGATGCCCTGAATGGTGCCGGTTCCGTCGCGGAAGATGGGGAAGAGCAGCTTGCCGGAGGCGCGCAGGTTGTAAAGCCAGCCGCGCAGGGTAATGGGCTGGCCGACGTGCTGGCCCACTTCGGCAATGGTTGTGATCGGTGCGATGTTCGTTGCGGAATCCATATCGTTACTAATTTTATGCCGTAGAGGCCCGTTTCCAGCCCTTTGACCGCCAATTGCGGCTTCCACCGGCGCGTACGATAGAAACCATGTCCGCCGCAGGAAATGTAACTCGTCTCGACGTCACTCTCGACATGGTTCGCGCCGCCCGCGAACGTCTCACCAACGAGATTTTCCTCTCGCCCTGCACGCACTCGCAGACGCTCTCCGGCATGACCGGTCTGGACATTTACCTCAAGCTCGAAAACCTGCAGATGACCGGCAGCTTCAAAGAGCGCGGCGCACTCAACCGCATCTCCATGCTCACGGCGGAGGAGGCCGCTCGCGGCGTCGTCGCCGCCTCTGCAGGAAACCACGCGCAGGGCGTGGCCTACCACGCCACCCGCCGCGGCATTCGCTCCGTCATCGTCATGCCGCTCACCACACCGCTGGTGAAGGTGCAGAACACCCGCGGCTTCGGCGCGGAAGTCATCCTCCACGGTGCCAACTACGATGAGGCCTATGCCGAAGCGCGACGCTTCTGCGAAGCCGAGAGCATGACCTTCATCCACCCGTTCGACGACCCGCTCGTCATGGCCGGGCAGGGGACGCTGGGCCTCGAACTGCTTGAGCAGATCCCGGGGCTCGAGGCCGTCGTCGTCCCCGTGGGCGGCGGAGGCATCATCGGCGGCATCGCCTGCGCGGTGAAGGAAACAAACCCGGCGGTCAAGGTCATCGGCGTACAAACCGCTTTGCTGCCCTCGATGGCGGCAGCTGTCGAAGCCGGCCATCCCGTCACGCTGGACCCCGGCACAACGATCGCCGATGGTATCGCCGTGCGCCGCGCAGGCGACGTCACCTTCCCGACCGTGTCGAAGTACGTCGACGAGATTGTGACCGTCGACGAAGACGAAATCGCCCTCGCGATTCTGACGCTGCTCGAACGCGAGAAGACGCTCGCCGAGGGCGCCGGTGCTACCGCGCTCGCCGCGCTGATGCAGAAGCGCACCAGCCTTGCTCCCGGCACGAAGACCGCTGTCCTCGTCTCCGGAGGCAACATCGACGTCACACTGCTGGCCCGCATTATCGAACGCGGCCTGGTACAGGACGGCCGCCACATCCGCCTGCGCATCACGCTGCTGGACAAGCCCGGTGCGCTCGCCGAACTCACGCAGATCATCGCCGCGCACCGCGTCAACATCGTCGACACGCTCTACAACCGCGCCTACTACGGCGTGAACCTCGGCGACACCGTCATCGACATCACGATGGAGACGCGTGGCCGCCAGCAGGTGGACGAGCTTCTGCTCGCGCTTACGGCAGCAGGCTACAAGCACTCCCGCGTGCAGTAGTCGTACTTCGCGCTAAAACGATACGGCCGCCTAAGCAGGCGGCCGTATCGTTTGAAGCTTCCGCACACCCTCCCTGCGGTCTCTGCCATCCTTGCTACGGTTGCACGACGTACTGCGCCGTCGGTCTCGCCACATACCCCAGCGAGGTGAACGTCCCCAGCGGCAGCCCTGCGTCGTTGTAGACGAAGCTCGTCGCCCACGCCATCCACGCATAGCGCACGGCACGCGGCTGCGTCACGTCCTTCGACTCCACAACGATCGTGTCCTCATCGCCCTTGCGCTCGATCCGCGCAGTGGCTGTATGAAACTTCCCATCCTCACCCTGCAGCTCCCAGTCACCCAGCTCCGGCGTGCTCGACTTCAGATGCCGCGCATGATCGAACCACACACGCATCCCCGCGCCTTCGATCGACGTGCGCCGCAACGACGGCGAATGACCGTCCTCCTTCTCGCCGTACACATCCTCACGCGCCAGCAAGGCCAGACGATGAGCAACGGTCTGCTTGTCCGGCGGATGAATGTTGTTGTTCAGACCGACGTCCAGCGCCACGGCCATGCCCGTCTCGTGATGCTCCGCCTCGGTACGCCGCTGGGCATCGCGTATCACCGGCCAACTGTCGTTGCCCTTATACCCCGCAAGCTGTACGAAGAGGAACGGCAGCGTCGGCTCGCCCCACTGGTTGCGCCAGTCCTCGATCATCGCCGGAAAGCTGTAGCGATACTCCGGCGCCATCAAACCACTGGCATCACTCTCGCCCTGGTACCAGATCACGCCCCGCACGGCGAGCCTGGTGTACGGCGCGATCATCCCGTTGTAGAGCATCCCCACCGCCCACTGGTCGCGATCGACGCCGTTCATCCCGCGTGGCAACGCGGGCACTGCGTCCTGCGCAGCCTTTGTCGCCGCATCCAGCCGGGCCTTCCGCCCTGCAGCAGCAGCAGCTTGTGCATGCAGACGAGCACCAGCCAACCGATCGAACATGTCATAGCGGAAGCCCTGTTCTGCCGCAGCATCCAACGACACCCACGCCTCCACCGGCGTGCCGCCCGCCGTGGTGTCGATCACCCCGATCGGTACCTTCTGGTCGGCTTCCAACTCACGCGCAAAGAAGTATCCCACCGCGGAAAACGTTTTGATCGTCTCCGGCGTGCACTCCGTCCAGGTATTGTCCGTGTCGTCCAGAGGGTACGTCGATCCACGCCGCGTCTGCAGGAGCAAACGAATCTTCGGATGCGTCGCGCTGGTGATCTCCTTCTCCGCATCCTTCACCACAGCGTTACCACTTGGGAAACCACGCAGCGGCATCTCCATGTTCGACTGACCGCTCGCGATCCAGACATCGCCCACGAGGATGTCGGTACGTGTAACCGGCGTGTCACCCGCAGCATCGCCCGTCGCCGTCAGCGTGTACGGCCCACCCGCAGCTTCAGCCGCCAGCGACGTCTCCCAGTAGCCGTACACATCCGCCGTAGACTTCACGCTCTGCTGATGAAACGTCACACTCACATGCTCCCCCGGCAGCGCCCAGCCATACACGCGAATAGGCTGGCCGCGCTGCAGCACGGCGTGGTCAGAGAAGGTATTCGGCAGGTGCATCTGTGCGGAGGCAAACGCAGAGGAACCCAGCAGGAGCGCAGCCAGCGCATGAGTCAGCTTCATGAAGAAATCTCCAGTAAAAACGTTTCCAAAGGCGCATCCATCCTACCTCTGCGACCACACAAATGTCCGGCACGAGCAGTAAAGTCGCTCTAGCAAAAGGCAGGAACCCTGCACCCGTCCCAAGCAAAAAGGCCGCCATCGCTGGCGGCCTTCCTACGATCTACCCTCTAACCTCTACGCTCTAACCAAGCGTCTCCATCAGCTTGTTTACCGTGCGGTTCAGGTCCTTGTCGTTCCGGCGCTGTTCATCGATCTTCGCAATCGAGTGCATCACCGTCGTGTGGTGCTTGCCACCGAACTGGCGGCCGATTTCCGGCAGCGACGCTTCCGTCATCTGCTTGGCCAGGTACATCGCAATCTGGCGCGGCACCACGATCTGACGCGAGTTGTTCTTCTGCTTCAACTCCGCCACGCGCATACCGAACTGCTCGGCCACCGCACGCTGAATCGCTTCAATCGTGATCTTGCGAACCTGCGTGTCGATGAACTGCTTCAGGCACTGCTGTGCCGTCGGCAGCGTGATCTCTACGCCGTGCAGCGAGCACCAGGCCACGAGGCGAACCAGAGCGCCTTCAAGCTCACGCACGTTTGTACGCACGTTGCCTGCGATGAACAAAGCCACATCCGACGGCAGTACCGTCTGCTCCAGCTCTGCCTTGCGCTGCAGAATCGCAACCTTCGTCTCAAGATCAGGTGGTTGAATGTCCGCAACCAGACCCCATTCGAAACGCGAACGCAGACGATCTTCAAAGTCGCCAAGCTCCTTCGGAGGGCGGTCCGAGGCGATGACGATCTGCTTGTTCGTCTCATGCAGCGCGTTGAACGTATGGAAGAACTCTTCCTGCGTACGCTCCTTGCCGGCGAGGAACTGAATATCGTCGATCAGCATGACGTCGACGTTGCGATAGCGATCGCGGAAGCCCGTCATCTTGTCATAGCGCACCGAGTTAATCATCTCGTTGGTGAACTTCTCACCGCTGACGTACATGATCGAGCTGTGCGGCATGCGCAGCTTCACATGGTGGCCGATCGCGTGCATCAGATGCGTCTTGCCCATACCCACGCCACCGTAGAGGAAGAGCGGGTTGTAAGCCTTCGACGGGCGCTCTGCGACGGCCTGCGCCGCTGCATGGGCAAACTGGTTGCCGCTGCCGATCACGAAGGTGTCGAACTGGTAGCGCGGGTTGAGCTGGGCGGCCGAGTTCCAGTCAAAACGCGACTGCTCGGGGCCGGGGCCCATCGCCGAGCCGGGACGGCCCGAACGCGGAGCGTTTGCCGAGTGCGACGACTGAGGCGCAAATCCGCCATCCTCGCGGACCACACGGGCTGGCTCCTGCGGAGGAACCTGGAACGCCACGTTGTCCAGTTCGAGGCCAAGGTTGTCCACCGCCTCCATGATTAGGTCGGTGTAGCGGTCCAGAACGCCCTGAAACTCTGCGGCGGGAATGCGTACATACAGAACACGATCGGTGACATGCGAAAAGCGCGTTGGCTTCAGCCACGTCTCGAAGCTCTGCCGGTTGATCTTCTTCTCAAGCGCGCCAAGGATTCGAACCCACTGGTTCAAAACGGCTGCGGGAACCGGAACAAATGACATCGTTAGTCTTCCTTACTATCCGTGATGGTTCAAAGCGGACTGCAGCAAACGAAATGCTCAGACTGCAGCTTTCCGGGTGAAGCAAAGCAAAAAGCGAAAACGGTTCCCTGACACACCGTGAGGAAATCTCTGCGGAGCGGGAGGTTGCTATTCGCTTGTTGTGAAGTCCTCACTGCCTTGGCAGGGAGGGGAAATGGCAAAAATAGAGCCCGGTCTAGGTTGCGCGCATCGCGCGATCTCACTGTCAGAACGGAGTCGATACTAGCAGCAATCCACAGGCTCCTGACCATAGAAATCGACGGGCAGCGAAAGATTTTTCCGGGTTGCACCAGCCTTGGTGAAAACTTCGCGTCGCGTTCGATCAGCGACCGCTCAAACCCGCACCACGTCGAATTTAGTTGTTGTTTTCCACGTCTTTGTCTATACTCAGAACTTGCTGCCGGACGTGTGGTTTGTCCCTGTCCGAAGCCGGCCGAAATACTCAGGCTGAGCATGCGGCAGCGGAGCGCGCGGAGCCTTTTTGGAGACGCCAGCGCCCACACCCAAGATTTAGAGCAAGGACACAAACACAATGCCCAAGCGCACTTTCCAGCCCAACCGCCGCCGTCGTAGCAAGGTCCATGGCTTCCTCACCCGCATGAAGACAAAGGCCGGCGCAGCCGTCCTGTCGCGTCGCCGCGCGAAGGGCCGTCACAAGATTGCTGTCTCCGCTGGCTTCCGCGACTAGTTCGCGCGCCGTCAGAGACGTTTTACGCTTCACCCCAAGCGCGCTCATCTTCCACAGGTGAGCGCCTTTGTGTGCCTGAAATGCGAACGTGTAGGGGTTAGGGTATACGGTGTAGAACCCATTCGCCCAAACCGCCGCTCTCTCTTTGTTCTCGACCCTGAACCCTAGCGCATAAACCCTTGCCTCTCACACATCGACTCCGCAAACACGCCGACTACCAGCGCGCCTATACGGCGGCTGGCCGCAAGCAATGGGGAAAGCAGTTTGCCTACTTTGCTGCGGCGCGCGCACCGGAGACGCGTTCTGAGACCGCTGGCCCGCGCGTGGGACTCACCGTGCCCAAGGCACTCGGCGGGGCCGTGGATCGGAACCGCATCAAGCGGCGCGTGCGCGAGATCGTCCGCACCCACATCGCCCTGCTCGAAGGCCTGCCCGTCGACGTGATTCTGCATCCGAAGCGTTCGGTGCTTGAGGCAGATTTTCTCGTGCTGAGCAGAGAGATTGCGATGATCTTTCGCGGCGTCGCGGCTCGGACGAACGGCAGCAAGCCCTCACAAAACACCGAATCTGCGTCAAACTAGCAGCGATGGCCCCCGACAGCCTCAACCCGGCAGTCATTCCGCCCGCGGCAACAAAGCAGACGAGCCGTGAGCGTTACGCAGGTCTGCTTTTTTCGGCCTACAAACACACGCTTTCGCCATTTCTAGCTGCCTTCGGCCAATCCAACTGCCTCTATCTGCCCACCTGCTCCGAGTACGCCTACGCCGCCATCGTCAAACACGGCTGGCCGAAGGGTTCCTGGCTGGCCCTGCGCCGCCTTTCACGCTGCCACCCTTTCTGCAAGGGCGGCCATGATCCCGTGCCGTAAGGCAGAAAATCAGACGACAACCGGTTCAGAAGAACCTGAATGTCTAATGTCTATCTGTCTAATGTCTCCACATTCCTCATCGCCACTTTGATTCTCCCTTTCCGCAATTAGCCCAACTTTTCCTCTACTCCACTACAATGGGGTATAGCGGTTTTACGTCTCCAGAGTAGTTTTTGAGCGTCCGCAAAGAAGGAATTTCCATTGCCCGAGTTTCGCAATCCCAACCAGGCCGGCGGCGGTTCTCAGGACAACCGCGGTTTCCTGGTGATGATGATCGTCATGATCGGCATGATCGCCGGTCTGCAGTTCTGGCGCGCCAAGCACAACCCGCAGACGGCGACTCCTGCCGATAGCGCTGCCGTTGCGCCCGCATCCCCCGTCTCCAACGGAACCTCGGCAGCAGCCGCGCCGGTTATGGCCGCACTTCCGGCATCGCCCGAGAACGTGCAGGCATCGGCTGAAACCACCACCGTTGTTGAGAATGAGCTCTACAAAATCACCTTCTCCAACCGTGGCGGCGAGGTTCGCTCCTGGATTCTGAAGCGCTATAAGGACAACGACGGCTCGCCGCTCGATCTCGTCCACGAAGGCGCAGCCAAGCTCTACGGCTACCCCCTCTCGCTCTACACCTATGAGCCTGCGGTCACGCAGCAGCTCGCTTCCGGCCTCTACGTCGCCTCCGCGACGGGTACGCTGCAGGCACCGGCTTCGCTCAGCTTCAAGTACTCCGCGGGCGGTCTGCAGGTCACCAAGACCTTCACCTTTGGCGCCGACTACCTGATCCACGCCGACACGCAGGTCCTGCGCAACGGTGTGCCGATTGCCGCCCCGCTGGCATGGCCAGCAGGCTTTGGCGACATGGCCGATGCGCTTGGCTACGCCCAGGCCACCATCGACACCTCTGCCAACGGCAAGAGCGACCACATCGCCTTCAAGAAAGTCTCCGGCGGTTCCACACTGCCCGGTCCGTGGGATTACCTCGGCGTAGCCGACCAGTACTTCGGCGCGGTCTTCCTTCCTGACCAGGTCGACGATGCCACGCTCGTCACGCTCTCGCACGCGATCGACATCAACAAGGTCGAGCGCCACACCGGCCTCGGTACGGGTGCCGCCAGCAAGAGCAAGAAGCCTATCCAGGTCCCGGTCATCGGTGCCGCCATCGGCTCCAAGGGCGGCCACGTTGAGACCCGCATCTTCGTCGGTCCGAAGGACTGGGCCGTTCTCTCGGCGATCAAGACGAGCAACGGCC
Organism: Acidobacteriaceae bacterium; assembly: GCA_028283655.1. Lineage (NCBI taxonomy): Bacteria > Pseudomonadati > Acidobacteriota > Terriglobia > Terriglobales > Acidobacteriaceae > Acidobacteriaceae bacterium. Next base: position 3,361,108 of record JAPWKE010000003.1, on the reverse strand, counting down.
ACAAGCTGACCTCAGTCATCGACTTCGGCTTCTGGGGCTACCTCTCGCAGGGCCTATTCCTGGGTATGCGAGCGGTCCATTCGTGGATCACGCCCGCCACCGCAGTCGCCGGTAACTGGGGCTGGGGATGGGCGATCGTCATCTTCACCGTTCTGATCAACCTCATCATGCTTCCGCTGCGTATTAAGGGCATGAAGGGCATGTTGAAGATGCAGCGCATTCAGCCGGAGATCGACGCCATCAAGGCACGGCACGGCAACCCCGGCCCGACCGATCCCAAGGCCGGCAAGATGAACGCCGAGGTCATGGAGTTCCAGAAGAAGGAAGGCGTTTCGATGTTCGGCGGCTGCGTGCCGACGCTCGTCACCCTGCCGCTCCTCTTCGCGATGCTCACCATGATGCAGCGCGTCGTTGAACTGCGCCACGCCAGCTTCTTCTGGATCCACGATCTTTCGGCGGGCGACCCCTGGCACGTTCTTCCGATCGTGCTCGCGCTCAGCTCGTTCCTGGTGCAGTTCTACACGCCGAGCCCGGGTGTCGATCCGGCCCAGGCGCGCATGATGGCCTTCACCATGCCGCTCTTCTCGCTCTACATGACGTGGAATTACGCATCGGGTCTGGCACTCTACTGGAACGTCGGCAACTTCATCATGATCGCGCAGCAGATGATCATGAATCGCACCGAAATGGGTAAAGAAATGCGAGAGATAGCGGCCAAACGCTTCCAGTTGAAGAACGCGAAGAAGGGTAAGGTCATTCAGGGCAAAGCGCCAGGTCGGCGCTAACGCTCGGAATCCGATATTGTTCGTCGCGTGAAATTTGTTTTATAGTTCAACCCAAACAAAACCGGCTTCGACTTTTCTCTCAGGGACGAAGACCACGGGGCATACATGGAAGACCTGCAACAGGCGGCAAGCACGATAGCTGCACTCATGCGTACCCTCACTGGGCCAGGCGGATTTCGCCTGAAGTACCGTATCACCGCTGGCGCTGGCGCTGCGGATCCAGATGGATTCGAACGCCGCGATATCTACGTCGAGTGCAAAGGGCCCGACGCCGAACTGATGCTCGAACGGGATGGAGAACTCCTCCGCTCGCTGGAGCACGTCGCCGCTAAAGCCCTTCGCCTCGAACCCGAAGAGCACGACCGCATCAGCTTTGACGCCGACAGCTTCAAGGCGGAGCGTGCCGCCAGCCTTCGCCGCATGGCCGATGACGCCATCGCAATGGTCAAGGACACGGAGAAGCCCTACAGCTTCCCGCCCATGAACTCACGCGAGCGTCGAATGCTGCACATGTTCCTCAAAGACTCCGGCCTGCAGACGGCAAGCTCGGGCGAGGGCGCACGACGCTTCGTAATGCTCTACCCCGAAGGCGCACGCATTCCCCGCGAAGATAGCCGCGGCAGCGGTGGCAGCAGCTTCGGCGACCGTCGTGGCGGCCGCAGCGGTGGCGGACGTCCCAGCGGTGGACGTGGCGGCGATCGTCGCGGTGGTGGCAATCGCAGCGGCGGCGGTGGACGCGGACGCTACTAACAACAACTGCTCCATAAGAAAGGGCCCGGCGATTGCCGGGCCCTTTCTCTTTTCCTGCCGCTCTCGAACAGACTCAGGCTGCCTTCGCCAGGAACCTCGCGCTCAACCAGCGGCGCACGGGCTCGTCATAAAGCTTCAGGCTGGCATAGGCGATCACCAGCGCAGTAGCCAAGGTTGCAGCGCCGACCTCGGCCGAGACCAAAGCCGAAGGCTTCGTCTGCAACACCCACGCCGTGTAGAGATAAATCAGCGGGTAGTGCGTGATGTACAGCGGATACGACAGATCACCAAAAAACTTCGCCACACGGATCGAGCTGCCCTCAACCCGCTGCTCTCCTGCGCCGATCGCCACGATAAGAGGGAAGAGCAGAAGGACGCAAAGCGCGTCATAAAGCCCGTTCACCCACAAGTGCGATGCCCCGCCGAATCGCGGGAGGGACAAGGCGACGACCAGCAGAAAGCTACAGAAACCAAAGGCTCCCTGCATCGGAATGCGCTTGCCCAGACGCATCAGCAGAATCCCCATAAAGAAAGGATAGAGGAGGCGGGCAAAGCCAATGTGAAGCTGCGTCGGAGTGATGGACCAACCGCCGATCAGGTCGCCATGGCCGCCAAAGACTGCGTACTGGAAGAGGAATGCCCCTGCCAGAATGACGAGGGAAGCCAGCACCTTGCGCGACGCGCGGCGCAACCCCAACGCATACAGAATGTTCGCCACATACTCAAAAAACAGGGACCACGCCGGGCCATTCAGCGGATGCATCTCGCCCCAGCCGCGGATATCCAACGACAGCGGTACGGGAAGCAGCGTGAAGCCAATCACCATCACCAGCACGAGCTTCCAGACCGGCGTTGTCGCGATCGTAGGGAAGACAGAACCGGAGCCGACATAAAACAGCGCTGCACCAATCAGGCTCCCCATCACCACCATCGGCTGCAGGCGAATCAGGCGCCGCTTGAAGAAGCCCCACTCCGTCATCCGGCCCCAACGGTCGTCGTAGGCGTAAGCGACGACAAACCCTGACAGCAGGAAGAAGAAATCGACGGCCAGGTAACCGTGATTGATGACCTGGCGAAACCGGTTGTCGCCGTTGTTCGCCTCAAAGAGGTGAAACAGGATCACCACGAGCGATGCGACTCCGCGCAATCCATCCAGGACTACGTAGTGGCTCTTTGCGGGCGTGCCGGAGGTGCTCGCCGTCGCGGAGGCTGCAGATGAGTTCATGAAAACGTCCTGTTTTGGGTCGTGCCGAGGAGGTAGAGAGATCTCGCGTCCCTATTCCACCACTTCCAGATAACTCCCGGCCACCCTCTATCCACGATCAGGCAGGGTAGGGATATGCGTTCGAGCTGGCTTTTGCCGCGAAGCGGCCGAAATTTCTTTTCGTGCAAAAGACCTCGCCACAGAGGAAATCGAGACAGCGCCTTTGGGCTCTCTGAAGCCCTCAAACAGCCGTCCAATTCTCCACATTCTGCGGCCTTTCCCCACATTTCCTTGACCTCACCGCTCTTAAGCGGAAAACGGGTGACTCGCGCGCCCCAGCATCCATAGGGTTTTAAGCCTTAAATCCCTTAAGCGTCCTGGCTTTCTCCGGGGTGGCGAAATCCGGCCTGTGGAGAATTGGGAAATGCGAGGTCTCAATCAAAGCTCGCGTCCCAGAAAACCGAATCATCCATTTCTCCACAGCCGCTTTTTGGAAACTGTGTACCGCCGAAAACCCGCGTAAATTCAGGCTGCGGACTACTTTTCCGCTTTTCCCCACCAAACGACGGCTACTACTTCCTGTGAACTTCCTTTTCTCTAGTTTTTTAAAAGCCTCTCTCGCACCCCAGGCAGGGCAGAAACAGGCTCATCAGGACAGGTCCCCGAACCCCACAGAAGACCTCGGTAATCCACAACTCGCATTTGCTCGCGAAATCTCGCGCCTCAGCCTAGAATCAAGCTCATCAAGCTCTGTTTCGCAGGAGAACCAACCAGTGTCTACAGCCAGCATCACGCCCGACGTCCAAGCCCCCACCGGCAACCTTGAAATCACGGTCAGCCGAGCTGAACTCCTCCGCGAGCTCACGGCGGCGCAGTCGGTCGTCGAGCGCAAGACGACCATCCCGATCCTGTCGAACTTCCTCTTCGAAGCCAGCGAAGAAGGTGTGCTCACCATTACGGCCACCGACCTCGACCAGTCGCTGAAGACCAGCTGCCCGGCACGAGTGAAGAAGGCCGGCGCCTGCACGATCCCGGCACGCAAGCTCTACGACTACATCAAGCTGCTGCCCGAAGGCGACATCTCCATCAAGCTGCAGGACAACCACTGGGTGCAGATCCGCGCCGGCCGTTCGAACACCAAGATGGTCGGCATGGCCCGTGCGAACTTCCCCGCGGTGCCTGAGTTCCCCGGCGTTGGTGTCTTCAAGATCAACTCGGCGTCGCTGCGCAACATGATCTCGAAGACGATTTTTTCGATCTCGAACGAAGAGTCGCGCTACACGTTGAACGGCGCGCTGCTTGTGCTCAAGGCCGAGTCGATGGCGATGGTAGCGACCGACGGTCATCGTCTGGCGCACATTGAAAAGACCGGCGAGAGCATGGAAGTGAGCGGCGAAAAGAAGACGCTCATTCCGCGCAAGGCGCTGGCCGAGATGATGGTGCTGCTCAACACGTCGGACTCTGAGACGCTTGAGTTCTCTGACGACGATCAGACGCTCTTCTTCCGCATCGGTGGCCGCGTGCTCACCAGCCGCAAGCTGACGGGTCAGTTCCCAAACTACGAAGCCGTTCTGCCGCGTGACAACAACAAGTTCGTCATCGTGCGCTCGGAAGATCTGATGAGTTCGATCCAGCGCGTGGCTCAGTTTGCCGACGAGCGCTCAGGTGCGATCAAGATGCGTCTGGAGCAGAACGAGCTGAAGCTCTCGGCGCAGTCCACGGACGCGGGTGAGTCGGAAGACATCATCGAAACGCCGTACAACTACGATCCGCTCGTGGTGGGCTTCAACTCGTCGTACCTGGTCGAGTTCCTTCGCGCCACGGGTAACACCGGCGAGGTTCGCCTGGAGTTCAAGGACGCCCAGTCCGCTGGCCAGATGCGCCCCGAAGATGGCAACGAGGATGTGCAGTACCGCTACATCCTGATGCCGATGCGGATCTGAAGTACTACCTGTAGTACTGGTTTTTATGCGGGAGTGCGGATATCATTAATCTCATATCCCCCCGCAATCTTCGGAAAGCGGGTGCTAGCCGCCCTTGTGGCGGCTTTGCCTTTTGGTGCTTTGTTTGAGAACGAATCTCTACATTGATGGCTTCAATTTCTATTATGGTGCTGCCCGACACACACCATATAAATGGGCGAATGTTGTTGATTTAGCTGAGTTGATTTTCCCTACAGTCAAAATTCATCAAGCGCACTACTTCACTGCTCTTGTAAAGCCTACCCCTAACGATCCGGATCAACGGCAACGACAGATGACGTACTTGCGGGCCTTAGAAACGCTACCGAATCTAAAGGTTCATTACGGACATTACCTGCAAAGTCAGGTAATGATGAAAGTAGTAAATCCGCCTCCGGATTACATACGAGTATTCAAAATGGAAGAGAAGGGCTCTGACGTCAATCTGGCAACTCGGATGTTAGTCGATGCTTTTAGAGACGACTGTGATCAGTTCATAGTTATTACCAATGATTCGGATTTGGCTGAACCGATAAGAATTATCAATTCAGAGCTAAAGAAGCGTGTGTTGATTTTGAATCCGCACTCTCAAGATTCAGCTGATCGTCGTGGCGCACGCGAACACAAGAAGATCAAGGCAAATCCAAGTTCGGTATTAGCGCGCTGTGCTCACCGTGTAAAAGACATCACGTCGAACGGGCAGAACTGCCATATGGCTTTGTGTCAATTTCCTGTCCAGTTGATGGATGCTGCTGGAAGAACAATACACAAGCCAGTATCCTGGTAGCTAATTAGTGTCAAATCAGCATCCAACTCCCTTGAGAGCGCAACCTGCGCCCGAGGGAGTTTTCGTTATGGCAGAGAAGCATCTCGTTCGTGGCATTCTGGCAGGCATTGTTGGCGGGCTCGTCGCTTCCTGGGTGATGAACGAGTTTCAGGCAGGCCCCGGAAAGGCTCTGACGCAGGCCGTGAATACTCCCGAAGAAAATGCGGCCGCCGCCCAACAAAACCCGGACGAGTATCAGGACGCCACCATGAAAACTGCCGACACCATTACGGAGGTCGTCACGGGTGGCAGGCACCTCACCTGGGAGCAGCAGAAGGAGGGTGGCCCCATCGTCCACTATGCCTTCGGAGCGCTCATGGGAGGCCTCTATGGCGGACTCGCTGAATACTGCTCGCTCACCAAAACTGGCTTAGGAACAGGCTTCGGCACAGCGCTCTTCGCCGGTAGCGACGTGCTCGGGGTACCAGCGTTCCATCTGGGTCCCTGGCCGACGGAGTACCCAACGCACACGCTCGCAACGCCGTATGCTTCGCACCTCGTCTACGGTATGACGACGGAGATCGTTCGTAGAGCTGTTCGCAAAGTGCTTTAGCTATTTAGCTTGCTCCGATGGCTCGTGTCTCGGTCGAATCAAAATGCCGCCATCTTGCGGGGGTGCAGCCGCAATGGCTTCTGCCTCACTGGTGGTTCTCAGCTTATTCCAGGTTGATTCAATCAGTTCAGGCTCCGGACGCAGGAAGATAAAGCGGACTCGCAGGAGCGCCCATTCTTGCTCTCGTTCTACAGGTATCCAGAAAGAGGTAGTACAGTGATCGCGGCCAGGATGTCGCTGCTTCACGCCGATCGCGAGTTTTCGCGACTTTGTGCGTGCGACGTATGAGCCTGTGGTGTATTCAAACGCCACTACGGTTTCGCCATAGCGCTGTCCCACCAGCGCATAACGAACTCTCCAAAAGGGAGAAATAAGGGCAGTGTTGGTCAGATCAGGTGGTAAATCTCCCTCAATTAGCGCAAGGTTGTAGCGCTCTGCTAGCTGTTCCCATGAACTTGGTCGGTTGAAGTTTCTCAAAACGAGTCGGACGCCAATCACAAGCGCAATAAAGAACACGGGAACAAGAGATTCAGCAATCACGCCAACAGCTTACAGCCGCAGCACCAGCCCCGCACCAAATGTTTGCAGCGTGTGCTTGATGTTGGGTGTATCCACCTGCCCAATACCATACTCAAACCGTGCAGCCAGATGTGGGAGCAGCGTGAAGTCGCCGCCAAACTGGAACTGATAACCAAAGTGCGCGTCCTTGCTGGACTGCGTGCCGTTGTTCGTTCCGATCGATCCAATCTCAAGCTGAGCGTACGGGCGGAAAGGAAGCGCCAACGTATTCACCGTGACACGTGGGCCAAAGAGGAAGCCGGCTGTCTTGTTGCCGTACTGCGTCGAGTTCGAACTGTTCTGAATGATGCCGCGCACGTCCAGACCCGCGCCAACCGCACCCGCATGGATGAAGTCGTCATACACACCGAACGTTCCGCCCAGCGAGTTATAGCCGCCGGACTGGTTCGATTGTGTGCCCGCCCCTACCCCCAGCCCGGAGTAATGCCCAAGGCTGAACATGGCATACGGAGCCACCTGGGCGTGGGCTAGTGAGCCCACCATTGCAGCCAGCAGCATCACTACCAGCGTTCCAAGCTTAGCCTTCATCGCACGCACCTCTTGCATCCTCATACCTTCGAGGATGCCTTATTCAGATGCACGATGGAGCATTCGGATGAGTGACGGAACCACACTCGCAAATGGAGCGGCAGATCTTCTTTTTGCTGTTTGCTAGCTGCGGGAGCGGCGTTTTGCCGCTACCTGGCGCGCATACTGCACTGCGAGATAGCTCAACGCCAGCACGCCCACCAACAGACCAACGGGCAGACCGTAGTACTTGTACGTGAGGTCATAACGCGGCACATGGTGGGAGAACGCCTGATAGAAGAGCATCGAGACGATCGCGCAGAAGGTGGTAAGGAAGAAGGCCGCAAAGCCTGTCGCCAACCCCATGAGCAGCGACTGGAACCATCCCAGGTCGCCTAGAGGAATGCCGAAGATCACTCCTTCGGCGCGTGCACGTTCGACATGGTTTGCTGTAGCCATACTCAGCTAGAATAACCCGGATGGTTGAAACTGAGCAGAGCACGGGCCTTGTAGGGGCGCAGCAGGTGGCCCACGACGCCGAAGTACGGCAGTCAACAAATGGCGTACGCTTCGCAACGTTTGGAGAAACGGGCATTCCAGCCGTCGATCTCGACCAGATGCTGGAAGCAGTGCCCACGGCGATTACCGCCGCCCTCGGCGCGAACACCTACTATTTCGTACCTCTGGCCATGCGCGAGCCGGACACTCTCGGCAGCTCGCCGCGCATGCAGAAGAGCGCTGATTCGGCGATGGTCGCCCCTGCTTACAGCGACGACCTCTCGGCCGTCGCCATCTGCCACCGCAACGTGGAGCTTGGCAGCGGCAACCGCGGCGTCTTCATCTCGACCAAGTTGATGAACGACCGCTTTGCGCTCAGCTTTGAGTTCTTCATCAACGTGGCGCACGCTTTCGTGGACGCAGTCGGCGTGCCCGAGCGCTTCAACACGCTGGCCTGGAGCCAGGCGATGGCCAACGTAAAGGGTGAGACCAGCTTCGATGCCTGGGAGGCCCGCCAACTGGCCTTTGGACGTCCTGTAGCCTTCGAGCCTGAGCCCTTGAAAGCTCCCAACGCGCGCCGTGACCGCAGCCGCGCCTTCTCTTCACCTGCACGCGTGAACCTTGTCGCTGCGGCAGCGCCTGAGCCGGCAAAGATCGACGAGAAGGAACGCAACATCTTCCTTGAGACAGCGTTCTCTGACGCTGTGGCGGTCTATCTGCTGTCGCTTGGTTTGGACTTTGACTACTCCGAACTCCGCGAACGGGAGTACCCGCTGCTGGCGCCCGGAGCACTCGCCGAGCGGCTGCGCCTCTGCGCCGAGCTCTTCCCGCCGAACAAAGGCTACGAGTTCAGCATTCGCTACCGCCGCCGCGCGTAGCCGAAGCTTTTCAGCCAGCCGAACCGCAAACCCTACCGCACAGCCGACATAGCCGCACGGAAGAGCTTCTCGAACTCTCCGGCGACAGCGGCATCCTTGGCTGCGCTCTCGACGGCCTTCTGCGCGGTCGGTCGAGGGTAACCAAGGTTCACCAACGCCGACAGGACATCGTCCGCCACGCCGCCCAGCGTGGGCGCCACAACACCGGCTTCGGTGAAGCCCTTCATGTCATCCAGCTTGTCCTTCAACTCCAGCACGACGCGCTCGGCAGTCTTCTTGCCAATGCCAGGAATCTTCGTCAGCGTAGCGTGATCGCCACCGCGAATCGCACCCACCAGCCTCTCTGCAGAGATGCCGCTTAGTACCGTGATCGCCAGCTTCGGCCCGATGCCTGAGATCGTCAGCAGCTTCTCAAAGAGAAGCTTCTCCTGCCGTTCTGAGAAGCCGAACAGCGCCAGCGCATCCTCACGCACATGCGTATGCACGTGCAGCCGTGCTTCGCTGCCTTCCGCGCCCAGGTCCGTAAACGTGGCCACAGAAATAGCCAGCTCGTAGCCCACACCGGCGCACTCCACGACGACCGTCGCCGGCGTCTTCATCACAATCGTTCCGCGAATATGGGCAATCACAAGCGAAATTGTAGCGGAGCCCGCCCTGCAAACCTTTTTGTGGTCATCTCTGGCGTGTTTATGTTAGCGTTCACACCGTTTTGCCAGCCCTCCCGGGTCTGCACTCAAACCCAACGCAGAAACAGGAAAGGAACTCAGCTCTATGCATCCTCTTCGTTATCGCGCCAACGCCCGCCTTACCAGGCTGCTTGCCTGCGCCGTCACCGGCGCTTCCGTGCTGCTCTTCGGTGGATGTGCCACTGCTTCCGCAGCCGCAAGCCCCGCATCGCCAGCAGCACCTACAACCACTACGACCACGGCGGGAGCCCTCGGCTTCGACGCCACCACGCAGGTCGTTGCGCAGAGTGGTGGCACCGCTTACTTCCTCGTCTATCGCACGGGCGGCAGCACCGGGGCTGTCACGGTCAACTGGGCTACCGGCGGAGGCACCGCTACGGCAGGCACCGACTACACCAGTGCCAGTGGAGTGATCTCCTGGGCGGACGGCGATAGCGCCGCCAAGACGATCTCTGTACCGATCCTCGACAAGACACCGTCGTCTGACAAAGAGACCTTCCATATCGACCTGACTTCGCCCACCGGAGATGCCACCCTCGGCACATATCCCGAAGCGGTGGTCTCCATCAAGAACTCGTTCACCGCACCATCGACCATCACCAGCTTCAACTTCACACCCTGGAAGCTGACGCTGCCGATCAACGAGTACCGCACCGCGGATGCGACCTATACCGCGTGGAGCATCTCGCCTTCGGTGATCAACAACAAGTTTGCCGACGCGTACTTCTACGCGAGTGGCAGCACTGTAGTGTTCTACTCGCCTGCAAACGGAGCGACCACGACACCTGGCTCCGGCTCAGACCATACGCGCAGCGAACTTCGCGAGCTCTACACCGGCAGCGGAGCGGACTCGAACTCCGACTGGAGCAGCTCTATCGGCGGCACGCTTACTGGTAGCTGCACGATCAACTCCGTCGCACCGAATACAGACGAAGCGACCTTCGCGCAGATCCACGGACAGACGTACGTCTTCGTTCTGCTCGACTGGCGTGTCTCTACCGGCAACGTTGAACTCGCGGTGTATAGCAGCAACGCCAGCGGAGCAACGAAGACGAACTACGTTGTGAAGTCGGGCGTCACGCTTGGTACCGCGCTCACCTACTCGCTGGCGTACTCAGGCAGCACCGTGACCGCAGTGGTGAATGGTTCAACGAAGAGTGTCACGGTCGATAGTTCATGGACGGGCACACCCGTTTACTTCAAGGCCGGTGCGTACCACTCCGCACCCAATACAGGGAACGGCGCAACAGACGCCACGCAGGTGACATACACGGCGCTTGGTATTTCGCATTAGCTGGCTAGATTTTGCGCGCGTTCAGATGCCCCTGTTGTGCGTATCGCAGCAGGGGCTTGTCGCGTGTGAGCAGTGTGAGGCCGTATTCACGAGCGGTTGCTGCAATGATGCGGTCGCTAGGGTCTTTGTGAAGAAGCTCTGGCAGGCGGGTGGATTCGATGAGAATTCTATGCGTCATTGGCAGAAACGCGAGTCCACCGTCTATCTGAGCCAGTCGAACAAAGTCTTCGATTTCCCCGCCGAGATAGATGCGTCCAGCATGTGACAACCGTGCGGCTTCGAGAACAGAAGCATCGGATACAAACAACTTTCCGAGACGTTGAGCCTCTTCAATCTCGGCGATGGTCTGCTTCTTCAATTCGTTTTGCGAGTTGAGTTGAGCCCAGATCCAACAGTGCGTGTCGAGTAGAAGTCCGTTCACCCGCGCTTCTTCTTTCCGGCGACGCGCTCCCACTTTCTAATGGGTCTGCCCACTCGTCTAGGGGAGTGATGATATCGCCGAGCACCTTTCCATTGGGTGACCGGCCGAAGATCGAAACGAAAGGTTTCTCTTCAGGCTGCGGCGGCTGCGAAACCTCTGCAACGACCTTGCCACGCTTTGTCACAATCACCTTGAGCGAGCCATTATTTACCTGGTCCAGGAGCGCCAGACACTTCGCCTTGAACTCTCCCGCAGGGATCGTCAGAACTTCCTGTTTCGCAGCCATCAGCGCACCTCGTGACCATAGTCTATGACCATAGTCATAAACACGCTGAAAAAAGCGACTTAGTGTTATTGCAAATGCCAGGAAAGACTGTTTGGGAGTCTTATATTGGCAAAATCAAAATGCAGCACTCTTCTGTGTTTCGGATTTTCAGAGGCAGAAGACGCATGTAAGAGTAGAGGTCTCATCACGAGGGCTTCTCCTAACGCTGCGGTGCAGGTGACTATGCCGGGATCTTCGATGTGAAGTGGCGCCTCATTCTGATCAATGCGCCCAAGCTTATGAGTCCCAGGCATCACTCTCAACGCGCCGTTTTCCTTTGGACAAGGATCGAGATGAATGCGAACCGTCACCATGCTTTCAAGTACCGCAGTTGGCGGCTGTACATGCGTTACGCCTTGCTTGCTCGACCAGGGCCCGAAGTTTTCTGTATCGCGCCGTTCACGTACAGCAATCGTGACGTCCTGGTGCCAGGGCACTTTCCAGTTCGCCGTGTCAGTCTTATCGAAAAGGATTGAGCGAACAAGGAAGGCATCTTCGCCAAGCACACCTTCAACAACATCTCGTACCGCAGGATGATCAGCAACGTTGCGCAGCGCGGGTACATTGTCCAAGACATCCCGCACACCGCCGCGACCTCGTTTTGCATGAGCTTGCGTTTCGATGATTGCGAGCAGATCATTCACTTCAAAGACAAAAGAAAGCAGCGCTCAACAGGCGCTGCGATCTTCGTCTCCAGTTGAATGACCTGCACTACAGCTCCATCGAGTGTTCTTTCGTCAGCGCTGTTGCGCGTGCGATGAACTCTTCCACCGTCACCGAGCCCTGATCGCCCTTGCCACGTGTACGCACGCTCACCGAATCTGTCTGCGCTTCCTTGTCGCCGACCACCAGAATGAACGGCACCTTCGCGACACCGAAGTCGCGAATCTTGCCCTGCATCTTGCCGTTCGTTGCATCGAGTTCCACGCGCAGGCCAGCAGCTTCGAGACGCTTCTTCAAGCTCTCTGCATACTCCACGTGCTTCTCGTTCGAGATAGGCACGAGGCCCACCTGCACAGGCGCAAGCCACATCGGGAACGAGCCCGCGTAGTGCTCGATCAGTACGCCGAAGAAGCGTTCTACCGAACCGAAGAGCGCACGATGCACCATCACCGGCTGATGACGTTCACCATCTTCGCCAACGTACTCCAGCTCAAAGCGCTTGGGCAGATTGAAGTCGAACTGCACCGTCGAAAGCTGCCACAAACGGCCGAGCACATCGACGAGCTTGACGTCGATCTTCGGGCCGTAGAAGGCTGCTTCGCCAGGGAAGCTCTGGAACGTGAGGCCGCGCTTCTTGAGCACGTCCGTCAAAGCTCCTTCGCTCTCCGCCCACTCTTCCGGCGTGCCGATGAAGTCAGAGTTGCCGGGCTCGTGTGTCGAAAGCTCGACGCGATACTCCTTGAACCCGAAGGTCTTCAGCACGGCTTCTGCGAAGTCCAGGCAGCCTTCGATCTCCGAAACAATCTGGTCACGCGTGCAGAAGATGTGCGCATCGTCCTGCGTAAAGCCACGCACACGCAGCAAGCCATGCATGGTGCCCGAGCGTTCGTAGCGATACACGTTGCCAAGCTCGGCGTAACGCTGCGGCAGGTCGCGATAAGACTTCGGCGACGACTTGTAGATGAGAATGTGGCCGGGGCAGTTCATCGGCTTGAGCCGGTACTCTGCATCGTCCAGCTCCATCGGCGGATACATGTTCTCCGCGTAGACGTCCTCGTGGCCTGAGACCTTCCAGAGCTCGCGACGCATGATGTGCGGCGTGTAGACGAGGTTGTAACCACGGCGCACGCACTCGTCGCGCATCCAGTCTTCCATCGTCTTGCGGATCAGGCCGCCCTTGGGGTGCCAGAAGATCAGACCTGCGCCAGCGATCTCCTGAATGCTGAAGAGGTCGAGCTGCTTGCCGAGCACGCGATGATCACGCGCCTTGATTTCTTCCAGGTGCTTGAAGTGCGCGTCGAGGTCCTTGGCGTTGAAGAATGCCGTGCCGTAGATGCGCTGCAACTGCTGGTTGTTCTCATTGCCCAGCCAGTAAGCGCCAGCGATGGACATCACCTTGAACGCCTTCACGCGGCCCGTCGAAGGCACATGCGGCCCACGGCAGAAGTCGGTGAAGTTGCCGTTCTTGTACAGCGAGATCTCGTCGCCCTCTTTGGTGAAGCGTTCGATGAAGTGGACCTTCATGAACTCACCCTGAGCGGAGTAATCGGTAAGGCCCTTGTTGCGCGACTCTTCCACGCGCACGAACGGTTCGTCGCGCTTGACGACTTCAGCCATGCGGCCTTCGATGGCAGCGAGGTCGAGTTCCGTGAACGGCACTTCGCGATACACGTCGTAGAAGAAGCCGTTGTCTGTTGCCGGGCCGTGGCCAAGCTTGGTCTCCGGAAAGAGCTCGAGGATCGCCGTTGCCATGACGTGCGCGGCCGAGTGGCGCACCACGCGCAGCGCAGCGGGGTCGGTCTCCTTCAGCAACTCCAGCGCGACGTCTTCGGTCAGCGGAGCGTTCAGGTCGACGATGCGCTCACCCGTGGCTTCGCCGCCGTACATTGCCTCTTCGGTCTGCTCGGCTTTGGCTTCGGTGTCAGCGTCCGTAGTCGTCGTGGTGTTCAGCGGACGAACACGCGCCACGACAACCGCGGCGGCAAGACGGGGGGAGATGCTCGAAGCAATCTCAAACGGCGATGTTCCGCGCGCAACCTCGCGCACAGAGCCATCAGGAAGCTGGACCTTGATCAAATCACTCACCCTGCAAGGATATCGGATTCGTTGCTGCCGAAGTTGTATCGATCTCATGGAAAGATGCAATGTTCCTATCGCCGGGACGCGATACTCTAGCCACACACCTGCTGAGCGTCACCAATTCCTCAGAAAGGACACCAAGACTCCATGCAAGTTCTCTGTAAAGCTTCTGAAACCGCCTCTGATGTCCGCTGCGAAGTCTGCGGCCAGGGATTCCACGTTTACTGGACGCGTACCTCTGCGCCGGAACGCGACCGCCGCCGCGCTGAAATTCTCGAATCGCTCCGTCAGCAGCACGCCACGGGCGCTGCTGAGGCCCACCCGCAGACCGGCTTCCATCTGCCGGAGTGGAACGGCGACCCCCGCTTCTCCGCTGCCGCACTTCTCGGCAACGCACCTGCCTGGGCCACGGCCTAAGCTCCCTCTCCGAGCCTCGATGCCAAGCTTCGACGCAGTGGGCGCCAGGCACGCAACGTAACGCTACGAACTCTCGTAAGGCTACGAAGCCGTCGCGTTCCCTCTGCGCTCCTGGCGCCCTTTGCGCCGAGGCTTTTTCTCTTCTCCTGCCAGAGTTTCCTCGCTCCGCTACAATAAACAGGGCCTTCGAGGCCCCAGAGGAGCAGCCCCCAGCCGATGACCTGGTTCAAACGCCAAGACCACGAGATCGTTCCGACGCCGGACCATGAAGTCCGCACCGAAGGCCTCTGGATCAAGTGCGACCAGTGCCGCAAGACGCTCTGGAAGGCTGACCTGGAAGCGAACCTGATGGTCTGCCCCAACTGCGGCAGGCACTTCCGCATCAGCGCGCATCAGCGCATTGAACTGCTCCTCGACGCAGGTTTCGAGATCGTCGATACCGGCCTCGTCACCACCGATCCGCTCGAATTCACGGATCTCAAGCCATACAAGGACCGCATCAGGCAGGCGCAGAAGAAGACCGGCCTAGACGACGCGATCCTGAACGCTCTGGGCACCATCAACGGCCAGCCCGTCGTGCTCAGCACCATGGCGTTTGAGTTCAATGGCGGCTCCATGGGCGCGGTTGTTGGCGAAACCATCGCCCGCGCAGGGGATCGCGCGCTCGCCACAAAGACTCCGCTTATCATCGTCTCCGCCTCCGGCGGCGCACGCATGCAGGAGGGCATTGTGAGCCTGATGCAGCTTGCGAAGGTCTCTGCCGTACTGGCGAAGCTGGATGACGCCAAGGTGCCCTACATCAGCCTGATGACGGACCCCACGACCGGCGGCATTACGGCGTCTTTCGCGATGCAGGGCGACCTGAACATCGCGGAGCCTGGCGCTCTGATCGGCTTTGCGGGCCCGCGCGTTATCGAGCAGACCACGCGCCAGAAGCTCCCTGAGGGCTTCCAGCGCTCAGAGTTCCTGCTGGAGCACGGCTTCCTCGACGCCATTGTCGAGCGCAAGGACCTGAAGGATTACCTCGCGAACGCCTTCCGCTGGATGCTCGGCACCAAGGTCGCCTAAGCGCGCGTTGATCCACGCCCAGCCATCCCGCACCGCGCTTCGAGTGGCTCTGCGTCGGGCCTCGCACCAGCTCTTCGACGCCGAACCGCTCGTCTTCCGCGATCCTCTCGCGGTCAAAATCCTGCCTGCAGGGCAGTGGGAAGAGCTCTCCCGCACACCGAAGAGCCGCAAGCGCCCTTTCTCCGCCGCCCTCCGCGCCTGGATGGTCACCCGCGCCCGCTTCGCGGAGGACACGCTGGCCGCGCGCCACGAGCAGGGCTCCGTCTTGCAGGGTCCCGCCTCGCAGGGATTGGCCGCGCAGTACCTCGTCCTCGGCGCTGGGCTCGACACCTTCGCCTACCGCAACCCCTACAGCGACGTGCAGGTCTTCGAAGTCGACCACCCGGCTACGCAAGCCTGGAAGCAGGAGTGCCTTGCGAACGCGGACATCACGATCCCGCCCTCGATGCACTTCGTCCCCGTCGACTTCGAACGGGACTCGCTTGTGGATCAACTGACCGCCGCAGGTTTTCGCTGGGATACCCCCACAGTCATCGCCTGGCTTGGCGTCGTGCCTTACCTCACGTCAGAAGCCTTTCGAACGACGATGCGTGCGCTGGCACAATGCGCCCCCGGCACAGAGCTCGTCTTCGACTACGCCTGGCCACGCCATCTGCTGAACGAAGACGAGCAGCGTCAGCGTGACAGCATCAGCGAGCGTGTCGCGCAGGTCGGCGAACCGTTCCAGCTTTTCTTTTCGGAGCAGGAGCTAGCGAACGAAGTAGCAGCCTGCGGTTGGAAGCTCTGCGAAGCCTTAGGCAGCAGCGACCTGAACGCTCGATATCTGAGCGACCGCAGTGACGATCTCGTGCTCCGCGGCGACAGCGCGAGGCTTGCGCGGGTTGAACACGCGTAGACGGAACTCGGTTGCGGACTCCATCGGTGCGGCTGCACAGTGGAACGCCCAGGCTTCGTACGGGCGAATCATCAGGTTGCCTGGAACAGGCTTGGCCTTCGGCTCCATCAGACGCGCTACCTGCTCTTCAAAGAGCAGATAAGCCGCTTCGGCCTTGTCCCAGCGCATCGTCACCATCGTGGCCGAGACGCAAGGGCTCAGCAGGATGACAAAGAACTCGATAAGTATCAGCGTGTCGTGAAGGTTCATAGAGCGAAGATGTCCTGTACTTCCGTGCCCAGTATGCCGCTTCCCAGCCTCTATCCATGAAAAAAGGTACAGTTTTCATGTGAGGGGGAAACGCTTTAGGTAACGTTACTCCTCCGGCAGGGAAAAGCAAACAAAAATGACGTACGAACACGCACTCGAAACTCTCGCATCCCTCGGCCCCGAGCTTCGCACCGGCCGTGCTTCCGGCGCCGCGGCCGCCGCTCCGCGCAAGTTTTCGCTCGACCATATCCGAGCCCTGCTCACCGCGCTTGGCTTGCCGCAGAGGTCGTTTCCGAGTGTGCTGATCGCCGGAACCAACGGCAAAGGCTCCACCGCGGCCACGCTGGCCTCCATCGCCGCCGCCAGCGGCCTGCGCACGGGCCTGTATACCTCGCCACACCTTCTGCGCGTCAACGAGCGCATTCGCACCTCTGCCGGTGGAACAGACGCTGCTCTGAACGAGATCCCCGACGCAGCCTTTGGCGAGCTCTTTGGCCGTGCCTGGAGCGTCTCTGAGCGTCTTGTCATCGAAGGTGTGCTGCCGCATACGCCCAGCTTCTTCGAGCTCTTCACCGCCGTAGCCTTCTCCTTCTTCGCGGAGCAGCGTGTGCAACTCGCCGTGCTGGAAGTCGGCCTTGGGGGCCGTCTCGACGCGACCAACTCCGTCGAACCGCTCGTCTCTGTCATCACCGACATCGGTCTCGACCATACCGAGTTTCTTGGCAACACCATCGGCGAGATCGCGCGGGAGAAGGCCGGCATCCTGCGCCAGGACGGCGTGCTGGTCACGCTCTCGCAGCACCCTGAAGCGAACGCCGCCATCGGCGAAATCGCCGTCAGCAACAACGTGCGTGGCGTGGACGCGGCGCGCTGCCTGCCGCCGCGCAACCTGATGGCATCCGGCGGCGTTCCTTCCGCCGACTCGCTGCTTCCGCGCAACCGCTACGAGCTCTCCATCGATGGCGAGGTGCTGCACATCGACTCGCCGCTCTCTGGTGTGCACCAGCAGCGCAACCTTGCGCTTGCCGTGGCCACCGCGCTCGAACTCCGCGCCAACCACGGGTTTGCGAACATCACGAACTCTGCGATTGAAGCGGGTGTACGCAACACGCAGTGGCCCGGCCGTCTGGAGTTCATCCCCTCTCAGCGCGGGCACGCTCCGCTGCTGCTTGACGTTGCACACAACCCTGCAGGCGCCTGGACACTTCGCTCCGCACTAGCCTCCCTGCCCGCCACCACGCCGCGCACGCTCGTCTTCTCTGCACTCGCGGACAAGCCCGTGCAGGAGATGGCGCAGGTACTCTTCCCGCTCTTTGACTCTGCTTCGAGCGAACCCGAACGAGCGCACGACCACATTGTTCTCGCGCCCATCCAGAACGCCCGCGCCTCCACGCTCGATGAGCTCCTCACCGTGGCGCACGCCATGGACGTCCCCGCACATGGCGCTCCGCACATTCCCGCGGCGCTCGCGCAGGCTGAAGCCATCACGCCGCCGCACGGTGTCATCGTCGCCACCGGCAGCGTCTTCCTTGTCGCCGAAATCCGCGCTCTGCTTGCAGAAGAAGTACGATAGGCACACAGTGTCCGAAGAGATGTCATCAAAGACCCCGCCGCCGTTCTGGAAGTGGACCACCTACCTGCTGCTGATGCCTCTCATCGCGCTGGCTACTACCTTCTTCGGCACGATTTCGCTCATCGCTGGGTTGTGGGATAAGAGCGGCCGTCAGCAGCACTGGATCGCTCGTCAATGGGCGCGTGTGTTGCTGAAGATCGCTCTCTCTCCGACGGAGATCGTTCACGCGGAGCGCCTTCGCGGCCTCGGTGCATGCGTCTGTGCGAGCAACCACCTCAGCTACTACGACACGCCTGTGCTCTTCGCGCGGCTGCCGTTCCAGTTCCGCATCCTCGCCAAGGCACCGCTCTGGAAGATCCCCTTCATCGGCTGGTATCTCAATCGTTCGGGCCAGGTGCCCATCGACCAAAGCTCCGCGCGCGCAGGCGTTACCTCGCTGGCTCGCGGCGTCAAGACGCTCAGTGCGGGGCTTCCTCTCGTGATCTTTCCTGAAGGTGGACGTGCTGCCACCGGCGAGTTACAGGACATGGTCGCCGGAGCCGCATGGATGGCCATCAAGGCGCAGGTTCCGCTCGTACCGCTGACCCTCATCGGTACCTACGAGCTTCTGCCGATCCACGTCTACGCCATGCATCCGCGTCCGTTGAAGCTCATCGTCGGCGAACCCATCCCAACGATCGGCCTCACCACGCGCGACGCCGACGCTCTTACGCAACAGCTCCGCTCCGTCATCTTCGAGACATACACGAAGGATAGACAGTAGAGCGTAGATATTAGACAGCAGAGAGTCGGCCGTGCCGCTTAGCGATAGAGTGCTGGTGTTGTGAGAAGCAATTGCCAACGCAGTGCACTCGCGCCGCATCCTAAGTAGTAGTGCCGCGCAGAACACATACGGCCGCCGCGCCACGTCTACCCTCTACTGTCTAATGTCTACGCTTTAATCTAATGTCTCCTCTCTCCCTCAGCATCGAAGTGCACGCCCCCATCGAGCGCTGCTTCGCGCTCTCGACGAACGTGGAGCTGGTGCAGGGCACACTCGGCATGAAGCAGATCAGCGGCCCGAGCTTTGTCATTGCAGAGAGTCGCATCGTCTGGCGCGGCATCAAGTTTGGTCTGCCCACAACGCACCACACCTTGATCACGGCCTTCACGCCACCGGCGCTGCATACACTCGACGGTGAGCCAACGCTGACCGCGTTCTTTCAGGACACGCAGGAGCAGGGCCGCTTCGCGCACTTCCATCACGATCACTTCTTCCGCCAGAGCAGCACGCCGGGCTCACCCACCATCATGGAAGACCACGTGTACTTCGATCTTCCCTTCGGCATCCTTGGCCGCGCAGCTTCTCTCGCTCTCCTCAAGCCCCATATCCTCAAGTTAGCGAACCAACGCTTCGCGCTGCTCAAGCGACTGGCTGAATCAACCAATGAGTGGCAGCAGTACATGCCAGCCTAAAGCCACGCTCGCATCTTTCCTGACTGCGTCCCCAAAATAAAAGCGGCGAAGAGTTAGTACTCTTCGCCGCCTATGCTTCTTGCGAAAGCTTACTGTTGCGCGTTCGGATAAATCCCCTTCAGCGGAGCGTTCAGTTTGTCGTCGTCCTCAGGATGCGGGAACGGCTTGCGAGGCATCATCGCCTCACGCTGGCTCGTGTTCCAAAGGAAGATCGCTTCCACAATCGCAGCCTGCTCGAGGTCGCTCTCATGCAGACGATCGACCGTGTCCATGTCGGAGTGATGCGTGCGTGTGCCATAGTCCATCGGGTCCTGAATGAACTGGAAGCCCGGCAGTCCCACGGCATCGAACGAGAGGTGATCGGTGCCGCCCGTGTTGCGCGTCGTCACTGTCGTTACGCCGAGGTCCTTCAGCGGCGCGATCCACTGCTGAAAGATCGGAGCGATCGCGAAGTTGCCCTGCGTGTAGATGCCGCGCAGCATACCCGTGCCGTTGTCCATGTTGTAGTAGGCGTCCAGCTTCTCCCACTCCTTCGTGGTCTGCAAAGGCCCGTGGTTGTTGCTCATAAAGCTCGGCGTGCCTGGAGCATCCGGCGTTGCGGGCTTGGCAAACGCGCCGAAGTGCTGCTTCACATAGCCTTCCGAACCGAAGATGCCTTGCTCTTCACCGGTCCACAAGCCAATGCGAATCGTACGCTTTGGCTCAACACCCAGTGACTTCAGAATGCGCATCGCTTCCATCGCAACCACTGTGCCTGCGCCGTTGTCCGTCGCACCCGTCGCAGAGATCCAGCTATCGAGATGTCCGCCGACCATCACCACCTGGTCCTTCAGCTTCGGATCGGTTCCAGGAATCTCCGCCACCGTATTGAAACCGTGCTCATGGTCGCCGGTGAACTTGGTCTCGATGTTCACCGCGACGTGCACGGCTACATGATGCTCATACATACGCGCCAGCCGGTTATAGTGCTCAATCATCATCACCGCGCAGGGGATCATGACCTTGCCTTCAACCTTGTAACCATCGCGCGAAAGCATGTTGCCGTTGTCGTCGAAGATTACGCCTGTGCCGCCGCCTTTGCTGCCATCGCGTGTCGGCGTAATGATGGCGAGAACACCTTCGTCGGCCATCATCTTCAACGCCTTCGTCTTCACCTCAGACATCTTGCGCCGTTCTGCCATGAACTCGGCAAACGTCTTGCCGTTGATCAGACGCGGACCGCCTTCCGTAGCCTGAAACTCCGTCATCTTCTGCAACTCATCGTCGGTGTAGCGATGGAAGAGAGGCTCGGTAAGATCGGGCGTTGTGCGCATCGCACCCAGCAGAACGATCTTGCCTTTCAGCTTGCCCTTGTACTGTTCGAGGTCCGTATCCGCTGTCAGCGGCATATACACAATGTCGCCATCCACCGTGCCGTTCGTCGAGACCGACCACGGCAGCGCCTGCATCCACAGCGGTTCGGGATCAGGCGACGTCATCTGTGCCCAGGTATTGATCTGTTGCCAGCCCATGCCGAACTCGCCCCAGTCTTCGAGGTGCGCGTTCGACAAGCCGATCGACGTCATCGTGTCGCGCGTCCACGCATTGGCCTTCGCAAGGTTCGGCGAACCCGTAAGACGCGGCCCGATGCCATCCATCAACGCATAGGCGAACTGCATCACCTTGCCATGCTGCAGGCCCTCGTTGCGGATCCGCTGATACATCGCCAGATCAAGCGATTCGGTGGCAGGCTGTGGGCCGTAGTAGCCATCGACCTCTGTGCCTTTCTTCTGCGCAACAGCGGCCGTAAACGGCGCACACATCATGGCACTCAGCATCACAGCGGCCATCGTGCGGCAGCGCTTCTCAATCGGCAAATACGACATCAAGGTATCCCTCGGCGTGGGTAATGGATGAAACAGTTGCCACAGGATACGACGAAGCGAATCTATGCCGTGAGAACAATCTTTCCAATGCCGCCCTTCTCCGCCGCAGCATGCGCTTCCGCTGCTTCCGCCATCGGCACAACACGATCAATCGGCAGCACCAGCTTGCCATCGCGGATCGCCTCTGCGAAGCGAACGTACGTCTTCGCATCAGGATGCGTCATCATTGCGTTCACCTGCACGGTCGGATGAAGGGACGCGTTCTTCGGCACGCCTACGATACTGCCGTAGTTGCCTCCAGCCTTCACCTTGCCGATGAGCTTCGTGCCTGCCTCGCGGCCAACCGTGTCGGCAACGGCATCCACAAAGCCAAGCAGTGCGATGCTCTTGTCGTCTTCAAGATCAATCGCGTCCACCGCACCAAGGGATCGAGCTTCCTCCATCGCATGTTTGCGCACGGCAGCAATGACCTTCACCTCAAGCTCTTTCGCGGTGAACAACGCACACCGGCCCACGCTGCCGGTCAGGCCTGAGATCACCAGCGCATCGCCCTTCTGCGCCTTTGCCGCTTCACGCACAAGCTGATCGCCGGTCGCACTCACCAACGGAATCGCCGCTGCTGTTGAGACGTCCACGCCATCAGGAATCTTTGCCATCTCATCCGCTTTGCAGACGCACAGCTCGGCGTACGTATCCCACGCCAGACCAAAGACGCGATCACCCACCGCAAAGCCGTGGACACCTTCGCCAAGCTCACGAATTACGCCGGCAAAGTCTCGCCCAAGGATGCCCGGAAACTGCACAGGAAAGCGCTCTGCCGCAGCACCGGAGCGTCGCTTCAGATCGACAGGGTTCACGCTTGCGGCTTGTACACGCACCAGCACTTCGCCTTGCCCGGGCTTGGGGTCGGCAGCCTCTTCCCACTTCAGCAAGCCTGGCTTGCCGTACTCATGCAACAGAACAGCCTTCATGCTCTCTTCAGATGCAATCAGATGGCCTCGTGGCATTTTCAAAAGAAGACTTCAAGCCATGCTCCACATCAAATCTCGGTAAAGTTTCGAGGCGAACGCTGCGCTTTGCGTTCCGGCACGTTCTTTTTACTCAGCTCAGGAGCCACTACCATCACGATATGGGCACACACTTCACCCCCGCCGCGCTCAAGTTCCTCAAAGGCCTGAACCGCAACAACGACCGCGAGTGGTTTGAAGCTCGCCGCGAACTCTACGAGCGTGAACTGAAGACCCCGATGCTCACGCTCATCGACGAAGTAAACAGTGGTCTCGCAAGCTTTGCTCCCGAGCACATTCGCCCTGCGCCGAAGACGATGATGCGGATCTATCGCGACATACGCTTCAGCGCCGACAAGAGGCCCTACAAGCCCCACGTGGCCGCCTGGTGGGCTCGCCGTGGCATGGAGAAGACCTCCGGCGGTGGCTTCTACCTACAGGTCTCTCCGAAGAAGGTCGAGTTGGCCGCAGGTGTCTTCATGCCCGCGCGCGAGCAACTTGCTGCCATACGCCGTTGGATGGCCGAGCACCACGAAGAGTACCGGACCTCGCTGCAAAGCAGCCTCAAGCCCCGCAAAGGCGACCTCGGCACCCTGGCCTCGTTCAACCTGCACTCGCTCACGCGGATGCCCAAGGGCTTTCCTGCGGACCATCCTGCCGGGGACCTGCTTCGCGCCCAGAGCTGGGGTGTCATCCTGGAGCTCCCCGCCGAGACCGCCCTGGACCCCTCCTTCGTCCGCACAATCGTGTCCACGTTCAAGCGCACAACGCCCATTGTGGAGGCTCTGAACGCGGCCATTTCAGCGTCTGCCCCAGCAAGTACAAGCGCGATGAACCGCTTTCTTTAGGGGGGCGAATCAGCCGTTTTTGACCCGAAATGGTGCAAAAATACTGAAATACGGTAAAAACCCACAAGAAAACCGTAAAAAACCGATATTTGCGGTTGACAAACTTTTTCGTGGGCTTGAGAGTGAATCTCGGCGCGGTACTTCGCACCCGCATAAACACTGGCGAATCGCTTCCTCTATGAGGAAGTGCTCACGCCAGCAACATGCGGGAGATGGGCCCAAAGCGCCCAACAGATTTCGATAAGGAGACACAACATGGCAAAGGGAATGACCAAGACCCAGCTCGTCCGCAATCTGGCCGAGAAGCTCGAACTCACCAACAAGCAGGCTGCAGCCGCTCTCGAGTACCTCGCAGAGACCGCTGTGAAGGAAACCAAGAAGAACGGCGAGTTCACGATCCCCGGCATCGGCAAGCTCGTGAAGGCAGAGCGCAAGGCGCGCATCGGCCGCAACCCGCAGACCGGCGAAGCCATCAAGATCAAGGCCAAGACCGTCGTGAAGTTCCGCGTCGCTAAGGTCGCCAAGGACACCATCGCTCCGGTCAAGAAGTAGTTGATCGCGCTCCTCACGAGCGCATGCGATACAGCAACAACGAAACGCCGGAAGCCTGCAAAGGCCTCCGGCGTTTTTATGGCTGCTCGAGAAGTTCTTGGGACTGCGATCATCTTTCGTCTACGATGAGTTGTAACTGTGAGGTGTGACCGTTGGCAAAATTCGATCGAATCACGCAAACACCAGGACTCATGGGCGGCAAACCTTGCATACGGGGAATGCGCGTTACGGTAGGAATGATCGTTGGGCAGATCGCTGGTGGTTACACCGTGGATCAACTACTCGCAGATTATCCGTATCTTGAGCGGGAAGACATTCATCAAGCGCTCGCTTACGCTGCAGCCTTGGTACAAGGCTTTGATGTTGAATTAGCCATAGCGTGAAGATACTCATCGACATGAACCTGACATCTCGTTGGGTGACTTATTTGAAGATGGCGAATCATGATGCTTGTCCTTGGTCTGGTATTGGCAGGGCTTTTGACAGAGACGAATAGATCATGTCGTACGCACAGCAGCACCAGTACGCGATCCTTACGAGTGATCTTGATTTTGGAGAGAGGCTTCGTGTAAGCGGAGACTCTCACCCTTCGGTAATTCAATTGCGGTCCGAATTGCTTGCGCCGGAGAACCTTGGCGAGATGGTGTTACATGCTCTTGAGCGGCTTGCCCATGAGATCGAGTCCGGATACCTGATCACTTTGGATGGTAAGAAAATGCGAGCGCGTACTCTTCCGTTTCCTGGACGCTAACAACGCAACTGCACCCACTCCGCGGTCTTCGCCAGCGTCTTCGCATCGACATCTTCCTCAAGTGTCTCCAGCAGATCCGCCAGCGTGACCTTCCTAAGCTTCTTGCGCCAGGCCTCTTCCGCTCCCCACATCACCCGCGCAATCGCACACGGTGCCGCATCGCGCTGCTTGCTGGGGCGACAGGGATTGTTCTTCCGAATCTCAGTGCAGACGAACGCTCGCCCGCTGCCTTCTATGGCATCGACAACGTCGAGAAACGTGATCTGCTTCGGCGCGCGAGCCAGCCGATAGCCTCCGCTGGGCCCCAGCGTCGTGCTCACAAGTCCCGCCATCGCCAACGCCTGCAGCGCCTTCGAAAGATACTCCTTCGGCACACCATGCATCTCGGCAAGGTCCCGCGCCGGAAGAAATCGCTCCTCGGGCACGGCTGCGAGAATCGCAGCGCAGTGCAACGCCCACTCTACCTGGTTGCGTAGCTGCATTTAGCTCAACCCTGCCTTGCTCAATCCGTACGCCGCATCCTGCGAGCCCGGTTCGACTGCGAACGCGATGCTCACACGGTTCCAACCGTTGATGGTCATGATGGCAAACGTCAGGTCGGAAAGCTCCTGCTCGCTAAACTGATGCCGCGCTGCATCGAAGCTCTCCTGCGACACGCCGTGCGGCGGCAGCTTTGTCAGCAGTTCGGTCCACTCCAGGGCTGCTCGCTCGCGTTCTGTGAACAGTGGAGACTCACGCCACACCGTCACATGGTACAAACGCAACTCACGCTCGCCGCCAATCTTCGCCTGCTTCGAGTGCATGTCCACGCAGAACGCGCAACCGTTCATTTGCGAGGCACGCAACTCCACAAGATGCAGCAAACCCGCTTCAATAGAGCCTTTTGTTAATGCCAGGCTCACTTCCAGAAACTTCTTGTAGAGCGTCTCCGATTGCTTTGTGTAGTTGATACGCATGAGGTCTCCTTGCTTAAAATCTATTACGGATATTGAGTGTCCGTAATAGAAGTTTTCGAAAAATCAGCCAGCAAGTTTCTTCGCGTAGTAGAAAGCCCGCCTCTGCATCTTAAGCAGGGCGGGCTTCTGTGGTCGTATTCGTTTGCAGTTCTTACGCTGTTGCGGCTTCCGCGGGCTTCGGCAGGAACGCTCGTGCGACCAGCCACACACCCAGCGCGATCAGCAGACCACGCAGCAGAGGCTGTGCGTTGAACTGCCATCCCCACGTCGCCAGCACGATCGCTGCAACGACAAAGTAGAGTTCGCCAACAATTGCCTGAAGCCAGCGCGGCTGTTGTCCTGCAGCAGGAACCTGCGGTGTCGGAGCAGGGAGAAAACGTGGCACGCGCTTCTTGTACGACTCATACGCTGCACCAAACTTTGCTGCCAGGAACGACTCCTCGGCGAGTGCCAGACGAATCTGCAGAATCCAGATCAGCACAATCGTCATCACAGCACCGCTCCACGGCATCAGCAGGCTAATGCCGACAGTGTGCAGCAGCGTTCCCAGGTACAGCGGGTTTCGCGTACGGCGATACGGCCCATCCGCCAGGAGCGCTTCACCATGCATCGCACGCGATGCGACGACGTCGGAACCCACATAGGCCGAGCCCCAAACGCGGAACCACGCTCCCAGCACCGCAAACACGATCGCCACAGCCAGCAGCACGTCCACCGCGGCCATAAAGTTCAGCCAGCGATGCTCAGCCGCCATGGCTGACAGCGTTACCCACGCCGACTTCGCCGTAATGGCATTTCGCTGCACCCAGGGCGACCAGAAGCCCAGCACAAAGATGATGGCGTGCAGAACAAAGCGAAAACGATACTCCAACCGAAACGCGCGCATAGATACTCCTTACTTGTTGCCGAGCGCGCTCAAGATCGCGTCGAAGTCGTCCACGCCCGCGTACTCAATAATCACGCGGCCCTTGCCGTTCTTATCTTCAATCTGAACACGGAGCCCCAGAGCGCGGCGTATCTGGCCTTCGGCCTCACGCACGTTCGGGTCGACAGCCTGCTTCGGCTTATCTTCCTTCTTCTCCTTGGCCTCGGGATGCAGCATGTTCTGCACCATCGACTCCGTCGAGCGAACACTCAGATGCAGTGCCAACACCTTTGCCGCAGCCGCTTCAATGCGGTCATGGTTCTCCAGCGCCAGCAAAGCACGCGCATGGCCGAACGAAATATCACCCGCCTCCACATGCATCTGCGTCGACATCGGCAGCTTCAGCAGGCGCAGGAAGTTTGCCACCGAGGCGCGGCTTTGTCCCGTGCGCTCGGCCATCTGCTCCTGCGTCATGTGGAACTCGCGGCTCAACCGTGCATAGGCTTGTGATTGCTCCATCGGATTCAGGTCCGCACGCTGCAGGTTTTCGACGATGGTCATCTCCATCGCCTGCACGTTCGAAACTTCACGCACAATGGCAGGGATCGTCGCCTTGCCAGCTTTCTTCGAAGCCAGCAGGCGGCGCTCGCCGGTGATGAGTGTGTAGCGTCCGTCCTTCTTATGATCCGCGCCCAACCGCACCACGATCGGCTGCACCACACCGGTGGCCTTAATCGACTTTGCCAGCTCGTCCAGCTTCTCTTCGTCAAACTGCGTACGGGTCTGGAAAGGGTTGCGGTCGATCAGCTCCAGCGCAATCTCCAATGGCTTGCCCGCAGGCGCTTCCACCGGCACCGCTACTGCCGCCACATTCGCCACCACCGCAGGCGCTTCCGTTACTGCCGGCTTTGCTGCCGGGCGAGAGGGGAGTAGTGACTCCAGCCCCCGACCCAACGCTCGCTTCTTGTCTGCTGTTGACATTCTTGGTTCCTGTAAATCCTTACCTAAAGTTTCTCTCTCGCATCCGCTTTCGACAACTGGATCGAGATATCAGTCAGTACTGCGATTCGCCGAAAACTTCTTCGGCAGCACACTCAGGCCTTTTTAGCGGGCTACTCTTCGGCTTCGGGCTTCCCAAACTTCCAGAATTTCTTCTTCTTGGGCTGCGAAGCATCCAGAATGCCACCTTCAATCGGCCTGGGTGCCGGAATGTCATCGAGAATGAGCCGTTTTCGGCCGTTCGGTTGCACAGGCGCTGTCTTCGGCCCAATTCCATACCGCTTCAGTAACTCGACAGCCAGGTCTTTGTACGCTTCTGCGCCGCGTGAGCGAGCGTCATACAAAGCCACCGGCTTGCCATGCGATGGGGCTTCTGCAAGGCGAATATTCCGGGGAATCGTCGTCGCAAACAGCTTATCGCCAAAGAACGACTTCAGGTTCTCGCGCACCTGCTGAGAAAGGTTCGTGCGGTCGTCAAACATCGTCAGCAGCACGCCCTCGAGAGAAAGTCCTCCGTTGAACGCCGCTGCAACCTTATCCAGCGTCGAAACCAGCTCCGAGATGCCTTCCAGCGCAAAGTACTCGGCCTGCATCGGAACCAGCAGTCCGTCGCTCGCTACCAGCGCATTCAGCGTCAGCAAGTCGAGCGCAGGAGGGCAATCCAGCAGGATGAACGGGTACTCCGCACGCAGAGGCTCCAATGCCTCGCGCAACCGGAACTCCCGTCGCTCCGCGCTCACCAGCTCCACATTGGCGCCGATCATGTTCTTTGTTCCGGGAATCAACGAAAGATTTTCGACCTCTGTCGGCAGAATCGCCTCTTTAGCGCTCGCTTCGCCCAGCAGGATGTCGTAGACACTCAGTCGCTCATCATCACGACCAAAGCCGAGTCCGCCAGTGGTGTTCGCCTGGGGGTCGACGTCAATCAGCAGGACGCGTTGGCCTTCCAGCGCCAGCGCGGTCGAAAGGTTGATCGCAGTCGTCGTCTTGCCCACGCCACCCTTTTGGTTGACGACAGCAATCACACGCGGCAGTTTTGGTAGCTCTTTTACAGGGGTCTCAGACATAACAGTGCCCGCTTAGAGTAGCAGCCATGGGGGCGCATTACGAGTAATTCCCGATGTTCCACGTGGAACATCGCCCAGATATATCGCGACGTAGCGATTACCGCATTCCGAACTTACGACGTGGCGCCACAGGGTGAATTCTGCGGGAGCTTGCTGGAGAGGTCGACAGAGAATCGGTGGGGCTACTCTATGTCGAATTTTCCCTTGGGCCTCCCGGAGTTTTTCGCCTCCGAAATCGAAACAAGGCGGTCTTGTTCTCTCGCTCATCGCATGCGTTAGGCGGGAGGAATGCGAGAGTGGTAGTTCTGTTCGAGTCGAACGGGTGGTGCTCTCTGGGCTTACTCCTGAAGAGGCAGCTCATTAGGGATAAGCCTAAGCTTTACCCCTCCGCAAGTGTTCCATGTGGAACACTCTTCACGGTTCGTTGCTACGTAATGTTCCACGTGGAACATCACGTCAGGGTCTTGAAATCACTCCTATGCCAGATCTAATTTCCCCATAGGCTTGAAGCATCATTCGATGCATATGAAAACTGAACTCCTGAAGACTAGTCCATGGATATAGCGGGCTACTTTGGGCCTTGCTTTTAGAGCTTCTTGCCGAGACCTATCGGCAAGCGAAAGAGGATGTTCCACGTGGAACATCCTCTCAGGCACACTCAATGTTCCACGTGGAACATTTACCGCTGCTCCAACCTCACAAAACGCCGCTCGCTCCCAGGAATCGCCACCATTCCCTCTGCTTCCTCGCCGCCTTGCAGAGAAACCAGCCATCCTCCCGGCGCGACGCGCTTCGCGGCCTCGGTTGCCGCTAGCTCCGGATCGTCCACGGCACGCATCGTTACCGCCTCAAAAAGCGTAGCCGCAGGCAAGGATTCAACCCGTCCTGCGTGAACCTGGACGTTCGAAAGCCCCAGTGTCCGCACCACTTCTCGTAAAAACGTCGCCTTTTTGTTCTGCGACTCGCCCAGTATTACCCGAACTTCGGGCAGCAGAAGTCCCAAAGGTACGCCCGGAAATCCTGCGCCTGAACCAAAATCCAACACCATCGCCCCCGATTCCAGCTTTGGAGCCAGCAACTGTGCCGCAAACAGGCTTTCTCCGAAGTGACGGGTAATGATCTGCTCCGGCTCCCGCAAAGCCGTCAGGTTGGTACGCCGGTTCCATACCAGCAGAAGCTCCAGGTACTGCGCAAGCTTCGTAAAAAGGTCTGCCGGAGCAGGGAATTCGCCGAGAAACGGCTTCAAAAGCCGCTCCATCTGTTCTGTTGAAGCCGTACTGCTCATTGATCTCTACCGTTCTGCGCGCACACGCGCCGCTTCTTGTACCAGTCGCTGAAACAGTGCCCGAGAGCTCGCGCTAATCGCTGTCGATCGCTCCGGATGCCACTGCACGCCCACTAAAAACTGTTCCGCCGAGCCATCCAGACCCGCATCCGCCTCAAGTGCCTCGATTACCCCATCCTCGGGACAGCGCGCTACGACGCGCAAGCCGTCTCCCGGAACCGCCACCGCCTGATGGTGGCTCGTATTCACCGGCAGGCGAAGGAAATGGTCTGCTTCAACGGCCTCCTCCCGGTCTACCAGCGAGCCAAGCAGGGAATCGGCCGCTATCAGCGCGGTGTGCGCCACCGCCACTTGAGCTCCAGCAGAATGATTCACCGGGGCCGGCATCAGGTCCTGCACCAGCGAACCGCCGCGCCACGTATTCATGGACTGAAGCCCGAAGCAGATCCCAAGCACGGGCTTTCCCTTGGCAACGGCATCCTCCATCAAAAGGAAATCCAGCGTCTCTCTCTCAGAATCAGCCTTTGCGGTAGCCGGATCTGCCTCCTGCCCATAGCGC
This sequence comes from Acidobacteriaceae bacterium, assembly GCA_028283655.1. Lineage (NCBI taxonomy): Bacteria > Pseudomonadati > Acidobacteriota > Terriglobia > Terriglobales > Acidobacteriaceae > Acidobacteriaceae bacterium. Next base: position 3,330,688 of record JAPWKE010000003.1, on the reverse strand, counting down.
TCAGGAGCAACATCCGCGGGACTTCCCGGCAAGAGCACACCATCGCAGGTGTCTGCGATCTCTCGCCAGGCAGCTTCGCCCAGGTTCAAGGGGACTTCAACCGGCTCTGCTCCAGCTTCACGCAAGGCGGCAGCATACTGCGGCCAGGACTTTCGGTTGTACTCCAGATTGGTTGACGTCGGCACCGGAACAGCGATACGAGGAAGATTCATCACTCCACTAGCCTACCGTGCCAACCACACTTCGCGCACCGTTTCCTGCTCCGGTTCACCTTGGCTTTCTAAAAGAGACAAACCGCTTTATTTGCCAATGCAGAAGGTGGAGAAGATCCTTTGCAGGATATCGTCCGGGGTTGTCTGTCCCGTCAGCCCGTCAACCGCTTCCCGCGCACGATGCAGATCGACCAGCAGTACCTCGTGCGGCAAACCGGCCTGGTTCGCCTCCGCCGCCTGCTCCAGAGCCTGAATCCCAGCTTGAATCGCGGCTAACTGCCTCGGTGTTGTGAGAGCAGCCGTTTCGGCCAAAGCCGAATCCGCTCCTAGCAGGGATAGAATCCGCTCCCGCAGAGCTTCCATGCCCTCTCCGGTCACCGTCGAGGTGGCTAACGTCGTCGCCCATAGCTCCGCATCGACACCGGGAAGGTCAGCCTTATTCGCCACCAGCAAATGGGGCCGATGCTCCAACTCCTCCAGCAACTCCCGCTCACCCTCGCTCAGGGGAAGCGTCGCATCATGCACCACCAGCACCAGGTCAGCATCGGCCAGCGCCTCCCGAGATCGGGCGATACCCATCGCTTCGGCCTCATCGACAGGCTTCTCATCAGCTTCCGTGCCCATACCGCGTAACCCTGCCGTATCCACCAGTCGCAGAGGAATACCCCCCAGCGACCAGCTCTCCTCCACGGTATCGCGAGTTGTCCCCGCCATAGGCGTCACAATCGCCCGATCCCGCTCTAGTAAGTAGTTGAAAATAGAGCTTTTACCTGCGTTTGGCCGGCCGACCAAAGCCATTCCCACGCCTTGCCGCAGCAAATGTCCTCCCGCAAAGCTCCGTTCCAGAGCCCGCAACTCTGCCAGCACTCCAGCAATCTCTGCCTCTATATAGGGAGGAGGAACCACATCCACGTCATCCAACTCACCTGAAGCAAAGTCCATCCCCGCTTCCAATAGCGCGAGCAAATGCAACAGGCGGTCTTTCGGCCCAGCCAACCGCCGCGAAAGCCCTCCGCCCAACTGCCCAGCCGCTTGCCGAACCTGGTCCAGCGTGCGCGCCGCAATCAAATCATGCACGGCCTCAGCCTGCGTCAGATCGAGGCGGCCGGAAGCGAACGCCCGCTGAGTAAACTCGCCCGGCTCCGCCAGCCGAACCTCCAGCCCCAGTCTCCGCCCAGCTTCCAACGCTCCGCGGATTACCGTCTCCAGCACCACCGGCGACCCATGCGTCGCAATCTCCACGACATCCTCGCCGGTATACGAACGAGGAGTCCGAAACGCCGTCACCACCGCCTCATCGATGACCCGCTGCTCAGGTCCCTCGACAATCCTCCCCAGCCGGGCCCGCCCATGGTCCAATTCGGCCTTCAGCGAGACGACTTCGGCCGCCACGGCCAGCGCCGCCGGCCCCGAAAGCCGCACTATCCCAATCCCGCCACGTCCCGGCGGGGTCGAAACCGCCACAATTGTCTCGCCAGAGCCCATCTATATATAGATACGCCAAAAGTGCGTGAATGCGGGCACCACAAACATCTCCACCCGGCCAAATGGTTCTTGCCCTATGGGCAGCCGCTCCGAACATATATATAGATAGGCCAAAAGTCGATCCCTTTGGCCCAGGGCTCTATCCCGTGGAGAATCTCTCCTCCTCTGCAAAGAGAAGCCCCGCTCGCGAACCGCGAACGGGGTCTTCCTTTCCCGAACAGACTAAAACTCGATTCCGCGCTGTGCCAAAATCCCTTTTTGATAGGCATGTTTGACTTCACGCATCTCGGTCACAGTATCGGCCAGCTCCACCAGCAGCGGATGGGCGTTTCTCCCGGTCAGAATCACGTGCAGCATCTCGGGCTTCTCCCGCAGAACTGCCGCTACGGTTTCCGGATCCAGCATCCCGTAGCCAATCGCATAGTTGATCTCATCCAGCACGATCAGATCCCATTCCCCTGACCGAATCTCTCTCGCCGACTCTTCCCAGGCATCCGCCACCATCTTCAGATCAGCCGGATCAGCATCCGCTCCACCGACCTTCACAAACCCTTGCCCCATCTGCCTCATGACATAAGAAAACCCCTCGACTCCGCTCAACGCTTCGGCCGAATCAAGCTCCCCATAATGCCAGGATCCTTTGAGAAACTGCAGCACCAACACCCTCATCCCGCACCCGGCCGCCCGAAACGCTGTCCCCAGCGCCGCAGTGGTCTTGCCCTTGCCTGGACCGGTGTTGATGAGGATTAACCCCTTACGAGCTTGCTCATCCGTACCCATGACTCTATCCGCTCCGTTTTCATCATTATTTCCATAGCGTTACACATTTTCATATCGACAAGCGACGATTTATCAAAAATTGAAAATGTATCCCGCTATCTGAGTGTGTAAGGTGTGCTTGATTTCCTTATAAAGCAATACAATATGATGCAAAATGAGTTTGGCATGAGGATTGCATGTATGGAATGCATCAAAGCTTTCTTTCTTTTGTGCTAGCCGCAAACTCCCCTTGCGCCCTTTCACATTGACTTGTGTTTACTGATTACTGAACAGTCTGGAGACAAATAACTTGAATCGACTGACAACAAAACTGGCTGTGGCGGCTCTTCTGGTCGGCGGCCTAATGGGCGGCAACTCTCTCGTAGCCCAGGGTATTACCACTGGTAGCATTTCGGGAACGCTGGTGGATTCTACCGGCTCACTGATTCCTAATGCGACCGTTACCGTGAATAACCTTGACACGGGCATTAGCTTTACTCACTCAAGCAAGTCTGATGGAGCCTTTGACTTTCTCGCACTTCCCACTGGTCGCTACTCGGTGACGGTATTGGAAGCGGGCTTTGCAACGAAAATTATTTCCCCAATTTTTGTTACTGTGAGCCGTTCAGATCTCGGCAAAGTGAGTCTTGCCGTTGGCTCCAGTTCTACGCAAGTAGAGGTTGGTGATGCCACTCCGTTGTTGGACGTAACCCAGTCTCAGGTTTCAGAGACGTTTACCATCAATCAGATTGCAAACCTTCCGCTCGCCGGCGGTTTCGATAAGCTGGCCTTGTTGGAGCCTGGTGTCGTGCAGACGCACGACGGTAACTTTGCCAACACGAACGGCGCTGGCTTCTCTTCGCAGGGACAGCGTGGTCGTTCAAACAATTTTGAAATTGATGGTCAGTCAAACAACGATAATTCGGTGTCTGGCCCCCAAGTGTTTTTTGGCAACCAAGATGCGCTAGAAGGCGTTCAGATCATCACAAACACCTTCTCTGCGCAGTATGGCCGCAACACTGGTTCAGTCGTCAACTATCTGACGCGTCAGGGGACCAATAAATTCCACGGTGCCCTTTTTGAGTACTATGAGTCGAACCTTTTTCAGTCCTTCAACCAGGGCTCGAAAAGCTCTTTTCTTGGGTATTGCGCAGCAGGTCAGGACCCAAGCACCTGCGTCGCACCTAGTCTGCCTCGGTATGTTGAGAACCGCTTTGGTGGTGCTCTGAGCGGTCCGCTCTGGAAGGATAAGCTTTTCTTCTCAACGGGAGTACTGTTTGATCGCTACCATGAGGGCGCAGCTCCCAGCTACACAACCAACAGTGCCACCGGCGCTGTTCTCACCCCGACCCCTACGGGACTTCAGCAACTCCAATCGTATTATCCGACTAATGCTGCCGTTCAAGCATTAATCGCAAACGGTCCGTACTCAGTTACTGCGGGTAATCCGCATCCGATTGCCTCTAATACCCAAAACGCTGTATTTACGGGACCTGATGGCATTCAGCACACTGTTGAAGTTGCCGGAGTTCAACGTAACGTACCTTCCCAGTCGAACGATGAAGAGATTATGGGGCGACTTGACTGGCAGGCGACGTCGAAGGATCGCGTATTTCTTCGGTACATCTATCAGGATGATCCCTACGAAAACGCGCTCGGTACGGGTAGCACTACGGCGCTTGGTCGCTGGTATGACGTTCCTAGCACCTCGCACTCAATTGGCGCAGATATAACGCATACTTTTAACCAAAACTGGGTGAACCAGCTACGTTACAGCTTCCAGCAAACAACGGTAGCTTTCCAGGGCGGCGGTAATCCTAACTGCACGATTACGAACCCAGGTGCCTGTCCTACGCCTGTTGCGATTGGTGGCAATGCATCGCTCGGCTCACTTGGTAGCTTTACGGCAGCAGCTTCGGATACCTTCGGTGGATTTGGCACCTACAGCAGCAGCTTTCCGCAGGGACGTGTTGTAAAGGTCACACAGATTCAGGACAATGCTACTTGGACCAAGGGGCGTCATAACATCACCTTTGGTGGTGAGTTTGATTATCAAAACTCTCCCAACGTCTTCCTTCCTACATACATTGGTTCTGCTAGCTTTACAGGCACCTCCAGCGGCTCTGTACCTTCGGCGGGTCTAAGCAATTTCCTAAACCAGACTGGTACATATAGCTTGGCAAACGGTGATGTAAACATTCACTTTACTGAGCCGGACGCTGCCGCCTACTTTCAGGATGACTGGAAGGTAACGCCTAACTTGACATTGAACCTTGGTCTCCGTTGGGAGTTCTTTGGTCAAGCAATCAACCTGCTCCATAACCAGACTGTAGCTCGCGAATCGAATCCCTCTACGGCCATCTGGAACAGTGCCTACTCGCTTGCCGCACGTACTTTCCCTTCAGTTCCACAGAACTATAAGAATTTCCAGCCTCGTCTCGGCTTTGCTTATCATCCTGATGCACTGGGTGGACGAACTGTTATCAAGGGCGGATTCGCGATCAATTATGATCCTGAGTTCTACAATATGTTCCTGAACGCAGCTTCGGGTTCGCCAGTGGTTCTGCTCAGCACCAACAATTCCTGCGGATCGACCTGCTTGAACTCTGGGGCTGTTGCCAATGGCTTCCGTGCACAGAATCTTCCTGTTGTAACGGGTTCGACAAAGCCTAATCCTGGTACTTTTAGCCAGACTACCGTTGGTAATAATTTTCAAAATCCGTACACGGAGAGCTGGAACCTTATTGTTGAATATAGCCCGACCTCAAGGCTTGTGTTCGAAGCACGCTATGTCGGTAATCATGGTGTAAAGCTTTTCCAATCGCTAAACGCAAACCCCAATCTTTCTGCTGCCGCCTCTGCTTTTCCATCGCAGGTTGCTTATACTGCTTGCTCTACGGCGGGTACTGTTGTTACCAATCGTCCGGACTGCAGCCGCAATCTCGTTCGCTCACGTAATAACACTGCGGGTTCTAACTATAACGCAGCTCAGTTCAAGATGAGCAGCCGTGAGTGGCATGGTTTGACAACAACACTTTCTTACTCCCTATCAGCTACATTTGATACGGCTTCCGAAGTCTTCTCTTCGATTGGTGGTGGTGGTACGAATGCATTCGCACAGAATCCACTGAACTCCAGTTATGGAGAATATGCTCGCAGCGGAATTGATGTTCCTAGTGTAGTTTCCGCTTCGTTTGTATATAATCTTCCGTTCTACAAGAAGCAAGACACTCTTATCGGTCAATTGCTTGGTGGCTTCCAGGTTACCGGTCTCTACACCTACGACAGTGGTAATACTGTTACTCCCTTTAACTACGCATATGGTTACCTCTACAGCGATACAGCCTACGGTACGGGATATTCTTACCAACAGTACACGGATCAGTCGTTTGACTATGGCTTCAACAGCGGCATTAGCTCGGCTCGCCCATTCCTGGGCAATCCGAAGGCTCCTATTGGATCTGTTGCTATCCGAGATATTGATGGAAATTACTATGAGATGCAGGATTACCTTAATAACGGTTCGGCTGCTTCAGGCGGGACTCCTGTAAATTCCAATAGCTACCACTGGATTTATGCAAACACCCGCGAAGCAAATGCGCGAGGCCAAGCATTCTCGCCTGTCAAGCGTAATACCCTACGCGCCAACACTTGGAATAACCTTGATGCAGCCATATACAAGAATTTCCGAGTTAGGGATAACTATCGCTTCCAGCTCTCCATGGAAGGTCGCAATGTTCTCAATCGTCAATATCTAGGAACACCAGATCCGGAAATTGACGACGTCAGCTTCCAAGACACGCGCTACAACTCGGGTAGCTCACGCTACATCCGCATTGGAGCTCGCTTTACCTTCTAACTTGCAAGTGGATAACTAAAGAGGACGGTGTCGCTATAACACCGTCCTCTTTTATGTTGGTCAAATAAAGTAAAAATACTACCTAGTGTCCCGAGTGGTATGGGTGGCCAGCTCGAATAGTTAAAGCTCGGTATACCTGCTCCATTAAAATAAGCAAGCAAAGCTCATGGGGTAATGTAATCCTTCCCAGGGATATGAGCTGATCAGCAAGCACTCTCTGTTGTTCCGTCCACCCATTAGCTGGACCAATTGCAACGAGCAATTGCTTTACTCCGCTTAGTGCGGCTTTCTCCACCACCTCTGCTATATCTTCCGAGGAAACCAGCTTTCCTCTTGGATCACAGAAGATGCAGCGCAATGAGTTGGCGGCTCGCTGCGTTTCCACAAAAGAAAGCAGCTTCTCGGTGGACGAGAAGCTCTTTTCTGTTACATCAAGATATCGTGTAGCTCGTTTTAAATAGAGATCAAATAATTCCCGAATTGCTTTTTCTTTTGGACGATCTCCCACATAAGACAAAAGAATTCGCATAAGTTATTTCTTCTTCGGGACTATTTTCTTTGCTGGAGCCTTCTTACTTGCGGTCTTCTTCGCAGCAACTTTCTTCGCTACGGTCTTCTTGGCAGGCGTAGCCTTCTTACGCGTCGCCGTAATCTGTTCCTTTAGCTCCGCATTTAATTCATTCACGCTCAACGACGTCGCAGTCTTTCGCAGACGCTCCAGGCCATAGAACGCGCGTTTTTCTTCCGAGAAGATGTGGACGATGAAGTCGACATAATCCAACAGGACCCACTCTGCCTGGCGGCGGCCTTCGACAGACTTGGCGTACTCTCCGAACTCGCGCTTCAAGCGCAGTTCAATCTCGTCGGCGATCGCAATATTCTGGCGTTCGTTTGTGCCGTTGCAGATCAAAAAATAATCCGTAAGTCCGCTCTCCGTCGGATCCAGCGCGAGGATACGAATGTCCTCTGCTTTCTTGTCTTCACACGCCGCAGCCGCTGCGGCAAGCATTCGATTCGTCAATTCGCTGGCCATCAATAATCTCCTCTAAACCTTCCCATCCTAGCGCATTTGGCTGCAAAATCCTGCGATAACAACCATCTAGACTCGGTAAAGCTGCTGTTCCCGGATATACGCAGCCACCTCCGGCAGCAACCACTCGGAGCTCACGACGCCTCTCTGCAACTCATGACGAAGCTGCGTGGCGCTGATGTCTTGGTCAGGCTCAGTCAGAAAGTGGATTCTGTGCCGCACGGGAGCCAACTCGGCTTCAGGGAAATCAGCTTCCAAAGCCCCCCAACCGCTGCTGAATTCTTCCCCGGGCCGTGCCGCCACGATCCACTCCGCTTTCTCAAGCAGCTGTAAAGGCTTGTGCCAACGTGCAAACTGCCGGAAAGAATCCGCACCGATGATCGCAAACAATTGCGTCTCGGCACCAAGCATTGCGTGTAAGAGCGTCAGCGTATCCAGCGTGTAATTCGGCTTCTGGCCTGTGAGCGGAGCATCCACATCCGAAGCCTCCAGCCGCACATCGTGCGCAGCGGTCAGCCTCACCATCTGTAGCCGATCCTCAAAGCTCGCCGATGGCCCATGCTCCTGCTTCAGCGGCTGCAGTCCAACGGGAGCCATCAACACCTTGTCCAGCGCAAAACGATCTGCGGCTGCTCGTGCCACGGCCAGGTGGCCCTTATGCGGAGGGTCGAACGTGCCCCCGAAAAATCCTACGCGCATAGCAACCAATAGCCTCCGCCTCTACGCCTTCAGCTTACGCCCCACGAATTATTGCAGGAAGCAGAAACAGAGCAGGGAATCAGCCTCCGCGTCTGCGAGCAAAGCCCACACCCAGCAAGCTAAACAGCGCAAAGACTAGCACGCCAAGACCCAGCAGTCCTGCCACGATCGTGGCTGCCGAGGAGAACAACGCTAGCAACGCTCCGCCCAGCGCTCGAACAATGGCCTGAATCACGCCCAGCAAAATACGTACAAGCGTCATTCCACAGCCTCCGTCAGCTCACACATTTCGGACGGGTATAGCGTTGGATGCGTTTCGCTTCAGCCGCAATGCGAATCAGCTCCAGCGCACATAGTCTAAAAAGCAGCACAAAAGGGCTCTTTCCAAGCGCTTTGGAAAGAACCCTTTCTTGTCTGTTTGAAATCCGTTAGTGATCCGTGGGATCCACACCGACATGCCCAGAAAGAACCTGGCGTCGGGGAAAACGCTACGCTGCGGCCACGGCCATAAAGCCGTCACAACCCGAAATCGGCGTCACCTTCAGGTGAAGCGACGCATGCTTCGGGTGTCCGCACTCATCTACGAGAGTCTCAGAAGCACTCTTGTTTGACATGATGCTCACCAGAACATCGCTCTTGGCGTGGGGTTCGCCAAAGTGTGTACACAATCCGCACTGTCCATCATGAACTGCCTGCATGTTCGTTCTCCTTTTAAGACCAAGATGACGTCGTGTTCTAAAGCAGTTGAGGAGCCCTCATTCCTCATTGCGTTCACTCTAAACACATCTGATACCGGCGTAAACACTGGGGTTGCGCGACTAATTGAGTCCGATATGTGGCGACAAAATCAGTCCGAGATCTGTCTGGAAATGTCTACTGGATCGGTCGGCATTTCACATCGTCAACAACGACGCGGCTCGACCTAATTGGTCTGATATTCGCTCGTTCAGCGTATGCTGGAACGTATCTCCCTTGTTTGTCGCGAAGGCCCATGAAAAATATTTTTCTCCGCACACTGCTTCCTGCAGCTTTTCTGTTCTCCGCACTCCCCGCTGCGGCCCAGAACCTTCTCAACGTGCCGGCCTCCTACCCAACGATCCAGGCTGCGGTCAACGCTGCCAGTGATGGCGACACCGTATACGTTACGGCGGGCACCTACGCAGAGCATGTCTCCGTGGCGAGCAAGGCGATTACTTTGATGGCCGATCCGAACGGGGCTGCGGTCATCATCAAGCCATCTGGCAGCGGTCCTGCTATCAGCCTTACGGGCACTTCCGCAAACGTGATCGTGGACGGTTTCAGCATTCAGGGAGGAGGCCTTCCCGCGACGACCGGTGGACCCCATGGCGCCATCTATCTTTCCTCCCCGCAGGCTACGCTTCGCAACCTCAAAATTACGGGTGCCTACTGCGCCGGGTTATATGCGTCGACGAACTTCGTCTCGCTTTACAACAGCAGCATCACCGGCACACTCTCCTCTGGCTGTGCCAGTGAGGAAGGCACCGGCAGCGCCATCGTGCTCGTTGGCAACACCAGCACTGCGGGGGCGGACATCCTCGGCAACACCCTCACCTCCAACACCAAATCTTTGCAGTACAGCGGAGACAAAGGTGGCGGCGCCGGCATCAATGCAACCAACCTCTCCTATTTTGTCGTTGACACCAATCTCGTCGCAAACAATGTTTCCGGCGGATATGGTGGCGCAATCTATACCGCCAATATTTTGAAAATGTCGATCAATAACAACGTCATCTACGGCAACACCGGTCTTTCCGGTGGACTCGATCTCGTCGTTCCTGGTTCGACCGTTGGAGCGCCACAGGGCGTCATCTCCAACAACACCATTGCGTACAACACCGCGACCAGCAGTAACGCAGGCTCGGACATCTATATCGGCGGCAATCTGGCGCAGTACCAGCTGGTGAACAATGTCGTCGTCGGTAATTCGAACGGACAGTATGCGGTCAACTGCGGCACCTCTTACTCGAGCCAGACAGTAACGCCGCTGGTGATCGATCACAACGATATTTACTCCGTCACCTCCAGCACCAACAAGCCCATCGGTGGTGCATGCTCCAGCCCCACCGGAACATTCGGAAACATCTCGGCTGATCCTCTCTTTGTCGACGCTTCCTCTACTTTGCTAAGCGCGGCTACCGCCAAGCTCAACGTGCAGTCCGGTTCGCCCATCATCGATAGCGGCAACAACTCGGAGACCTACGCTCTCACCACAGATTTTGTCGGTAACCCCCGTTACGTCGATGCCACAGGGAAGGGCTACGCCAATATCGATATGGGAGCCTATGAGTTTGCCTCCACGGCGACTCCTTCCAAGAACTACACGACGCTTACGCTTACGCCGTCGACCTGGAATCCCACCATCGGTGGCTCTGTCATTTTGTCTGCTACCTCTAGCTCCTTGCCCGGAACCCCCACCGGCACCATCACCTTCTACGAAGATGGAACAGCGCTTGCCACTGTACCCGTGACCTTCCTCGCCAGTACCCTCTCGGCCAGCTACACGGTCACAGGCTTCGCCTCCGGCACGCACACTTTCTATGCCGCTTACTCGGGCGACACAAACAATGGCCCCGCCAGCTCGATTTACCTGTATCTCCTCGCCTCTGCCGCCAACGCCACAAACACCTCCACCAAACTCTCTTCCTCTCTGAACCCTTCCAACGTCGGCGATACCGTCAAACTTACAGCAGCCGTTGCCGCTCTTACCGGAAGCAGCACGCCCACCGGCACGGTCTACTTCACTGACGGAGCAGCATCTCTTGGCAGTGCTGCGGTCGACTCCACCGGTTCTGCCTCTGTCTCGGTCACTGACTTTACTGCCGGCAGCCATTCGCTCACCGCGGGATTCGTTCCTACAGGAGCGTTCAACGGTTCCACCGGCGTGCTCACGCAAATCGTGAACCCCGCAGCCCTCAAGAGCACGACCGCCTCGCTCTCCGTCACGCCCACCACCTCGGTCTACGGCCAGAGCGTCAGCTTCCTCGCCACCGTCACGCCCACCACCACGGCCACCGTTGCCCCCACGGGCAACATTCAGTTCCTCGTCGACGGCAACGTCGTCGCGGCCTCTGCCAGCACGGCCACCGGTACCACCGCGTCGGCCACCTACGCCAGCACCGCTCTCACTGCGGGCACGCACAGCTACACCTGCCAGTACCTCGGCGACTCCGTCTATAACAGCTCCACCTGCGCCCCCGTCAGCGGAACCATCTCGGCCTCAGCCTCCTCGCTCACGCTCGCGGTCAGCAACTCCACCCCGCGCGCACTTACGGCGTTCACCGCCGTCGCGCATCTCACCTCGAACAGCCAGCCTGTCTCTGGTGGAACCGTCACCCTCAGCACCGGCTCCTCCACCCTCAGCGCCACGACCAACGCTTCCGGCGACGCCACCTTCACGCTGCAGCTCAACGCCGGTCCGTACACCCTCGCGGCTACCGCCGTCGCCACAGCCAGCTATACCTCCTCGCAGGCTGGCGCCACGGTGCAGGTCATTGCCAACGACGTCAGCGCGACGCTCCTCGCTTCCGCGACGACCGCCTACCAGGGCCAGACGGTGAACTTCGTCGTCACCCTCGCAGACCTCACCGGAACCCCTTCGCCCTCGGGTTCCATCGTCCTCACCGAAGGTAGTACGACCCTCGCCGCGGCAAACCTCCCGGCCGCCTCGCTTACCTCCAACACGGCGACCCTCAGCATCCCCCTCAACAACCTCGCCGTAGGCTCGCACACTATCTCGGCGAGCTACCTGCCGGATCTCAACTCCAACGCGCTCACCACCGCGATCACCCCCGTCACGGTAACGATCCTTCCCTCCAGCTTCACCGTCACAACCGACCCCACGACGATCAGCATCCAGACCGAGCACCATAAATCGCTCAACGTCACCGTCACCTCGGTTGGCGCGTTCTCCGGCCCCATCACCCTGGGCTGCGCCACGCCGTTGCCAGCCGTGCTCACCTGCACCTTCGCGCAGAGCGCCCTCAGCGTGCAGCAGAACGGCACCGCGACCACTTCGCTGAACCTCGAAACCGACGCCATCGCGAACTTCTACGCATCGAACACCGCGGCCCACAACCCGCACCCGGACCGCGACTCGGCACCGTTCCTCGCCGCAGGCTCACTCCTCGCGGCGGCGATCTTCTTCCGCCGTCGTCGCCGTATCTTCTCTCACCTGGCTCTTTCCGCAGTCGCCCTCGTGGGTATCGCCTCACTGAGCGGCTGCTCCGGCCATTATCCGAACCACACCCCGCCGGGAACCTACGACGTCGTCATCACCGGCACCGCCACCGACCTCAGCGGCCAGGCCGTCACACAATCCGCCCACCTCACCCTCATCGTCACGCCCTAAGGTGAAGTATTGAGTATGTAAAAACATATTCGACCGAAATATCGATACCGAAAAATGTATAGATATTTATAAAATCGAAGTGATTGTGATGGGGTAAACCGCCTTATGGCAATTTTTAAAGAAATTTCCGTTACAAAAGCATTGTCAAGCGGGCTCTTGGAGCCCAGCCTGCTATCGAAAGATAGCAGGCTGACCCATTTTGGCACTTGAGTTGCCTCGTTCTCCGATAGGAAGTCTTCTGGCAAGAAGCCAGGAGCCCTAATCGGAGACCCTTAGTGAATCGTCTCTTTCCTTAGTCCGCTGGACCTTTGCTGCAACTCTCGTGGTACCAACAATTTTCGGAGCTGTTCAGGGCTTTCTCCCTGCTGCTGCTCACGCCCAGATGACCAGCGGTAACGTGGTCGGTACGGTCAAGGACCCCGCAGGGGCTGCTATTCCGAACGCTGCCGTGAGCGTTCGCAGTCAGGCCACTGGCGTCACTGTCCGTGTGGTCGCCAATGCTCAGGGGCAGTACCGCGCTGAGAATTTGCTGCCTGGTTTGTATGACGTCACCAGTTCAGCTTCTGGCTTTGCCACCACGACGGTCAAAGGCGTGACGGTTACGATCAACACCAGCGCGACCCGTGATGTTGCAATGGGTGTAGGCTCCAGCACCGCTAGCGTAGAAGTCGATACCGACTCTGGCGTTGCTCTTGACACCACCACGCAGAACCTCACGACGACCTTTGAGCCTGAAGAGTTGGCAACGCTCCCCGTCGCCTCCACTGGCGAGGGCGTTTTGAATACCTCGCTGCTCGCCCCCGGTGTTGGATCGACCGGTGGCATCGGCATCGGTGTTGGCCCGTCTATCGGTGGTAAGCGTCCGCGTAACAACAATTTCACGATCGAAGGCATCGACAACAACAACAAGTCTGTCACCGGTCCCCTCGTCTACGTTCCGAACGACGCTGTCGGTGAGTTCACGCTCATCACCACGCAGTTCTCGCCTGAATTCGGTCACTCTTCCGGTGGTCAGTTCAACACCAACGTTCTCTCGGGCACAAACAAGTTTCACGGCAAGCTGTATGAGTACTTCCGCAACCGCAACCTCGATGCGGCTGAAGTCTCTGAAGGTGTGAAGCAGTCGGCCGTGCCTCGTTACGACTTCAATCGTTACGGCGGACAGATCGGCGGTCCGGTTCTCAAGGACAAGCTCTTCTTCTTTGTGAATTACGAGCGCAACACCATTGGTCAGAACGAGTCCTATAACATTTGCACTCCGACCGCAGCTGGTTTGCAAATGATTCAGGGACTTTCGACCGTTGCTGGTTTTTCTCAGAACAACATCACGCAGTATTTGAAGTACACGCAAGCTGCAACAAATCTTGCTAGCGACGCAACTCTGAACGCTTGCGGTGCCGCCGCGTTGAACATCAGCAGCGGTCATGCCGACGCTTCCGGCAACAATACCGGTACGTCACAGGCGACCATCCCTGTTGGATCGCTCCCCATCAACTCACCGTACTTCACCAACATGGACACGCTGACCACCAGCGCGGATTACACCATGTCGTCAAAGGACTCCTTCCGTCTCCGCTACGTGTACAACACGGAAGGCACCACAGATATCGCTGCAAATCTGCCGACATTCTGGCAGAGCACCCCGTACAAGTACCATCTCGTGGCTCTCTCCGAATACCACAACTTCACGCCGAACCTGATCAACGAAGCGCGTATTGGTTTCAACCGCTTTGAGAACACGATCAACTCCGGTAACTACTCTTACCCGGGTCTTGATCAGTTCCCGAACTTGCAGTTCTTCGATCAGGGCTATCTTCAGTATGGTCCTGACCCGAACGCACCTCAATTCACCATTCAAAACCTTTACCAGATCACGGACAACGTCCATTACACACACGGCCGTCACACGATGGCCTTTGGCTTCGATGGTCGTAAGTACATCTCGCCGCAGGGATTCACGCAACGCGCTCGCGGTGACTATGAATACTCGCTCCTGAGCGACTTCCTCCACGATTACGCTCCGGATGCAAACGGTGTTGGCGAACGCTCGACAGGTAACCAGACCTATTACGGCGACCAGACGCAGCTCTACGGCTATGCAAACGACACATGGCGCGCCACCGACAAGCTCACGTTGAACTTCGGTGTTCGTTATGAGTTCACCTCGGTCCCCGTCGGTGAGCGTGCTCAGGCCCTCAATTCCGGTGCTTCTACCTCGGTCCTCACCATTGGCGCTCCTCAGCCGTCTTATGTGAGCTGGGCACCTCGTCTCGGCATCGAGTACGCACCGGACAACAAGACCTCCATCCGCTTTGGCTACGGCATCGCGTATGACACCCTCTTCGATAACCTGGGAACCCTTTCTTTCCCTCCGCAGTATTCCTCGACGCAGGATGTAGGTCAGGCCTCCTCGAGCGTTAACTACGGTGATCCGAACTTCCTCGCGAACGGCGGCCTTCCTCCCGGAAATGGTTCAGGCGTAACTGTCCTTTCGCCTGCAGACGCCATTGCTGCAACCTCGGCTTTTGTTCCTAACCAGGTTGTTCCTTACTCGGAGAACTACACGCTTACCATCGAGCGTGAGATCAGCAAGGGCGTAACGGCAATGATCGGATACGTGGGCAACCGCGGCATCCATCTCCCCGTGCAGGATCAGCTCAACATTCAGCCTCGCACGACCACGGCGAACTACCTTCCCACCTTTGTCAATGGCGCTGCCATTAACGGCAAGGGCACGGCGGCGACAACACTTGCTGCTATCAATGCTCAGTCGAACATCCGTCCTGACTTCCTTGCAGCTGGATATACCAGCGTCATTACTTCCTACCAGCCATGGGGCAGCTCAAACTATAACGGCCTGCTTGCCAATGTGAAGGGCCGCATCCATGGCCTTCAATTGAATGCGTCGTACACCTTCTCCAAGGCAATGGACGACTCAACCGCTGAAGTGTTCTCCACCACGCTGACACCCCGCCGTCCTCAGAACCCCCGCGACATGCGCTCTGAGTACAGCCGTTCTGCGCTTGACCACACCCACCGCTTAACCCTCGAAGCCAACTACAAGATCCAGCCTTTCCATGACAACGCCAACTGGATGCTGAAGAACCTCGTCGGCAACTGGGTCGTATCGCCCATCTACACCTATGAGTCTCCTGAGTACGCCACCGTTCTCGGCGGCAGCAACGGCCTGCTCACTGGTGATGGCGCCTACGTTGGACGTACGATCATCAACCCCAACGGTGTAAAGGGAACCGGTTCTACGGTTACCGCTATCACTGACGTGAACGGCAACACGACCGGCTATACGGCTGATAACCCCAATGCCTACTACATCCAGGCGGGCGGCGGTGCTATGCCGAATTCTGGCCGTAACACCATGCCAGGACGTCCCACCAACAACCTCGATCTGTCAGCGTTCAAGCGCTTCACGGCTTATGACCACTACACCATCGAGTTTGGTGCTCAGGCTTTCAATGCTCTCAACCACGCCCAGTACCTGCCGGGTTCGGTCGATGACGTGAACGCTTACAGCTACACCGGGCTCGAGTACGTCACTGTCGGTAACGCTGCCTTCAATCATCCTGAAAAGGTCTTCAGCAACAACCCCCGAATTCTTCAGCTTTCGGCGAAGTTCCTCTTCTAACCAACTTCAACTTTTGGCATTTGCCGAACGGGACAGGCTCCGGCCTGTCCCGTTTTTTCTCGTACATCGCATAAACTTCCGATCTCAGGAGATCCATCGTGAGCACCGCACGCCGCCTTGCCCTATCCTGCTTTCCCTTTCTCCCATAGCGTTCTTACTCAGCGGCTGCACGGCCTCTCATGTTTCCCCGGCCACCACCTCACGCATCGCGCTAGCAGGCAAGCTCTACGGCGGCGAGCAGCCGATCTTCGGCTCAGTCATCCACCTTTATGCTGTGAATGAATCCATCGTCGCAGGCGCATCCACCGACCTGCTGACCACTACCGTCACCACCGACAGCAACGGTAACTTCAACTACTCCGGCGACTACAGCTGCCCGACGCCGAATACGCTCGTCTACCTCGCTGCCGTCGGCGGTGACTCTGGCGCACTCGCCAATAACGCTGTCCAGACCAGCCTCGCCGCAGTCGGCGCATGCAGTTCGCTCGCTACGACCAACTACTTTGTTCTCATGAACGAGGTCACCACCGTAGCTACGGTCCGCGGTCTCAAAGGCTACATCGCCGACTATGACCACATCGGCGCGACCGATCTAAGCGCGCTGACCAACGCCTTCACAACCGTCACGGAGTACGCCAACATCAACACCGGCACCGCCCCCGGTGCAGCGCTGCCCACAGGCTACGACGCCTCCTCCAACGATCTCCGCACCCTCGCCAACATCGTGCAGACATGCGTGAACTCCACCGGCAGCATTGCTTCCGACCAACCCTGCGGCACCTTCTTCACCCTTGCCCAGGGCACCGCGCAAAACGCTCCTGCCGACACGATCCAGGCTCTAGTCGACATCTTCAACACGCCGACCAACAATGTAGCGGCGCTCTTCGCTCGCCAGCCCGCAACCCCGGCCTTCCTGCCCAACGATAGCGCCGCGCCCATTGACTGGTCACTGCCGATTCTGCAGCTGCCCAGCACTCCGGTCTTTTCTCCCGCGGGCGGCACCTTCACCGCCGCGCAGACCGTTGGCATCACAGACAGCAATCCCGCAGCGGTCATCTACTACACCACCGATGGCACCACGCCCACGGCAAGCTCTTCGATCTACTCCGGGCCGATCACCCTCAGTGCCAGCACGACACTCAACGCTGTCGCCATCGTTAGGTCGCGTCTCGTCAGTGGCGTAACTTCTGGCATCTTTACGATCACCTCGTCATCTCCCACTCTGCCCGCCGTTTCGCTTAGCTCCATCACCGTGGGTGCCGGCACGACGACTCCCGTAACGATTACTGCGACTTCAAGCATTGATGGTTATGTTGTCACCTTCGGCGACGATGGTTCGATTGACGGAACCTTCTCTCCCACCAAGTGCACCATTACGGCAGGCTCCTGCTCGGTCAGCTACATTCCCACTGGCTCGCTCGCTGTCGGAACCTACACGAATGCCCTGGCCGCGCGCTTCGACGGAAGCGCCAACTCTGAGCTCGCCTACAGCACCCTGACCCTCACCCCTTCCTATAACTACACGCTGCTCCACTCCCTCGGTACAACAGATGGCATCCAGCCCTATGACGGACTCATCCAGGCCGCGGACGGAAACTTCTACGGAACCACTTCGGAAGACGGATACCTATACGGCACCGTCTTCAAAATGACTCCCGCAGGAGTCTTCTCCGTCCTCCATGACTTCGCTTCCGATGGCTCGGAAGGTGTCACGCTTTATGGCGGTGTCGTACAGGGTTCGGACGGCAGCTTCTACGGAACAGCCGAAAAGGGCGGCGCGAACGGCGACGGCACCGTCTTCAAGATCACCTCCTCGGGAGCTTTCACCCTCCTTCACTCCTTCACCGGCACGGACGGTTCAATCCCCATGGCTGAACTTCTCCAGGCCTCCGAAGGCAATTTCTGCGGAACCACCTATCAGGGCGGCGAGAACGGCGACGGTACCGTCTTCAAAATCACCCCCACCGGCACCTTCACCCTCCTCCATTCCTTCATCGGCACGGACGGGAACGAAATCTGGTCGGCGCTCATTCAGGGTGCGGACGGAAGCCTCTACGGAACCCTCAGTTCGGGAGGAACGACCTCTGTCAGCACGGTCTACAAGATCACAACTGCTGGCGTCTTCACTTCCATCCCTCCCACTCAGGGGACAAACATAGGAGCTGGTTCCGTAGCTCCGCTCTTTCTCGCTTCGGATGGCAATTTTTACGGAACCACCAGCGCGGGCGCCGCGGGCGCCGAGGGCACCGTCTTCCAGTTGACCCCCTCCGGCACAATGACCTCGATCCACTCCTTCTCGGGCGAGGGCTATTTCCCTTACGCGGGACTCGTTCAGGGCATGGATGGAAGCCTCTACGGAACAACCCATCTTCAGGATGGAAACATTTTCAAGATTGCGCCCGTGCCGGTGCTTTCTGCCCCCGTGGTCATCTCGGCACCGTCGGTGGTCACCCCGGGAGCCAGCTTCTCCCTCACCGCCACCGTGTCGAACGCTTACAGCACCACGCTGAAAACCTGCTTTGCCAGCGTGACGAGCAGCTCCGGCGTCTTCACCAACCTCGGCGCTGTCACCGGTAGCACCACCTCGACCAACACCACGCTGACAGCACCTTCCACTTCGGGCAGCTACACCCTCTCGCTCACCTGCGGCGGTCAGGAATCCTCCAACACTCCCTTGACGGTTCAGGGAACCGCCGCCCTCCCGCTCTTCTCTCTCGCTGCGGGAACGTACACGGGACCTCAGACCGTGAGCATTACTTCAGCCACGTCTCCAGCCACCATCTACTACACCGTGGACGGCTCTACCCCGACCACCAGCTCTCTGGTCTACACGAGCCCTCTGACCGTCAGTTCATCTATGACGATCAAGGCCCTCACCGTAGCCACCGGCTACACCAACAGCCCTGTCAACAGTGCTGCCTACATCATCACCTCCACCACGGCGCTCCTCAGCAACGTCACCAGTGATTACGGCAGCACGACGCCCCAGACGCTTACGGCCAGCTCCCCGGCCGAAGGCTCGGTCGTTACTTTCGGCACAGCGGGCAGCATCGGTGGCAGCTTCTCGCCCACCACCTGCACCATTGCCGCCGGTATATGTTCGGTGAACTACACTCCATCTGCCACGCTGGCTGCCGGCCCTACACGGCAGACCTCACCGCAAGTTTCAACGCTGCCAGCGGTTATGCAGCGGCCTCCGCTACCAGTACGCTCCTCATTGCTACGACAACGAGCTATACGCAGCTTCACGCTTTCACAGGCGCCGCCATCTCCGGCACCTCGCAGGTTGACGGTGCCGTTCCCGCTGTCGGACTCATTCAAGGCAAGGATGGCTATCTCTATGGCACGACCGATGCCGGTGGAGCTCACTCCGTCGGCACGGTCTTCAAAATCGCTCTCGATGGCACCGGTTATAGCGTGCTCTATTCCTTTACCGGCGCGGCTATCTCTGGCACGCAACTCATAGACGGGGCAAACCCCACCACACGTCTGCTTCAGACCAGCGACGGAACCCTCTACTCCACAACCTCTGCCGGCGGCCTCAGCAAGGGCGGAACCCTCTTCAAAATCAACCCTGACGGAACCGGTTACACCCAGCTCCATTCCTTTAACGGCACCACTCTTCCCGGTACCACTCTGGTCGACGGTCTTTCGCCCACCGCCACGGACATCGTGCAGGCTTCCAACGGAGCGATCCTGGGAACCACTTTGACCGGTGGAGCTTCCGGTTACGGCATTATCTATAACTACAGCCCCGCAACCGCGACCTATACCGTGCAACATTCCTTCGGCGGTTCAACTCAACCGGTCCTCTACTCCTATGCGAACGGTCTGGTGGAAGGCTCCGACGGCGGGTTTTATGGCTCGGCGTCCACCACCACCACGAATATTGACAGCTACTACCGTCTCAGTCCCGATGCCACAACCCTCTCCACGATTTACGCCAACACAAGCTCTACCGGCCCTGTGGAAGTGTTTGGCTCGCTCCTGCTGGCCAGCGATGGAAACCTCTATGGTGCCTCGTCTGCTGGCGGAAGCAACGGCCTTGGCTTGGTGGAGCGGTTGGGGCAGGACGGGTCAGGATTTTCCGTTCTTCACCAGTTCACCGGCGGAGCTCTTTCGGGCACCACGCAGACCGACGGCGCCTCTGCTGTCGGAGGCCTGCTCCAGGGCAGCGACGGTAACTTCTACGGCACGACATACGCGGGAGGCAGCACCGGCGGCGGCACGATTTACAATCTGACGCCTACTCCTGCCCTCGCTGCTCCCATCGTCATCGCACCCCCTGCCAGCATCGTCGCGGGCTTCTTATTCCCGCTGACCTTCACCGTTAGCAACGCCTACAGCGCTACGATGGAAAGCTGCTTTGCCAGCGTGACTAGCAGCACCGGCGTCTACACCTTGCTCGATGCTGTCGTCGGCAGCCCGACGTCCTCTACGATCCCGCTCACAGCCCCCGCCACACCGGGAACGTACACCCTGTCCCTCACTTGCGGCGGCACAGAGTCGAACTCCACGACCCTTACCGTCCAATAACCCAAGCAGCACCAAACAAAGGGCGTCCGCACACTCTGCGGACGCTCTTTCTTCGCCCCAAACTCGTATAATCAACACTGAACATGGCAGACGATCAGAACTCTCTCCCCCTCGGCGCTAATCCGAACGATCCGCCCTCGGCGCAGGACGCCAACTCCAACAACCCGCCCCCCGGCGGTTCTGGCGGAGACGGCCCCGGCGCGCCCACAGGTCCCGGCGCGCTGTACATGTCTTCGATCAACCTCGAAGAGGAGATGCGACGGTCGTACCTCGACTACTCCATGTCGGTCATCATCGGCCGCGCTCTGCCCGATGCCCGCGACGGCCTCAAGCCCGTGCATCGCCGCGTGCTCTACGGCATGCAGGAGATGGGTCTCCAGTTCAACAAGAAGTACACCAAGTCGGCCAAGGTCGTCGGCCACGTCATGGGTAACTACCATCCCCACGGCGACTCCGCGATCTACGACACCATGGTCCGCCTCGCGCAGCCCTTCTCGCTGCGTTACCCGCTCGTAGACGGCCAGGGCAACTTCGGCTCCGTCGACGGCGACCCACCCGCCGCCATGCGTTACACCGAGTCCCGCATGACGCGACTCTCCGGCGAGCTGCTCGCCGACATCGACTCCGACACCGTCGACTTCGTCCCCAACTACGACGAATCGACCTCTGAGCCGTCGGTCATGCCCACCCGTTTTCCGAACCTGCTGGTCAACGGCGGCGCCGGTATCGCCGTCGGCATGGCGACCAACATCCCGCCGCACAATCTCACCGAGACCCTCAACGCTGCGATCGCGCTGCTGAACAAGCAGAAGGGCGAAACGCGCTCCGACCTCGAGATTGCTCTCGAGTTCGTCAAGGGCCCCGACTTCCCAACCGGCGGCTTCATCTACGGCAAGGGCAACCTCGTCCAGACCTACAGCACCGGCCGCGGACGCTTCATGATGCGTGCCCGCTGCGCCAAGGAAAACATCACTGGCGGCCGCGAAGCCATCATCGTCACCGAGATCCCTTACCAGGTCAACAAGTCGACCCTCATTAAGCGCATCGCACAGCTCGTCACCGAAAAGATCGTCGACGACATCTCCGATGTGCGTGACGAGTCCGACCGCGACGGCATGCGCATCGTCATCGAACTCAAGCGCGGCGCGCAGATGGAGATCGTCCTCAACCAGCTCTACAAGCACACCTCCATGCAGGAGTCGTTCTCGATGATCCTGCTGGCCGTGCACAACAACCAGCCCAAGGAGCTCTCGCTCGACGCTGCGCTCTGGGCCTTCCTCGATCACCGCATCGACGTCGTCCGCCGCCGCACCGCCTTCCTCCTCGGCAAGGCCCGCGAGCGCGAGCACATCCTGCTCGGCTACCAGATCGCGCTCGACC
This sequence comes from Acidobacteriaceae bacterium, assembly GCA_028283655.1. NCBI lineage: Bacteria > Pseudomonadati > Acidobacteriota > Terriglobia > Terriglobales > Acidobacteriaceae > Acidobacteriaceae bacterium. The sequence goes on along the minus strand of JAPWKE010000003.1, from coordinate 3,308,716 downwards.
ACCTCGACACGGTCATCAAGATCATCCGCCAGTCGTCCTCGCGTGCAGACGCTCGTGAGAACCTCTTCGCCTACTTCTCGAACCGCCGCATCACGCTCCGCGGTACGGAGATTCAGGGCGTCTCGCTCGACCCCGGCAAGTACAACATCGACATGAACGGGGGCTCGATCAACGCGCAGCAGGCGCTCGGCACCGCGGCGAACGGCAACAACGCTGGCGGCACGCTCATCCTCTCCTACCGCCAGATCGACGCCATACTTGAGCTGCAGCTTTATCGCCTCACCCAACTTTCCATGGACGAGCTCTTCAACGAGCTCAAGATCGTCCGCGACAACATCGCCGAGTACGAGTCCATCCTCGCCAGCGAAAAGAAGCTCCGCGGCGTCATCATCAAGGAGCTCGAAGACACCCGCGACAAGTACGGCGACGCACGCCGCACCACCATCGTCGACGAGTCCACCGAGCTCACCCTCGAAGACCTCATCGCCGACGAGCAGGTCGCCGTCACCGTCTCCAACACCGGCTACCTCAAGCGCACGCCCATCTCCACCTACCGCCAGCAGAAGCGCGGCGGCACCGGGCGCCTCGGCATGAAGACCCGCGAAGAAGACGTCGTCGCGCAGCTCATCATCGACTCCACGCACGCCTACCTGCTCTGCTTCACCAACAGCGGCCGCGTCTACTGGCTCAAGGTCTACGAGATCCCCGACGTCGGCGCCGCCGGCAAGGGCAAGGCGATGGCCTCGCTCATCGACCTCCAGCCCGGCGAAAAGGTCGTCACCATCCTCCCCGTCCGCGACCTCGAAGAAGAGAACAAGTATGTCCTCTTCGCCACGCAGAACGGCACCGTCAAGAAGACCGCACTCAAGGACTTCTCGAACGTCATGGCTCGCGGCATCATCTCCATCGGCATCGACAAGAACGACGAGCTCGTCACCGCCCGCATGACCGACGGCGAGCAGATCATCTTCCTCGCCACCCGCGACGGCATGGCCATCCGCTTCAACGAGCAGGACCTCCGCCCCATGGGTCGCCCCGCTTACGGAAACAAGGGCATCACGCTCAAGAAGGGAGACTACGTCATCGGCGCAGTCGCCACTCCTTCGCCTGAAGCCCGCAACAAGCAGCGCCTCGAACGCGCCATCGCCCAGGGCCTCGCCGACCAGGTACAAAGTGCCATCGACGAAGCCTCGGACTCGGCCGCCTCGCAGCCCCTCACCCTCGCCGAAGGCGACGACACCCCGGCCGCTCCTCAGGTCTCCGAGGAGTCCGCCGCCAAGCTCGCCGAACTCGACGAAAAACTCGGCCTCACCCCCTGCCTCATCCTCACGGTTTCTGAGAACGGCTTCGGCAAGCGTACGGACGTCGACGCCTACCGCCTGCAAACCCGCGGCGGCAAGGGCGTCATCAACATGAAGGCCACGCCCAAGATCGGCAAGGTCACCACGATCCAGCTCGTCGACGACACCACGGAGATGATGGTGATCAGCCAGTTCGGCAAGATCATCCGCATCGACACGAAGAGTGTCCGAGCAGCCGGCCGCGCCACGATGGGCGTCAAGCTCCTCGACCTCGACGACGCCGACAAGGTAGCCGCCGCCATGGTCATCCCCCCCGACCAAGGCCCCAACGGCACCCCCGAAGGCGAACTTCCCATCCAGTAGCTCCAACTACAGAGGCGCAGGTCACGACGTATGAACATTTACCTCGACACCTGCGCTCTCAACAGACTCACCGATGATCGCTCTCAGCCTCGCATCCGCGAAGAGCTGGAAGCGATCTTCGGCGTTTTGGATGCAGTAAGTCTGGGACACATTCGTTGGATCGCCAGCTCTGCAATCAAGTTCGAGCTCGAACGCAAACGCAACCCAGTCCAGCGGCAGGCCGCGCTCGACTTCCTCACCTTCGCCAGCGAATATGTCCTCCCAACAGAAGCCACATTCCGTCGAGCACAGAATCTCGAAAGCCTCGGTTATGGCGCCATGGACTCGCTTCACCTGGCGATTGCAGAGCAGGCCAAGGTGGATGCATTGCTCACGGTTGACGACCGCTTCCTCAGCCGCGCTGCTCGCGGTGAAGGAAACCCAACCGTCCCCGTATTGAATCCGATAGACTGGTTGCGAAGGAGACGCCCATGGCGACTCACACGATGATGCCGGACATGACGGACGAACAGTTCCAAAAGAGCACGTTCGAACTCATCCGTCGCGAGTACGGTTTGGGCGGGCTCGCCCGGTTCCTCAGCCTCAACTACTCCGGTAAGGGTGACTACACCGTCGACCGCGACACCCTCCTCGCAGACGTGTCCATTGAGAGCGCTTGGCAAGAACTCAAATCAAAAGACCTTACCCGAGAATAGGTAATCTCGATGGTCCTCAAGCTCCTCGACCTCCATCGACGCCGACAAGGTAGCCGCCGCCATGGTCATCCCCCCTACCAAGGCCCCAACGGCACCACCGAAGGCGAACTCCCCATCCAGTAACCACCATATGCAGAGAAAGCAGCGATGAGCCATCAGCTAGAGCTTGCCGATCAAGAATGGGCTGAGGAGCCGAACGGGAAAACTCCGTTCGGCTTTTTTGCATATCCATCGACCCCACCTATGTTGCCCCCAACGATCCGGGCCGCGATTGAAGGCATAAATGCGACGGGCAACGCTCTGATCGTTGGATGGGAAGACCTTTGCGTTAACGGTCGTTTCATCATCCGTGAAATAACGAAGGCAATCGACGACTGCGATTTCGTATGTGCGGATGTAACTGGCATCAACCCGAACGTGCTTTTTGAAATCGGGTATGCGATTGCTCGGAACAAGAAAATTTGGCTCGTACGCGATGGTTCCCTTATTGACACTAAAAAGGAATTTGAGCAGCTGAAGATCTTGACCACCACTGGATATGCGTCTTATACAAACTCGGCAAACATCATTGACGCGTTTTTCAATGACAAGCCTTATGAGAACCTAACGGACACAATCTATGAAAACTCTATTGCTTCGATACTCGGCCCGCAGTCAGAAATCCCTTCAATTCTTTATTTGAAGAGTTTGCATGACACAGAAGCTAGCGTGTATATCACTCGGACGATCGAGGACTCAAGTGTTCCGACAATTCTCAACGATCCAAGAGATAGCAATCTCCAGCCGCTTAGTTGGTATGCGCAGAGCCTTTGGAATTGTGTGGGGTGCATCACACACTTCGTAAGCCCCGCACGAGATGGTTTTCGACGCCATAACGCTAGGTATGCTCTAATCAGTGGTCTTGCTGTAGGTCTTGATTTGAAGTTGCTCATGCTTAGTGAGCATTCCGAAATGTTGGCTCCACTAGACTACAGAGATATGATGCAGAGCTACACAACTCCAAGTGAAGCTGCTGAACTCTCCAGCGCATGGCTTGATCCGATCGCTATACGAACTGCTGTTGAGAAACAGAGCGTCAACAAGCATGCGAGTGCTCTTAAGCTGGCTACGCAGCTTAAGGATTTTCACGTCAAACTCGGAGACTGGATTGCCGAGAACGAAAAGGCTTCTCTCAATAGCTACTTCGTCGAAACAACCGTGAGCCTGGACATCCTAAACGGCACGCAAAACGTCTTTGTTGGCCGGAAGGGTACAGGGAAGAGCGCCAACCTCATACATGCAGAATCAGTGATTGGAGCAGACAGCAGAAACCTTGTTTGCTTAATGAAGCCCGTTGGTTATGAGATAGAGGGGCTTGTAAGGTTGTTTGCTCGTTACAAAGAACATGATGTCAAAGGATATGTGATCGAAAGCCTTTGGAAATTTATGCTCTATACAGAAATTGCCTCTGCCGCGTACAAGCAGGTCAGCCAAACAACCTTGTGGGAAATGGCCGATCCTGACGTCGCGGCATTCGTAGCAATTATGGAGTCAGAGCTATCTTTTTCGGGCGACTTCACGATTCGCCTAGAAAGAATTGTGAATAGCATGGAGGCCGTAATATCTTCCAGCTCAGAAGAGACGTTTCGTAAAGGAATATCCGAAGCCCTTCACAGTGGTGCCATCGCGAAGCTTCGTAATAGCTTAAACAAGGTCCTCGCAAAAAAGCGGACCGTCTTGATGCTGATTGATAACTTGGACAAGCCTTGGACTAAAAAAGCTGATTTAGGCGAGTTGGCTGAATTTATTTCGGGATTGTTGATTGCGACTTCTCGCCTCGGTGAACAGATAAACAGGTCTGACAAAGATAAGCAATTTGTCAGCTTTAATAGTGCCGTTTTTCTTCGTTCCGACATTTTCGACCGCGTGCTAGATGTGACCCTTGAACCAGATAAACTGGCGTACACGCGAATGAAATGGGATGATCCTGAAATGTTGATTCGCGTCATTGAGGAACGGTATATCGCCTCCCATGGGCCTCAGAGTAATCCAACTGCGTTATGGCGTAAGTATTTCTGTGCGGAGGTTCGCGGCATTCCGACTCGAGAATATTTAACAACGAGGATTCTCCAACGTCCGCGCGATATTATTTACCTCGTAAAGGCCGCAGTCTCGTTTGCGGTAAACCGAAAACGAGATCGTGTCGAAGAGAAAGATGTCCTCGACGGTGAGAAGGAATACTCGCAGTATGCGATGGATTCAATCCTTGTCGAGAATGTTTCTACGATTCCTCAGCTCGAGCAGGTGCTTTTTGAGTTTGTTGGATCGCCAGCCGTCGTTTCCATCGCAGAAGTAGAACGCAACTTGACGAGGGCGCACATAGCCCCCGAAAAGCATCGAGATGTCATAGAACAACTCGTTAGACTATCTTTCCTTGGACTAGAGGTGTCCGAAGACTCCTTCGCATTTGCTGAAGAATCGAGAGAGTTGAGGAAGAATCAAGTTCTAAGTGAGCGCTTTTACGAGAAGTCTGGCCAGCAGGAGAGGTTTGAAGTTAACAAACCATTTCGTTGCTATCTTGAGATTCAAGACTGATGAAGTGATAGGACACATTCCGTGTACCGAACACGCTCGGTCTCCCCGACTTACATAATCGTTGAGAGATTGCATCAAAGCCTCCAGAGGTGAACGATGTCCCAGGACAACCACGAGCACGAGCAGAAATCGAAGGCGCACCAGCCGCACGCCGTCCACGAAGACCAGCACAAGGGGCCGCACGATCCCAAAGAGATCAACCCCAAGCTCGCTTCCGATATCGCCTACTGGTCCCACGAACTCGGCGTTTCGGGTGACAAGCTGCATGAGTTGATTCGCGTCCACGGCACGCACGTCGACAAACTCCGCCACGCGCTCCAGAAGTAAGCCCGTCAAAGGGTCCGCAGCGGCACATCCGGGCAAGCAAAACACGCAGAAACCGAGGAACCCTCGGTTTCGCCAAAACCCTACCGAAGGTCCCCTCGGTTTGAATCAAAAAACACCCGCTTTACGGCTGAGCAAGCCATGCAAAAGGTTTCTGCCAACATCGGCAGAACCCTTTTGCGTACTGATGCTTCTCGCGGAGGTTTGCTTACTTGCCCCTCTTGCCGCAAGAAATTACCCCAGTCTCGATCTCTGGTTCTCCTGGTTTGGGGTGCTGGAGCTACCCCCGGCCGGAGGCTGTCACTGGTAGAGGAATCCTTGCCTTCAGCATTACCGCAGCAGGGTCTGCTTCGTCCACGCGGGCCCCTTCACGATGTAGAACACGCGGTCATGCGGTGCGAAAAGCATGGAGAAGTGTCGAGGGGCGAAGGAGGTTGCGCCGCCGCAGGAGTTCGGATTCATCGAGATCGCATAGCGGCCGTGAACGACAGGTACAAGGTCTCCTGCATAGGTGCGGCAGGCATCATCTATCACCGGCGTCTCGTAGTGATACTTGTTTGCCGGGTGTAGCAGGCGTGAGTCATTCATATATCCCGCTGTCATAATCTGTGTCCACGCGTTGTAGGCGAAGCCGCCGTCGATCGCTTCGCGGGGAACGCCTGTATGCTCGACCTCCTGCAGCGTATCAACTTGAGCTTGATAGAGCGTGAACGTATCGCGCAGGCCTGCAACGTAGAACGCTGCAAAGAGCGCAATGGAAAGCCAGACGGTGCGAGGAAGGCGAAGGCTGACATGTCGCTGATAGAGCAGTACCGCAGCCAGCAGCAGGATGAATTGTGGGATGAGAATGTAGCGGTCAATGTTCAGCAGAACAACGGAAAAGCGAGGTAGCAGCAGAAGCAGGTAAGCCAGCGTGCAAGGGCCCAGTAATACGACCAGTTCGTAGGTTGTCAGTGTTGTTCTTGGTTCCGTGACCGGGCGATCTGTACGCGGGGTACTTGGCTCACGAGAGGTGAAGAGGACTGCAATGAAGCCCACCTGCGCAGCGAGCAAAAGCACAAGGAAGGTGTGACGCAGCAGAGGTGTCAGGAAGAGCGAAGGTGTTCCCAGGAAGGTCTGGTAGTACTCGAAACCATAGTAGGTGAAGTTGGAGTAGCCATAAGGAATCTCCCACGCGCGTTCTTTGTGAACCAACGCGGCACCTGCTACAAAGAGCAGGGCAAGCAGTATCCATGAGGTTGCGACTCTTCTGGTTTTGCGACTCCGAAACGCTGTGGGGCTTAGTACGATCAGCACCGGCATAGCTAGCAGTAGCGTTTCAAGCAGGGTCATGACAACGAACTTGATGGTGATGATCACCAGCGACTTTATCCCAGGAATTCGGGGTGGCAGCAGGTGTTCTGCCAGCGCATACGGTTGCTGGTTAAACCAATGCAGAAAGCCGATCATCGTGGTGATGCCTATCATGGTGCAGAGCAGGCCCGTGACCGCAGCGAGACGATTCTTTCGCAGTAGCCACAAGGTGCAGGGAACCATCACCAGGACTCCAAGCCATGCGATCTGGCGTGCGGTTCCACCTACTCCGTTGCTAAGGGCTGCCGCGCATACCCACATGGCCGCGCGTCCTGGAGTGGAGGCCTGCAGCGCACGCACACAGGCATAGCAGCAACCGAAGAGCACCAACATGCCGTAGATATCGCTCATAAAGCTGAAGGTCACACCTAACCAGGTGGAAGAGAGCATCATTGTCAGCGTGATGGCTGCAGCGTTCCATGGCGTCGTGCCCATGCGTACGAGCAGGCGTTGCAGCAGCGCCGCGACGAGGATTGCAACCAGTAGCGTACCGACTCTGAGCGTGCTCATCGAGAAGCCGAAGAGCTTGATCATCAACGCACCCAGATAGAGCTGCCAGCCCAGCATTGCAGTTGCCCACCCGTTGTAGACGATATGCCCCGTATGCGCGAGGAGCTGTGCTGACCGCGTGTAGGAGAAGTCATCAACCTGCGCCATCTCTGCCCAAGGATGGATGAAGATGGCGCAGAACGGCAGAAACAGCATGCATAGCAGTGTGGGTAGCAACGAGCGAATACGTTGGGACACGAGCACTCCTGGAGAAAGCGTGAGTTGTTCGGGTGTTGCGCTGGAGCAGCGATTAGGTTGTCAGCAAACTCATTCTCAGGCGCAACTGACTAATGCAAGTATTCCGGCCCCTTCACCATGTAGAGCGAGCGCTCTTGTGGTTTGAAGAAGGTATGGAATCGATACGGCGCGAATTCAGGAGCTCTTCCTCCGCAGGCGTTCGGATCATAAGAGATGACATATTTTCCGTGGACTACCGGCGTCTCGTCGCTTCCATTGGTGATGCAGGAGTTGTTCTCTATCGGCTCGATTGGGGTGTAGGTTCCAATCGGCTTCACGATACGTGGATCGTTCAGGGAGCCGGCAGTCATGATCTGAGTCCATCCATTGAACTGAATGCCACCATCGATCTGCTGACGTGGAACACCGCTGGCTTCCACCTGGTGCAGCAGTCCAGCCTCCGCATTGAAGAGCGAGAAGGCGTCGCGCATGCCTATAACGTAAAAGATACTTAGCAGCGCAATCGAGAGCCAGACTGTACGGGGTAGATGATCAGCCACACGCTCCTGATAGAGCCGTACGGCCACGAACAGCAGGACGAACTCGGGAAAGAGCATGTAGCGATCGAGGACTCGAGGTACAGGGATGTAGCGGGGAATCAGCAGCGCGATATAGGCCACGGTGCAAGGTCCGAACAAAACCAGGAGCTCAAAGTTGCTGAGTTTGCGCGAACTGTCTGATGTTGTGTGTTGCGGCACAGGCGTATGTGTCGGGAGAAAGAATAGAGCGATCAGCCCCAACTCCGCAGCGATCAGCAGCCCCAGGAAGCTGTGTCGCATTAGCGGCGTGATCATCAATGGGGCGTGGCCGAGATAGGCACGCGTATATTCAAATCCTTCGTTCCAGAAGTTGTTGTACCCGTAAGGGATCTCCCAGACGAAAAGTTTGTGCACGTGATGGAGATATGCCAGACGAACGATAACAAACAGCAGCCAGAGTGCCGCGGCTTTCATGGCACGTCGGTTGCGGAAGGCAAGCGGAAGCAGCGCGATCAACAGTGGCAGGCTCAGCAGCAAAAGCTCAAAACCTGCTTGTACGCCGAACTGGATCAGGCGCATCACAAGCAGCTTGATGCCAGGCCGTTGCGGCGGAAGGAGGTGCTCAACGATGGCGTAGGGCTGACGGTTAAACCAGTGCAGGCAAGCGAATACTCCGGCGATGCAGAGAAGTGTGCAGGGAACCCCGGCGAGCATCGCTTTACGATTTCGACGCAGCAGCCAAAGCGTGCACGGCACCATCACGAGTACGCCTAGCCAGGAAATCTGTCTTGCTGTACCCATGACGGTGTTGAACACTGCGGCAAAGCAGAGCCAATAGGCT